>DATJDB010000064.1:0-6626 GCA_035497635.1 Pseudomonas sp. | reverse complement strand
ATACCCTGGATATTCCCGCCGAGGCCAAGGCCGAACTGCGCAAGCTGACCCCGGCCAATTACATCGGCAACGCGGCGGCGCAGGCCAAGCGCATCTGATCCGCGTACCGCCCAAGGACGCCCGGCCGCGCCGGGCGTTTTTCATTTTCGACTCCGCTCCGCTCGAAAGAGCAAGGTGTTAGCGATGACTTCTAATATTCCACTTCAACTTCTGGGCGGTATCAGCGTGCAGCAATTCCTGCGCGAGTATTGGCAGAAGAAGCCGCTGCTGATTCGCCAGGCGATCCCCGATTTCCAGAGCCCGATCAGCCCGGACGAGCTGGCCGGCCTGTCGCTCGAAGAAGAAGTCGAATCGCGCCTGGTGCTGGAGCACGGCGAACAGCCCTGGGAACTGCGCCGCGGCCCCTTCGCTGAAGACACCTACCAGAACCTGCCCGAGCGTGACTGGACACTGCTGGTGCAGTCGGTCGACCAGTTCGTGCCGGAAATCGCCGCGCTGCTGGAGGAGTTTCGCTTCCTGCCCAACTGGCGCATCGACGACATCATGATCAGCTACGCCGCACCGGGCGGCGGCGTCGGTCCGCACTACGACAACTACGACGTGTTCCTGCTGCAGGGCCACGGTAAGCGTCGCTGGCGCGTCGGGCAGATGTGCGACAGCGCCAGCCCGCTACTCGACCACGCCGATCTGAAGATCCTCGCCGAATTCGCCGGCACCGATGAATGGGTGCTGGAACCGGGCGACATGCTTTACCTGCCGCCGCGCCTGGCCCACTTCGGCACCGCCGAAGACGAGTGCATGACCATTTCCGTGGGCTTCCGCGCCCCCAGCGCCAGCGAAGTGCTGACCCACTTCACCGACTTCCTCGCTCAGTTCATTCCCGACGAGGAACGCTACAGCGATGCCGATCTGCAGCCACAGGACGATCCCTTCCAAATCCAGAGCGATGCCCTGGAGCGCCTGAAGAAACTGCTGGCCGAGCACATGGGCGACGAACGCCTGCTGCTCACCTGGTTCGGCCAGTTCATGACCGAACCCAAGTACCCCGAGCTGGTGGCGGGTCCCGACATCGACGAGAACGAACTGCTGAACGCCCTGGAAGACGGCGCCGTACTGGTACGCAACCCCAGCTCACGCATGGCCTGGAGCGAGATCGATCTCGGCCTGCTGCTGTTCGCCAGCGGCCAAAGCCGCCTGCTGCCGGCCGACCTGCGCGATCTGCTCAAGCTGCTCTGTTCCGCCGACGCCCTGCATCAGGACAATCTCGGCCAATGGCTGGCCAATGATGAGGCGCGTACCCTGCTGCTGGAGCTCGTCAAACAGGGGAGCCTGGAGCTTGCCGATGAAGAATGAACTGAGTATTCGGATTGCCGACTGGCAGAAGGACAACGCCGAGCTGCGCCGCATCCGCGAGGCGGTGTTCATCAACGAGCAATCGGTGCCGCCGGAGCTGGAGTGGGATTCCGATGATCAGGAGGCGACCCACTTCCTGGCCTGCGCGGGCGACTACCCCATCGGCACCGCGCGTTTGCTGGCCGACGGCCACATCGGCCGGGTCGCCGTGGTCAAGGACTGGCGCGGCAGCGGCATCGGCGCGATGCTGATGAAGGCGGCAATCCGGACGGCGGAAGAAGCGGGCCTGACCCGCCAATTTCTCACCGCTCAGGTACATGCCACCGCCTTCTATGAGCGCCTGGGTTTCCAGGTGGTCAGCGCGGAATTCCTCGAGGCGGGCATCCCGCACGTCGACATGGTCCGGCACAGCGGCTAAGCGGACCCCGGAACGCGGACGGGCCTACCGTCCGCCATCAAGGAGAGACTCTGCATGTTCCTGCATCGCGCGATCTTCACCGCACTGCTGGCCTTCACCCAGCCTCTCCTTGCCGCCACAGCCCTGATCCCCTTGCAGCATCGCTCCGCCGAAGAACTCCTCCCAGTCGCCCAGGCACTGCTCGATGAGGGTGAGAGCCTCGTCGCCCATCAGCAGCAACTGCTGGTGCGCGCCAGCCTCGAGCGCATCAACGAGCTGCGCGGCGTGCTCACTCAGTTGGATGTGCCGCTGCGCCAGTTGCTGATCAGTCTGGACAGCGGCCCCGGCAACCAGCCCCGCTATCGCGTGCTGGCGCACCCCGACCTGCCGGCCAGGAACCCAACCCATGCACCACGCGTGCTGAGCGCCGGCCAATCCGGAAAGACCTTGCAGATCCGTGCCAGCGAAGGCCAGCCTGCGTTCGTGCAACTCGAACGCAGCGAGCCCCGTCTGGGTTTCAGCGTCGACCTGGACGGCACGCCCTACTTGCAGAGCCAGGAAAGCGAAAGCGGCCTTGACCTGCAACTGGTGGTCAGGCTGGCTGGCAATGAACGCGTGCGGCTCGATGTAAGCGCCCGCCGCACCGAGCTGGACCCCAAAAGTTACGGGGCCCGCGATTCCTTACTGGGCGAAACGCACCTCAGCGGACGCCTCGGGGAATGGATCGAAGTTGCCGGTGAATCCCTCCCCATCACACACGATCAACTGACCACCCGCCACACCGAATCGCAGCCGCTGCGCATCCGCGTGGAAATCCTCGAATGAGACGGCGCGAAGCAAAAGCCAAAATGTAGTGCCATGGAAAAAACACTACAAAAAATTTGACTCGCTTCCCGTTCCATCGCATCATGCGCCCGCTCCCGCTAACCAGGAGGCTCTTTTCGAAGAGCTGCCCGAAGCGACTCAAGCCAACCAGCAGGGTCTCTTCGTGCCGATTCAGCCTTACCGGGCGATCGACGAGGTTGCGACTGGAACGTAGTCGTCCCGAGGGACGGGGAAGCCTTGGTGATCCACAGCCCTTTCCTGCATTCATCATGCAGATCGCAGATGCTGTAGTACCTCTGCTCACTCCCTACCTGACGACCTCCGTTTCCGTCCATCCTCCTCCAGGTTGCATGAGCCGCCCGTTGCACGACCTTGCTCAGGTCGACGGGAGTCGGTGCCAGACCAACCCATTTGTGAAGGATTGACCATGTCCGCTTACCAAAATGACATCAAGGCAGTTGCCGCCCTGAAAGAGCAGTACGGCAGCAGCTGGAGCGCCATCAACCCGGAATCTGTCGCTCGTATGCGCGCCCAGAACCGCTTCAAGACCGGTCTGGAAATCGCCCAGTACACCGCCGACATCATGCGCAAGGACATGGCCGAGTACGATGCCGACGCCTCCGTCTACACCCAGTCGCTGGGTTGCTGGCACGGCTTCATCGGTCAGCAGAAGCTCATCTCCATCAAAAAGCACCTGAAGACCACCAACAAGAAGTACCTGTACCTGTCCGGCTGGATGGTTGCCGCGCTGCGCTCCGACTTCGGCCCGCTGCCCGACCAGTCCATGCACGAGAAGACCGCCGTTTCCGGTCTGATCGAAGAGCTGTACACCTTCCTGCGCCAGGCCGACAGCCGTGAGCTGGACCTGCTGTTCACCGCCCTGGACGCTGCCCGCGAAGCCGGCGACAAGGCCAAGGAAGCTGAAATCCAGGCTCAGATCGACAACTACGAAACCCACATCGTCCCGATCATCGCCGACATCGACGCTGGCTTCGGTAACCCGGAAGCCACCTACCTGCTGGCCAAGCGCATGATCGAAGCGGGTGCTTGCTGCATCCAGATCGAAAACCAGGTTTCCGACGAGAAGCAGTGCGGCCACCAGGACGGTAAAGTCACCGTTCCGCACTCCGACTTCCTCGCCAAGATCGCTGCCGTTCGCTACGCGTTCCTCGAGCTGGGCATCGACAACGGCGTGATCGTTGCTCGTACCGACTCCCTGGGTGCCGGCCTGACCAAGCAGATCGCCGTGACCAAAGAAGCGGGCGACCTGGGCGACCAGTACAACGCTTTCCTGGATTGCGAAGAAATCACCGCGGCTCAACTGGGCAATGGCGATGTGGTCATCAACCGCGAAGGCAAGCTGCTGCGTCCGAAGCGTCTGCCGTCCAACCTGTTCCAGTTCCGCGCTGGCACCGGCGAAGACCGCTGCGTACTCGACTGCATCACCTCGCTGCAGAACGGCGCCGACCTGCTCTGGATCGAAACCGAGAAGCCGCACGTTGGCCAGATCAAGGCCATGGTTGACCGCATCCGTGCTGTGGTTCCGAACGCCAAGCTGGTTTACAACAACAGCCCGTCGTTCAACTGGACCCTGAACTTCCGTCAGCAGGTGTTCGACACCATGGTTGCCGAAGGCAAGGATGTTTCCGCCTACGATCGCGCCAAGCTGATGAGCGTCGAATACGACGCCACCGAACTGGCTCAGGTTGCCGACGAGAAGATCCGTACCTTCCAGCGCGAAGGCTCGGCTCAGGCTGGTATCTTCCACCACCTGATCACTCTGCCGACCTACCACACTGCGGCCCTGTCCACCGACAACCTGGCCAAGGGCTACTTCGCCGACCAGGCCATGCTGGCCTACGTCAAGGGCGTACAGCGTGAAGAACTGCGCCAGGGTATCGCCTGCGTCAAGCACCAGAACATGGCTGGCTCCGACATCGGCGACAACCACAAGGAGTACTTCGCTGGCGAAGCTGCTCTGAAGGCAAGCGGCAAAGACAACACCATGAACCAGTTCCACTAAGGAACGCGTTCGATCGGCGGCAGGAATGCCGCCGATCCGGTGTCGAAAAGCCCCGGCAGAAATGCCGGGGCTTTTTATTGCGCGAGGGAAAGCAACCCGTCTGAACATGTCTCGAATACAGTCAATTCGCCAGCAAATGGCAACGATTGAAGCCCCGCCAGAATCGGCGGATCTGCTTCTGAAAATGTTACCTATAATTTTTCGAGAATTAGAAATCGTGGCCCTTCCCCACTCTCCCTTGGGAGCGCCGCAACATTTTCAGCCGTTCCTGTAAGGAGTCCGGCATGAGCGAAGTCGCCAGCCTGTCCCATGATTGGGCTTTTGCAATCTTCCTTCTCGGAGTCTTCGGACTCTGCGCCTTCATGCTTGGCGCCTCCAGCCTGCTCGGCAGCAAAGCCTGGGGCCGCAGCAAGAACGAACCCTTTGAGTCCGGCATCGTCGCCACAGGTACCAGTCGCTTGCGCATATCGGCCAAGTTCTACCTGGTGGCGATGCTGTTCGTGATCTTCGACGTCGAAGCACTCTTTCTCTTTGCCTGGGCCGTGTCGGTGCGCGAAAGCGGATGGGCCGGCCTCATTGAAGCTACCGTATTCATAGCAATTCTTTTGGCGGGTCTTGTTTATCTGTGGCGAATCGGCGCGCTCGACTGGGCACCCACCGGCCGTCGCGAACGACAGGCGAAGCTAAGACAATGAGGCTTTGGCGATGCGATACAACCTTACCCGGATCGATCCGGAGGCTGCCAACGAGCGGTACCCGGTCGGCCAACGGGAGATGGTAAGCGACCCTCTCGAAGATCAGGTCCACAAGAACGTCTTCATGGGCAAGCTCGAGGATGTGCTGAGCGATGCGGTCAACTGGGGGCGCAAGAACTCCCTGTGGCCGTACAACTTCGGCCTCTCCTGCTGCTATGTGGAGATGACCACGGCCTTCACCGCCCCCCATGACATTGCCCGCTTCGGCGCCGAGGTCATTCGCGCCTCACCCCGCCAGGCGGACTTCATGGTCATCGCCGGCACGCCGTTCATCAAGATGGCACCCATCATCCAGCGCCTGTACGAACAGATGCTGGAACCGAAGTGGGTGATCTCGATGGGCGCCTGCGCCAATTCGGGCGGCATGTATGACATCTACTCAGTCGTTCAGGGGGTGGACAAGTTCCTGCCCGTGGATGTCTACATTCCCGGCTGCCCACCGCGTCCCGAAGCGTTTCTGCAGGGTCTGATGCTCTTGCAGGAATCCATCGGACAGGAGCGGCGTCCGCTGTCCTGGGTGGTGGGCGATCAAGGCATCTACCGTGCCGAGATGCCTTCCCAGAAGGAGCAACGACGTGAACAGCGGATTCAGGTTACCCACCTGCGCAGCCCGGATGAAGTATGACTCAGAGCCTCAGCCTTCATATCTGCGCGCGGCGTTCACCGTGAAGAAGCGACCGAGATCATGACGACAGACAGCGCTCTGTGCATCCCGCCCTACCAGGCTGACGACCCGACTATCGTCGCCGAACTGACCACCCGTTTCGGCTCGGAAACCTTTACCGCCCAGCCCACCCTGACCGGCATGCCGGTACTCTGGGTTTCCCGCGAGCGCCTCATCGAGGTGCTGACCTTCCTGCGCCAGGTCAGCAAGCCCTATGTGATGCTCTATGACCTGCACGGCATGGATGAACGCCTGCGCACCCAGCGTCGCGGCCTGCCGGCCGCCGACTTCAGCGTCTTCTATCACCTGATGTCGCTGGAACGTAACAGCGACATCATGATCAAGGTGGCGCTTGCGGAAAGCGATCTGAACATGCCCACCGCCACCGGAATCTGGCCGAACGCCAATTGGTACGAGCGGGAAGTCTGGGACATGTACGGCATCAGCTTCGCCGGCCATCCCTTTCACACCCGCCTGCTGATGCCCCCCACCTGGCAAGGCCATCCGCTGCGCAAGGACTACCCGGCCCGCGCCACCGAGTTCGATCCCTACGCCCTCACCGCCGCCAAGCAGGACATGGAGCAGGAAGCCCTGCGCTTCCGCCCCGAG
>DATJDB010000063.1:0-4617 GCA_035497635.1 Pseudomonas sp. | reverse complement strand
CGAGCACATCGATGGGCGACAGCTGCTGGAACTGGGTCTGGGAGTGATGCACCGCAGCCTGGGCAGTCTGTTCGGCAAGGCCTGGCGACCGAGCAGGCTGGAGATTCGCCACGAGGCGCAGGCGCCGCTGGGCGAGTACGAGCAGTTCTTCGGCTGCGAGGTACGTTTCGGGCAGCCGCACAACGCCTTCATCGCGGCGACGGAGCTGCTGCGTTGTCGTCCGCTGGCGCAGCGGGGGTCGCTGGCGTCCTTTCTGGGCAGCGAGCAGACCGATCCAGTGTCGCAATTGCGCTTCGTGCTGCAGTCGATCCTGACCACCGGTGAGGTCAGCCTACCGGTGGCGGCGCGGCTGCTCGGGCAGCATCCGCG
This sequence comes from Pseudomonas sp., assembly GCA_035497635.1. GTDB lineage: Bacteria > Pseudomonadota > Gammaproteobacteria > Pseudomonadales > Pseudomonadaceae > Serpens. Next base: position 4,248 of record DATJDB010000063.1, on the reverse strand, counting down.
GGTGCTCCAGAAGACCCTGCGGGCCAGCGGAACCTGTTTCCGCACCTTGCTGGACGAGGTGCGTTACGAAGAAGCCTGCCAGCAACTGCGCCAATCCGGGCAGTCGATCACCGAGCTGGCGTTGCATCTGGGGTATGGCGATGAGACCGCGTTTTCCCGGGCCTTCCGGCGCTGGAGCGGGATCTCGCCGCAGGCGTGGCGGCGATCAGCCGATAGGTAGGCACACTTCTTCTGTGGGAGCGGACTCGTCCGCGAGCTTCTGGTTTCATGCAGCACTCAGCCAAAAGCTCGCGAATGAATTCGTTCCTACAAAAAATTGTGTTAGCGCAGCACCAGCACTAGCAATACAGCCATCTGCACCCACGCCAGCGTCTGCCAGAAGCGCAACGGATGGCGTTGCAGCAACGGCGCTTTCGCGCGATGCAGCAGTTCCGGTGGCGGCTGGCGCAGGTCGTGGAGGAATTCGGAAAGCTCGCCGTAGCGGCGTGCCGGGTTGGGATGGACAGCCTTGCGCAGCACGGTGTCGAGCCAGGGCGGCAGGTCGCGGTCTTCGCGCCACAGCGGGCGGTAGCGCAGGCGCAGCTGGGCGGTGCGGCTACGGGCGCGGGACACTTCGGCCCCGTAGGGCAGATCGCCGCCCAGCAGGCGGTAGGCGATCACGCCCAGCGAGAACAGGTCCGAGCGCACGCTGCCGCCTTCGCCGAGGAAGTACTCCGGCGCGGTGTAGGCCAGCGCGCCGGGTATCGGGTTGTCCGGGTCCATGCCGCCCTCGGCCAGGCCGGCCACCTGGGCCGAACCGAAGTCGATCAGCTTCAGGGTGCCGCCGGCGTCGATCAGGATGTTTTCCGGGCGCAGGTCGCGGTGCAGCATTTCCAGGCGGTGAAAGGCGCGCAGGCCGCGGGCGATCTGTTCCAGCAGGTCGCGCACCTGTTCCAGGGTCGGTCGCGGGTTGTCGGTCATCCACTGGGCCAGGGTCTGGCCCTCAATGTATTCCGTCACGCTGTACAGGAACTGGCGCGGTCGCCCCGCTGCCGGCGCGCGGACCACATGCGCGCTGTGCAGGCGGCGGGCGATCCACTCCTCCAGCAGCAGGCGTTCCAGGTAGGCGCGGTCGTGGCGCAGGTCCAGCGAGGGTGTCTTGAGCACCAGCCGCTCACCGCTGCGCTCGTCCTCGGCCAGGTAGACATGGCTGCGGCTGCTGGCATGCAGTTCGCGCAGGATGCGGTAGCCCTCGAAGCGCGCCGGCGGTTCCAGCAGCGGCGGCAGCGCCAGTTCGTCGAGTTGGCGCTGGACTTCGCCGGCCTCGCCGTCGGGCAGGGCGTCGATACGCACCAGCTGGGCGGTAAGGTTGTCCGGGCTGCCCCGGGCATGGGCTTCCAGCACCAGGCGGCGGGCGGTGATGTCGAGATCCGCGCCGTGCGCATCGATCAGGGCGAGCAAGGTCGTCTCGCTCAGCCATTCATGCACGCCATCGGTCAGCAGCAGGAACAGATCGCCCACCTGCAGGGGCAGGGTGCGATAGTCGATCTCCAGATGCGGATTGATACCCAGCGCGCGACCCAGGCAGCTCTGTTCCGGCGACAGCCAGACGCGATGTTCCTCGGTCAGCGGTTCCAGCTGGCCGTTGCGCAGCCGGTAGATGCGCGCATCGCCGACATGGAACAGGTGCGCGGTGGTGGATTTCAGTACCAGCGCGCTGAAGGTGCAGACATGGCCGCGGTCGCGGTCGTAGCGGTAAGGGCCGCGTCGCGTCTGGGCGTACAGCCAGGCGTTGGCAGCCACCAGCACGCGCTGGCCGGACTGCTTCACCGACCAGGCGTCCGGCGTGCAGAAGTAGTCCTCCAGGAAACTCTTGACCGCCGTTTCGCTGGCGATGTGGCTGACGTCGCTGCTGCTGATGCCGTCGGCGATGGCCAGGGCGATGCCCTTGCTGGATTGCTGCTCCGGTTCGGGCAGGCGCAGGCCGTGGAAGTCCTGGTTGAAGGGCTTGCGGCCCTTGTCCGAGAACTGACCGGCGGTGACGGCGAGAGTCGTGGTCATGGCTGGACTGTCTGGAAGCGGATGAACCCCTCTCCCTTGATGGCAGAGGGGTTACGACTGGCAGGCTGATTTACAGCACCGCACGCTTCGGCGCAGTACGCACATGGGTGGCGTACAGCGTCAGGCCGGTGAAGGCCAGGCCGCCGACCAGGTTGCCCAGCGCGGTGGGGATCTCGTTCCAGAGCATGTAGTCCATGATCGAGAAGTCGCCGCCCATCATCAGCCCGGCCGGGAACAGAAACATGTTCACCACCGAGTGCTCGAAGCCCATGTAGAAGAACAGCATGACCGGCATCCACATGGCGATCGCCTTGCCACCGACGGTAGTGGAGATCATCGCGCCCACCACGCCCATCGACACCATCCAGTTGCACAGCACGCCGCGCAGGAAGATGGTCGCCCAGCCGGCCGCACCGTACTGGGCGTAGCCCAGGGTGCGCGCCTCGCCGATGTGCGAGAGCTTCTGCGCCACTTCGCCCGGCTCGGTGGAGAAGCCGTAGGTGAAGACGAACACCATCATGAAGGCCACGGTCAGCGCGCCGGCGAAGTTGCCGAGAAACACCAGCCCCCAGTTGCGCAGGATGCCGCCGACGGTGACGCCGGGGCGGCGGTCGAGCAGGGCCAGCGGGGTGAGCATGAACACGCCGGTGAGCAGGTCGAAGCCCATCAGATAGAGCATCACGAAGCCGACCGGAAAGAGCATGGCGCCCATCAGCGCCGAGCCGGTCTGCACGGTGATGGTGACGGCGAACACCGCCGCCAGGGCGAGGATGGCGCCGGCCATGAAGGCGCGGATCAGGGTGTCGCGGGTGGACATGTGGATCTTGGATTCACCGGCGTCGACCATCTTGGTGACGAACTCGGCAGGGACGATGTAGGACATGCTGGGTATTCCCGAAGTAAGAGATGCAATAAGGCGAGCGGGGCAAACGGCCGGATTCAGTCCAGGCCGATCTCCACGGCGTCGCCGTTCAGCCGCGCCGGCCAGACGCGCAGGCACTGCTGCGGATCCTCCAGACACAGGCCGTCGGTCAGCCGGAAGTGCTGCTTGTAGAGCGGTGCGGCCACCACTGTCTGGCCCTTGAGGGAGCCGACGATGCCGCGACCGATCACGTTGGCGCCGGATTTCGGATCACGGTTCTCGATGGCGAAAACCTCTTCGCCAAGCTGGAAAAGCGCCACCTGCGTACCGTCCAGCCAGGCGACCACGCCGGACTGGGCCACCAGGTCCTGGCGGCTGCACAGGGCGCGCCATTGCAACGTGGTTGCGGATTGAAGCGGGGCGTACATATTCATCAGAGCACCTCCTCGGCGGGAATCAGGGAAAGTTCGGAGGCGCGAGCCGGGCGGCGCTGGCCGCGCTCGCGTACGAAGTGGATGTCCGGGTCGTCGCGGTGATCGTTGACGAAGGTGCGGAAGCGCTTGAGCTTCTCCGGGTCCTTCAGGGCGTTGGCCCATTCGCATTCGTAGCGGTCCACCACCAGTTGCATCTGGCGCTCCAGCTCGGCGCCGAGGCCCAGGCTGTCGTTCAGGATCACCGCCTTGAGGTAGTCCAGGCCGCCGTCCAGGCTTTCGCGCCACACCGAGGTGCGCTGCAGCTTGTCGGCGGTGCGGATGTACAACATCAGCACGCGGTCGATGGTGCGGATCAGGCCGGCGTCGTCCAGGTCGGTGGCGAACAGCTCGGCGTGGCGCGGACGCATGCCGCCGTTGCCGCAGATGTACAGGTTCCAGCCCTTTTCGGTGGCGATCACACCGATGTCCTTGCTCTGCGCCTCGGCGCATTCGCGGGTGCAGCCGGAGACGCCGAACTTGAACTTGTGTGGCGCGCGCAGGCCCTTGTAGCGGTTCTCCAGGGTCAGGGCCATGCCGACGCTGTCCTGCACGCCGTAGCGGCACCAGGTGCTGCCGACGCAGGATTTCACCGTGCGCAGCGACTTGCCGTAGGCGTGGCCGGTTTCAAATCCCGCCTCGATCAGCTCGCCCCAGATCTCCGGGAGGTCGTGCAGTTGCGCGCCGAACAGGTCGATGCGCTGGCCGCCGGTGATCTTGGTGTACAGCTGGTACTTCTTGGCGACCGCGCCGATGGCGATCAGGCCGTCGGGCGTAATTTCGCCCGCGGGAATGCGCGGCACCACCGAGTAGGTGCCGTTCTTCTGCATGTTGGCCATGAAGGTGTCGTTGGTGTCCTGCAGCGGCACCAGCGCC
>DATJDB010000062.1:0-9921 GCA_035497635.1 Pseudomonas sp. | reverse complement strand
GGAAGCCTTCGGCCTGATCGAATACCGGACCGTGCGCGAGAACATCGTCAACGGTCAGCCGCGTATCGATGGCCGTGACACCCGCACCGTACGTCCGCTGAACATCGAAGTCGGCGTGCTGGGCAAGACCCATGGTTCCGCACTGTTCACCCGTGGCGAAACCCAGGCCCTGGTGGTTGCCACCCTCGGCACCGCCCGTGATGCGCAGTTGCTCGACACCCTGGAAGGCGAGCGCAAAGACCCCTTCATGCTGCACTACAACTTCCCGCCCTATTCGGTCGGCGAGTGTGGTCGCATGGGCGCCACCGGTCGTCGCGAAATCGGTCACGGTCGCCTGGCCCGTCGTGGCGTGGCCGCCATGCTGCCGAGCAACGACGAATTCCCCTACACCATTCGCGTAGTGTCGGAAATCACCGAATCCAACGGTTCCTCGTCGATGGCTTCCGTCTGCGGCGCCTCGCTGGCCCTGATGGACGCCGGCGTGCCGATGAAGGCGCCGGTGGCCGGTATCGCCATGGGTCTGGTCAAGGAAGGCGACAAGTTTGCCGTTCTGACCGACATCCTCGGTGACGAAGACCACCTGGGCGACATGGACTTCAAGGTTGCCGGTACCGCCAATGGCGTGACCGCGCTGCAGATGGACATCAAGATCCAGGGCATCACCGAAGAGATCATGGAAATCGCGCTGAACCAGGCTCTGGAAGCGCGTCTGAACATCCTCGGCCAGATGAACCAGGTGCTTGCCCAGTCGCGCAGCGAGCTGTCGGCCAACGCCCCGACCATGATTGCCATGAAGATCGACTCGGACAAGATCCGTGACGTGATCGGCAAGGGCGGCGCCACCATCCGTGGCATCTGTGAAGAAACCAAGGCCTCCATCGACATCGAAGACGACGGTTCCGTGAAGATCTTCGGTGAGACCAAGGAAGCCGCCGAGGCTGCCCGTCAGCGCGTGCTGGCGATCACCGCCGAGGCTGAGATCGGCAAGATCTACACCGGCCGCGTCGAGCGCATCGTCGATTTCGGTGCCTTCGTCAACATCCTGCCGGGCAAGGACGGTCTGGTGCACATCTCCATGCTGAGCGATCAGCGCGTGGAGAAGGTCACCGACATCCTCAAGGAAGGCGAGGAAGTGGAAGTGCTGGTATTGGACGTGGACAACCGCGGCCGCATCAAGCTCTCCATCAAGGACGTTGCCGCTGCCAAGGCCTCTCAGGCCTAAGCGACACCGCTACGAAGAAGGCCCCGCAAGGGGCCTTTTTCGTTTATGGCGGAAGGGAAACAGGGCGGCTGGGTTTCCAGCGACTCGGCAGGTGGTCTGAACTGCACTCGGGATGGCCGGGTCTACTTATGCACCTCGGCCGGAGAGCGCCGTGGCGTCCCTTGAAAACACAGGAGTGAACAGCATGAAGAACCTCCAGACAACCTTGAGCGCCTCCGCGCTAGCCCTGCTGCTTGGCCTGTCCCTCACGCCCGCCTGGGCGGATCAGCCCACGGCAGGTCTCTTGCTGGCGGCGGGTGAGTCGGCCATGGACGAGGCGGGTGATGCGGTGTCCGATACCTGGATCACCACCAAGGTCAAATCCGCGTTGCTGGTAGATGACAGCACGCCGGGTATGGATATCAACGTGGAAACCAAGGATGGCGTGGTCTCGCTGAGCGGCACGGTGGCCACCGAGGCCGAACGCGAGATGGCGATCACCAAGGCCAAGCAGATCCAGGGCGTACGCGAAGTTATGGCTGATGGGTTGAAAACCATCGACTGAACCCGCCATGTTGAAAGCCCGAAGCCGCCCGCCCAGGCGGCTTTGGCGTTTATAGATCGCGTTCGCTGCGGATGTTCCGCAACCGGCCGCCCTCGAAGCGCAGCAGGTGATACATGCCGTTGCGCGGCCCGTAGAGCCACTCCTCAACGCCTACGTCATAACGCAGTCCCTGTTCGTCGCGTTGCAGTTTCAGACCCTGCTGGGAGCGGTCCGCCGGCTCGCCACACTTGCGTAACACTTCCCAGGCCGTATCGCCCAGGCTGATCAGCTCACTGCCGCAGCGCAGGGTCGACGAGGCCTCGGCCATGGGCGCCAACAGCAGGGCGGCGAACAGCAATCTGCCCATCACTGGCTGTCCAGGTGCAACAGCGTATCGACGGCACCGCTGGTTCCGGGCGGAGCCTGGGTGCTGTCCAGCAGGTAGATGCGGCTGTCCTCAAGCCCGCCCTGATCCACCAGATAGGCCTTGATGCTGGCGGCGCGTGCTTGGCCCAGCCGGCGCAGCGCGGAAGGGTTGTCGCTCCAGTGTTTCAAGAGCGCTTGACGCATGTTGGCGTGGCGTTGTTCGTCTTCGAGCTGCGTCCACTCGGCTGGCGGCTGCTGGAGCTGGCTGCGGTAGATGGCTTCAAGCAAAGATTCGCGCAGATCGTCGTCGATCTCCAGTTCGCCTGGCGTGGCGGGAACCGTCTTGCCGCGCCGTTGCAGGCTGTTGTACCAGAGCTGCTGATATTCGCGCTGCAGGCGCTGTTCCGCCAGCAGGGGACCGTCGCTGCCCACGGCGCTGGCGCCCTCGACTTCCAGGCGCAGCATCGGGCGCTGCTTGAGGGCCGCCGCCAGGGTATCGAGGCGCTGGCGACCGGCATCGCTGAGTGCGCTGCTGCCGGGCGCGAAGGGAATGCGGTCGAGGTCTTCATCGCCGCCGCCCACCAGCCCGGCGACGAACTTGAAGGGCGCCTGCACGGCGCGCAGGATGAGGTTGCGCAGGGTCTGCCAGACGATCGGCATGATGCTGAATTGCGGATCGTTGAGGTCGCCTTGGATCGGCAGTGCGATGTCGATGTTGCCCTGGGTGTCCTTGAGCAGCGCCACGGCCAGGCGCACGGGCAGATCCACGGCATCGTCGCTGTCGACTCGCTCGCCCAGCTGCAGGTTTTCCAGCAGCACGTGGTTCTCGGCGTTGAGCCGGCTCTCATCGATGCGGTAGTGCAGGTCCAGGTTCAGGCGGCCACGGCGGATGCGGTAACCGGCGAACTTGCCGGAATAGGGCGTCAGCGTGGTCAGCTCCACCTGCTTGAAGGCAGTGGCAATATCCAGTTGGTGCAGTGGATCGAACGGCGTTAGGCGCCCCTTGATGGTGACGGGCGCGTAGCGATCCACCTTGCCGGTGATATCGACACTGGCGGGCTGTTTGCCCTGATTGTCGAGGGTGCCGATCTTGCCGTTGAGCTGCTGGATGGCGGTGGCGAAGTTCGGTCGCAAACTGAAGTCGGCGAAGTTGGCCGAGCCATCGCGAAGGGTAATGCCGCCGATATGAATACCCAACGCCGGCCCTTCGGGCGCTGGCGGGGCGGCTTCGACCGAGGCGGGCTGTTCGACGATCAGCTCGTTGATGTTGGTGCTCAGGTCTTCCTGAATGATCAGTCGTGCGTAGGGCTGCTCCAGCTCGATGCCCTCGATGCGCAGTTGCTCGCCGTGCTGGTAATCCAGGCCGTTGACGCGCAGCGCCTGCCATTTGAGAAAGTCCCGGTGGCGCAGGGTGTCGCGGGTATGCAGCCCCTGAATGCCGGCCTGACCTCTGACGCGCAGGGCCAGCTGTTCCGCCTGGGTCGCCTGCACATCCAGTTCCCCCGCCAGTTGGCCGCCAAGCACTTCCAGACGCACATAGGACGACAGATAGGCCTGGGCGACGCGCAGATCGATGCCTTGCAGCTGGACATTCAGTTGCGCGGCCAGCGGCTGCAGGCCCGCTTCGCCTGCGGCCTGCACTCGCCCCTGTTCGCCCAGGCCGCTTTCCAGCCGCAGCTGGAAAGGTGTCTGCCCCGAGCTGTCGAACTGCTGTACATCCAGATCCAGCGGGCCGACCAGCAGCTCGACTGGCTGCTCGGTGGCGCGGTCGGTCAGATGGACGCGGTAGCCGCGCAGCTGGCCGTCATGCAATAGGATTTGCCAGGGCTTGGTCTCCGCGCCAGCGGCTTCGGTTTCCGCCGCTTCCGAGGGGGCATTAACAGCTGTGTCGTTCTGGCCCAGCAGATTCAGCCAGTCGATTTCGCCGTCCGCTTCGCGTGCGGCCCAGGTTTCCAGCCCGGCGCTGCGCAGCTGGCCGATTTCCACGCGTTGTGCGCGCAGATCCAGACCGGCCTGTTGCACTTCCAGATGCGCCAGGCGCAGGCGCGGCTGGCCGTCGAGATCCAGCAGGGCAAAGGGCGCCAGGCGCAGTTGGGCATTCGCCAGAACCAGTTGCGTGCCTTCGCTCAGGTCCAGTTGGTAATCGGTTGCGGCGTTCAGCACGCCTTCCTGCAAGGACACCGCAAGGCTTTCCTGCACATAGGGCCAGACGCTGGCCAGGCTGAGATCCTTCAGTTCCAGGTGGCCGCTGGAGCTGAACGGCAGCAGTTGCAACTGGCCGCGCCAGTGAATGGTGCCGCCCGCCGGACCCTGCGCCACGAACTGCGCCTCGGCCTCGTCATCCGAGCGGGTGCGCAGGTTATGCAGTTCCAGGTCGAGCGGGTCGTAGGTGAAATCCACGGTCTCGCCCGGGCGCTGGTCTTGGAAATGCACCAGGCCGCGTTCCAGCCTCAGGCGATCGATGCGGAGCGGGAAGGGCCGACTCGGTTCTTCGTCCGCCGGCTCCGGGCTTTCTTCGTTGGCTGGAAAAGCGAAGAGCTGACCGAGATTGAGATTGCCCTCGGCATCAAACAGGATTTCGGTGTGCGGGCGGGTCAGGTGCACAGCGGCCAGATGCACTGTGCGCTGCCACAGGCTGCGCCATTCCAGATCGACATGCAGCTGCTCGAAGGCCACCTGCGGTGCCTCGGCCTCGCCGATGCGCAGGTTGTACAGGTCCAGCGTCAGGCGGAACGGGTTGAACTCCAGACGTTCCAGCTGCGCGGGTTCGGTGGCGTAGTGGGCCAGTTGCTGATTGGCGATGCGCAACGCGACCCCGGGCACGATAAAGAAGCCGATCAGGGCATGGAAGACCAGAAAGAGTGCCAGGCCACGGGCCAGGCGCAGGGGCAGGTTCGACATGGGGGTTCCGCCAGCTTCGACGGCGCCAAGTATGGCAGCTGGCGGCGGGTCTGCCCGGCGATGGGCCTAGAAGCGCAGCACCAGCGTCTTGAGCGGCGGCTCGCCGACCAGGGACGGGAAATCGTCTGCCGGGGGCAAATACTCCCATTCCCTCACGGGACGGCCGGCCTTCTCGGCACAGCGCAGCACCTGGTTGCGCCAGTCATCCAGCGCCACCCTGGCCAGGTTGTTGTTGCACACCAGCGTGCCGCCTTCGGCGGTCACCAGCAGGGCTGGCTTGAGCAGGCTCTGGTAGTCGCGCAGCAGGTCGACCGTGCCAAAGGCACTCTTGGCCCAGGCCGGCGGATCGAGAAACACCAGGTCGAACTGGCGCGCCTCAAGGTGCGGGTAGGCCGGCAGGCGCTGGCCGCGTCGATGGGCGACGGGCTGGCCGGCGAGCTGGCGAATGGCGGGAAAGTAATCCGACTGCACGAAGCGCATGGCCGGCAATTGCGGGTTGAGTGCGGCGTTCTCGCCGCCCACGGCCAGGTTGCCGGCCGCGAAATCCAGGTTCCACACCTCAGAGGCGCCGCCGGCCGCCGCGCACAGGCCGACGCCGCAGGTGTAGGCGAACAGGTTGAGCACCGACGTGCCGGCGCTGTTGGCCTTCGCCCAGCCGCGGGCGTTGCGCAGGTCGAGAAACAGCAGCGGATCCTGGCCGGCATGCCGGCCGCGCACCCGGTAATTCAAGCCCCATTCGTGGCAGACCTGTTCGGCCATCGCCTCCGCGTCGGGCCGGTGCGCGGTGCGGTCGACGCGTGAATTGCCGCGCGAGCGATCGTTGTAGACCGGTAGCAGCGGATGCCCGAGGAAGGTCTCGACTTCGGCGGTCAGCACAGGCAATTGCTGGGCATCCAGCGGTTCGTGAAAACTTTGCACCAGCAGTTGCGGGCCGTAGCGGTCCAGGGTCAGGCCCGGCGCGCCTTCCTGGCTGCCATGGAACAGCCGGTAGCAGTCGGTGCCTTGGCTGTGCAGTTGCTCGATCAATTCACGGCGGGAGGCGAGGGCGGCGCGCAGCGCCTGGGGTAGAGCAGGCATGCGGAGCCACTCGGAAGATGGGAAGAAGGGCGATTCTAACCGAAACGTCCGGCCCCGAACGATGGACCGGGTGTGGGGCCGGGTTTATCCCGGCCGACGGTGGTGGGAGCGCCACCGAGGTGTCGGGCCGCGCTCCGCTGGCCGGTATAAAGCCGGCCCCACAGGGCATGGTGTCCGCGCTGGCCCTCAAGCCCGGTGTGGGGCCGGGTTTACCCCGGCCGACTGTGGCGGGGGCGCCGCCAAGGTGTCGGGCCGCCCCCGGGCGGTGACCGCCCTCAGCGCTCGATGGCCAGCGCCACGCCCTGACCACCGCCGATGCACAGGGTGGCGAGACCCTTGCGTGCTTCGCGGCGAACCATTTCATGCAGCAGGCTGACCAGGATGCGGCAGCCCGAAGCACCGATGGGGTGGCCGAGGGCGATGGCGCCGCCGTTGACGTTGACCTTGTCCCACTCCCAGCCCAGTTCCTGGCCGACGGACAGTGCCTGGGCGGCAAAGGCCTCGTTGGCCTCGATCAGATCGAGCTGCTGCAGGTTCCAGCCGGCCTTGGCCAGCGTCTTGCGGGTCGCTTCCACCGGGCCGATGCCCATGATCGCCGGGTCGACGCCAGCACTGGCGTAGCCGGCGATGCGGCCAAGTACCGGCAGGCCCAGTTCCTTGGCCTTGGCGGCGCTCATCAGCAGCACGGCGGCGGCGCCGTCGTTGAGCGTGGAGGCGTTACCAGCAGTGACGCTGCCGTCCTTCTTGAATGCCGGCTTGAGCTTGGCCAGCGACTCGGCGCTGCTGCTCTCGCGCGGCTGCTCGTCGCGCACGAAGGCCACGGCGTCGCCCTTGCGCTGCGGAATCAGGATGGGGGTAATCTCGCTGTCGAAACGGCCGTCCTGCACGGCGGCGACGGCCTTGCGTTGCGATTCGGCGGCGAAGGCATCCTGGGCCTCGCGGCTCAGCCCGTACTGTCCCACCAGATTCTCGGCGGTGATACCCATGTGGTAGTCGTTGAAGGCATCCCACAGGCCATCGAGGATCATGCTGTCCTGCAGCTGGGCATGGCCCATGCGCAGGCCGGTACGTGCCTTGGGCAGCACATAGGGCGCCTGGCTCATGTTCTCCATGCCGCCGGCAATCACCACCTCGGCGTCGCCGCAGCGAATGGCCTGGGCGGCCAGGTGAACGGCCTTGAGGCCCGAGCCGCAGACCTTGTTGATGGTCAGCGCCGACACCGCGTGCGGCAGGCCGGCACGCACGGCCGCCTGGCGAGCGGTGTTCTGGCCGGCGCCGGCGTTCAGCACATGGCCCATGATCACTTCATTCACGGCCTCGGCGGCCAGGCCGGTCTGCTCCAGCAGGCGGGCGATCACGGCGGCGCCCAGCTCGACGGCGGGAATATTGCTCAGGGTGCCCTGGAAACTGCCGATGGCGGTTCGAGTGGCAGCGACAACGACGACTTCTTGCATGACGCTTTCCTTGGGATCGAATGGCGGTCGGCATGGTGGCATGCCCGCGCCTGTTCGAAAAGCGCTCAGGTGGTTTGCAACTGCACCTAGCGGGGCGGCAAGTCCAAGCGGCGCCGGGCGCGGTGGATCGAGCCGTTGCGCACCGCCCAGCGCAACAGCGGTGCGCTGCGGCGCACCGCCACGCGGATCAGTTGGCGGCGCGGTGCGGCCAGGTGGAAGCCGAGCAAGCGACTCGCCCAGTCGGGCAGCAGCTCGATGCCGGCCTGCAGCATCAGGCTGCCGAAGGGCCGGGTCAGGGTGCTGGGCGCCGGGGCATCGAGCAGGGCTTCCATCACTTCCCGGCAGCGCCAGTCGCAGAGCAGCTCTGCCTGCATGGCGCGGAAGTAGTCGGCCACCTGCTGGCGCGAGCGGGGGATGTCGCGGGCACCGAGCAGTTCGCCGACCAGGGCGATCTCGGCGTAATAGCGATCCTGCGCGGCGCCGCTCAGGTGAGGATCGCGGTAACGCAGGTGCGACTGCAGAAAGCTGTATACCTCGGCCACATGCACCCAGGTGAGCAGGTGCGGATCGTTGGCCGAGTAGGAGCGCCCATCCGGCGCGATGCCGCTGACCCGGTCATGGATGCTCCGTACCCGGGCAATCAGCCGTTCGGCATCGGCGCGGCTGGCAAAGGTGGTGCCGGCGATGAACTGACCGGTGCGGCGTAACCGGCCGAGCATGTCATGGCGGAAGTTGGAGTGTTCCCAGACGCCGGCCAGGGCCAGCGGATGGAGCATCTGGATCATTAGCGCGGAGATGCCGCCGATCAGCATGGAGGTGAAGTCGCTGTGCACCTGCCAGCACACCGACTGCGGGCCGAACAGACCGGGATCGCCCTTGGGGTTTTCCATGTCCACGCCGGACAGGGTCAGCCCGCTCAGGCTGAGCACATGGCGTTCGATGCGCTGGCGCAGGAATTCCATCGCGCTTGCCTCGGGCCTGTCCCGGCCGCCAGATTCGGCTGCGGGCCAGCGTCGCCGCCGGCCGTGAAAACCGCTAGCCGCGATGGCGGCCGCGGAAGTAGTCGATGAGTCCGCGGGTCGAACCATCCTCGTCGCTGGCCGGGCGCTGGCCGGTCAGGCTGTCGTAGACATTGCGGCCCAGCTCCTTGCCGAGTTCCACACCCCACTGGTCGAAGGCATTGATGCCCCAGATGGCGCTCTGCACGAACACCTTGTGCTCGTAAAGCGCCACCAGCGCGCCGAGCCGGCGCGGGTCGATGTGCTCGATCACCAGCGTGTTGCTGGGACGATTGCCGGGAATGACCTTGTGCGGCGCCAGGCGCTGCACCTCGGATTCGGCCAGGCCCTTGGCGCGCAGTTCGGCCTCGGCTTCTTCATGGGTCTTGCCGAGCATCAGTGCCTGGCTCTGCGACAGGCAGTTGGCATACAGCCACTGGTGATGGTCACGCAGCGGGTTGTAGCTGACCACCGGCACGATAAAGTCGGCGGGAATCAACTGGGTGCCCTGATGCAGCAACTGGTGATAGGCATGCTGGCCATTGCAGCCGACCCCGCCCCAGACCACCGCGCCGGTATCGCAAGGTGCCGGGCGGCCGTCCTGCAGCACGCTCTTGCCGTTGGATTCCATGTCCAGCTGCTGCAGGTGTTTCACGAAGTTGCGCAGGTAGTGGTCGTAGGGCAGGAACGCATGGCTGTGGGCGCCCCAGAAGTTTTGGTACCAGACGCCGAGCATGGCCAGCAGCACCGGCATGTTGCGCTCGAACGGTGCCTCGCGCAGATGGCGATCCATGCCGTAGGCGCCGGTGAGCAGCTCCTTGAAGTTGGCCATGCCGATGGCCAGCGCGGTGGGTAGGCCGATGGCCGACCACAGCGAGTAGCGCCCGCCGACCCAGTCCCACATGGGGAAGATGTTTTCCGCGCGGATGCCGAAGTCGATGGCCGCCTGGCGATTGCTGGTTACGGCGATGAAGTGCCGGTACAGCTTGTCCTCGCAGCCGCCGCTGGCCAGGTACCACTCGCGGGCGGCGAGGGCGTTCTTCAGGGTTTCCAGGGTGCCGAACGACTTGCTGGAGACGATGAACAGTGTGGTCTCGGCATTCAGGCGCGCAGTCAGCTCGCGGAATTCGCTGCCGTCGATGTTGGCCAGGTAATGACAGCGCACGCCGCGCTGGCGGAACGGCAGCAGCGCCTCGGAGACTAGCTCGGGGCCCAGGTAGGAGCCGCCGATACCGATGTTCACCACGTCGGTGATGCTCTTCTCGCTGTAGCCGCGCCACAGGCTGCTGTGAATGCGGCCGACCAGGTCGGTCATCTGCCCCAGCACCCGGTGCACCTCGGGCATCACGTCCTGGCCGTTGACCAGCACCTGCTCGCCAA
>DATJDB010000061.1:0-17072 GCA_035497635.1 Pseudomonas sp. | reverse complement strand
CAAACGCCTTGGCTGCCATTCTTGATGTGCAGAGCCAGGGTGTCAGCGGCACCGGCGGTACCGGCGTACTTGGCGGCTACGTCCTTGAGGGCCGGGCCGACCATCTTCATGTCCACGTTGTGGCAGGCGGCGCAGGGCTTGCTCTTGAACAGCGCTTCACCGTCAGCGGCCAGGGCCGGCTGCAGGCTCATGGCTGCGCCAAGGGCGAGCATCGGGAGCAGGACTTTCTTCATGTAAAGACTTCCTTAAGGCTAGTGGAGCGGGTGGCGAACCCGCCCCTCGGGAGGTACCTCAGTAAACGTCGTACTGAGTGTTGTGTACGTTGAATTTACCCGTCGGGGTAATCAACCTTTTGTCCCGGATCACTGTTTTGAGCTTGAGGGTCTTGTCGTCGACCACCACGATGGCCGATTCCTCGTCCTGACCGCTCCAAACCGAGAACCAGACTTCGTCGCCGGCCTTATTGTACTCAGGCTGCACGACGCGCTTGGCACCTTCCTTGATTCCGGACCAATCGCCAATAGGCAGAACGGTGTAGCCGGCCGCCAGATTGTCGATGTTGAACACCGTCACCGACTGACTGATCTTGGCGTCGGGGTGGAACGTGGTGTCCAGATACAGATTGCGGGATTTCGGGTGGGTTTTGATGAACAGCGAACCGCCGCCCTGGCCCTTGAGGGTTTCAACCACTTTCCAGGCATGCTGCGGGTACTTCTCCGGGTCGGTGCCGATCAGCGAGATGGTCTCGTCGCCCAGGTGGCTGGTGGCCCACACCGGACCGTATTTCGGGTGCATGAAGTTGGCGCCGCGTCCCGGGTGCGGGATCTTGCCGACATCTACCAGGGCCGCCATCTTGCGATCCTTGGAATCGATCACGGCAACCTTGTTGGAGTTGTTGGCGGCGGTCATGAAGTAGCGGTGGGTGACGTCCCAGCCACCGTCATGCAGGAACGGCGCGGTGCCGATGCTGGTGGTGGTCAGGTTGTCGATGTCTTCGTAGTTGACCAGCATGACCTTGCCGGTTTCCTTGACGTTGACGATGAACTCCGGATGTTCGTGGGAGGCGATGATCGCCGCCACGCGTGGTTCCGGGTGGTATTCCTGGGTGCCGACGGTCATGCCACGGGTGGACACGATCTTCAGCGGTTCCAGGGTTTCGCCGTCCATGATGGTGAACTGCGGCGGCCAGTAGTCGCCGGCGATCACGTACTTGTCTTCGTAGCCCTTGAACTTGGAGGTTTCCACCGAGCGGGCTTCGATACCCACCTTGATTTCGGCAACCTTCACCGGCTCCTTGCCCCACAGGTCGATCATGTCGATCTTGGCGTCGCGGCCGATCACCAGCAGGTAGCGGCCGGAGGCGGACATGCGCGAGATGTGCACGGCGTAGCCGGTGTCGATGGTCTTGACGATTTTCTTGGTGTTGCCGTCGATCAGCGCGATCTTGCCGTCGTCACGCAGGGTGACGGAGAACAGGTTGGGCAGGTCCAGCTTGTTTAGCTGCTTCTTGGGACGCTTCTCGGGCGCGACCAGTACCTTCCAGGAATTCTTCATCTCGGCCAGGCCCCACTCCGGCGGCGTCGGCGGAGTGTGCTGGATGTACTTGGCCATCAGCGTGATTTCGTCTTTGGTCAGCGCGTTGGACGTGCCCCAGTTGGGCATGCCGGCGGGCGATCCATAGGTGATCAGCGCTTCCAGGAAGGCCTGGCCGCGTTGTTGCGTGATGTCCGGGGTCAGCGGCTTGCCGGTGGCGCCCTTGCGCAACACGCCGTGGCAGCCGGCGCAGCGCTGGAAGTAGATTTCCTTGGCCTTCTCGAACTCGTCGGCGGTCAGGTCGGGCGCCCCGGGACTGTGCACGACCTGGGCGCTGGCCGGGTCAACGGCCGATGCCTGGCTGGAATAGGCTGCATCGGGACTTTCAGGGGTGGTGGACTTGGCCTGTGCAACGGCAAGACCAAGCAGCGAAAGTGCGGCAACGAACCCTGTCAGTAGCGGTTTGCCTGCAATGCTCATGCGAAACTCCTTGAGGCCGCCTGTTCGTTGCAGGCGGGCCGATTACAGCGGGTACGGGGGTACTCGGTGAGTACATTTTTTTAGGATCGGTACTCTCTGTTCTAAATGTCTTGGCGGTTTTCGATCTGGCCCTTGGGTCTGGTGAAAACTCCGCTCCGGATCGATGCCCCTCGCACCGAGGCCGGGCGCCGTAATGCGTGGCTAGGATCGCCGCGCGGGCAAGGAGGCGTCCTTGACGTCAATCAACCGGCAAGGAAACACAAAGCGGGCTGCGTCACATTTGGCAGGCACCAAAATGCCGCCATTCGCCCCCGTGCCGACCAGTCAAATCGCACAAGAAGGTCCGGTTCAGGGGGGTGGGTCGGACAAGGAATTGCCCCCGCTTTCCTGTTATCCGATTCGAGTTCCGCGTCCTTTTTCGCAATCATAAAAAAACCCGCGGCCGGGTCCCGGTTCGGCTGCGGGAAAGAGTACCCCCGTCTCTGAATGGACGGGGGAGAGTTGTCGGGGCGGTTACAGGCGCTTGGCGGTGATTCCTGCCTCGGCGTCGATGCCCAGCTGGTAGCCCAGCGAAACGTGGTGGTAGCGACCATTGGCGTGGTCGTCATGGATGGCGAAGCCGAAGTTGTAGACCTTGCCCGGCTCGAGCTTCACATCGCCCTGGCCGCCGGCGAAGGCGCGGGTGAATACCACCGACCAGGTGCCGCCGTTCTGGCTGCCACTGGCGCCCTTCAGGGCGGTGCCACCTTCCATGACGCGCTCCTCGGCGATATGCCCGTCAAAGGCCTTGTTCTCGCCGCTGCGCCACTGGTTAAGGTCGTAGTACACGCCGTTGGCCAGCGAGCCGTTCTTCACATACTTGGTCTTGCTGTCGGCGGCGCCGGGCATGCTGCGTGCATCGCCGTGGCAACTGGCCCAGCAGCCGCCCTGTTCGGCCAGTTCCACCTGGGAGCCGGCTTCGAGCATGTAGGCGAGCTTGATCGGGTTCTTCGCATCCATTTTTGCCGCGCCGGAGGCAGCCGGCTGTTGCCAGCTGAAGCGCAGGTAGAGGTTTTGGCCGTCATGGGCGGCCTGTACCTTGGCATTGATGAAGGGTGCCTTGCCGGCAATGGGGCTGGGCTCCAGCTTCTGGCCGCTGGCCATCTTCTGGCCCATGTCGCCGGCTTCCTCGGAGTGGCAGTCGGCACAGGTTTCGCCCTTGCGCAAGGCGCGGGCGCCGCCGTGTTCGGTGCCCTTGGTGATCCATTCCACTGGCGAGACGCCGGGGTAGAACAGGGTGATGTCGGTGACCGGCAGCGCGCTCCAGTCGGCGGGCGGCGCGGCAAGCGCGGCCTGGGTGCTCAGCAGCAGGCCGCCGGCGATGGCAGTGTGCAGCAGTGAACTTTTCATGGTGGGGTTCTCCGTCAAGGCTGATGGGGTGCGTTGCCGCGACCCTTATTCTTCGTCTTCCTCGGTCATGCCCTGCGGTTTGCTGTGGGCGATGCCCTTGTGGCAATCGATGCAGGTCATGTTGTCTTCGCGCGCCATCTCGTGCTGTTTGCGGGCACGTTGCTTCTGCGTGGCGGAGTTCATGCTTTCCAGGCTGTGGCAGTTGCGGCACTCACGCGAATCGACGGCCTTCATGCGCGCCCATTCGCTGCGCGCCAGGTGCAGACGCTTGGCCTCGAACTTCTCGGGTGTGTCGATGGTGCCTACCAGCTTGCCCCACAGTTCCCGGGAGGCCTGGACCTTGCGGACCATCTTGTAGGTCCATTCCTTGGGCACGTGGCAGTCCGGGCAGGTGGCCCGCACGCCGGTGCGGTTGCTGTAGTGAATGGTCTTCTGGTACTCCGGATACACGTTGTCGCGCATCTCGTGGCAGGAGAGACAGAAGGCTTCAGTGTTGGTGGCCTCCAGGACGGTGTTGAAACCGCCCCAGAACATCACCCCTATCGCGAAGCCGGCCAGCAGCAGGGCGCCGAGCGAATAGCGCGCACTGGGTCGTTTCAGGAAGGCAAACAGGCGCTTGAACGCTGATGTGCGAACTTCAGGGTCATTCATAGTGTGGTCCTCGGCACACCCCCGCGCCTGGGCGCGGGGGTGGCGGCAGGCAATCAGTACACGTCGTGCATCGTGTTGAAGACGTTGAACTTGCCGGTGGGCGTGACGATCGTCGGATCGGTGATCACACGCTTCACTTTCAAGGTCTTGTCGTCATACACGACGATGGCGGACTGGTCGGTCTTGCCTCCCCACAGGGAGATCCACACTTCGTTACCGGCCACGTTGTATTCCGGCTGTACAGCGCGGCGGATGGCCTGGCTCATCGGCAGGCCGGAGTCCTTGGCCACGTTGAGCTGCTTGGGCGCCTTGCTCAGATCGTTCATGTCGAACACGTACACCGACTCGGCCACTTCACGCTCCGGGTTCATCGGTGCATCGGCCCAGAAGTTCTTCGACTTGGGGTGCGTCTTCACGAACAGGTTGCCGGCGCCCGGCATCTTCAGCTCCTGGACCACCTTCCAGTTGTGCTGCTTGTACTTGGCGAACTTCTTCTCTTCGGAAGGCGTGGAGATCAGCGAGACCACGTCGTCACCCAGGTGACCGGTGGACCACACCGGGCCGTAGGTCGGGTGCACGAAGTTGGCGCCGCGACCCGGGTGAGGGATCTTCGCGGTGTCCACCAGGGCCGCCAGCTTGCCGGTCTTGGTATCCACCGCGGCCACCTTGTTGGAGGCGTTGGCGGCCACCATGAAGTAGCGGCCTGAAGCATCCCAGCCACCGTCATGCAGGAACTTGGCGGATTCGATGGTGGTGGTCTTGAGGTTCTTCAGGTCGGTGTAGTCCACCAGCAGGATCTGCCCGGTTTCCTTCACGTTGACCACCCACTCGGGCTTGACCGTCGAGGCGACGATGGAGGCCACGCGCGGTTCCGGGTGGTACTCGCCGTCCACGGTCTGGCCACGGGTGGAGACGACCTTGATCGGCTCCAGGGTCTCGCCGTCCATGATCGAGTACTGCGGCGGCCAGTAGGTGCCCCCGATCAGGTACTTGTCCTCGTAGCCCTTGAACTTGGACACGTCCACCGAGCGGGCGTCGGAGCCCAGGCGCACGGTGGCGACCGTGGTGGGTTCCTCGAACCACATGTCGATGACCGTGGTCAGGCCGTCGCGGCCCACGGTGTAGACATAGCGACCCGAGTGCGAGAAGCGCGAGATGTGCACCGCGTAACCGGTGTCGAGGATCTTCCAGATCTTGTGGGTGTCCCCGTCGACCAGCGCCAGCTTGCCCGCGTCGCGCAGGGTGATGGCGAAGACGTTCTTCAGGTTGATCTTGTTCATCTGCTTCTTCGGCCGCTTGTCCACCGGCACGATCAGCTTCCAGCTGTCCTTCATGTCCTGCAGCGAGAACTCCGGCGGAACGTCCGGGGTGTTCTGGATGTAGCGGGCCATGAGGTTGATTTCTTCCTTGGTCAGGATGTCGTCATAGTTGACCATCCCGCCCTCGGTGCCGTAGGCGATGATATTTTCCAGGCGACGGGTACCGAGCTTCAGGGTGCCGCCTTCTTCTTTTTTGCCATCGGCGTTGGTTTTTTCCCAGTGCGGCTCCAGGTTCTTGCCGGTGGCGCCCTTGCGCAGCACGCCGTGACAGCCGGCGCAGCGCTCGAAGTAAATTTTCTTTGCGGATTCCTTCTCGGCTGCGGTCATGGACGGTGCCGAGGCCTGGGCGATACCCAGGCTCAGAAGCGAAATACTGGCGAACAGGCCAGCTAGTACGGGTCTTACAACGGTGCTCGATATCGACATGTTCTTCTCCTTGTTGGAGTGCGGAGCAACTCCATTTCAGAACGACTGCTTGTGCCACCGGGACCTTCTTGTTGGCAGGGTCGATCCTAGAGAGACCCATCTGACGAGGCGCTTGACGACAATCAAGAGGGGCTGGCGAAACCCTTGAGCGTGACGCCTTGTCGCGGGTAGCTTGCAGCCATGACTGATCGCAACGCTGAGGTATTGCCGTGAATGCACTCGAGAAGCCGGGCCTGGATGCCGAGCCCTTCTATCAGGCACTGGGCAATGAAGTGGGGCTGTTCGAACAGGCCTGGAAGCATGGGCTGCCGGTGTTGATCAAGGGACCGACCGGCTGCGGCAAGACGCGTTTCGTGCAGCACATGGCGCACCGCCTGGGGTTGCCGCTGTATACCGTGGCCTGCCATGACGATCTGTCCGCCACCGACCTGGTGGGTCGCCACCTGATCGGCACCGAAGGCACCTGGTGGCAGGACGGCCCGCTGACCCGCGCGGTGCGCGAGGGCGGTATCTGCTATCTGGATGAAGTGGTCGAGGCGCGTCAGGACACCGCTGTGGTCCTTCACCCGCTGGCCGACGACCGCCGCGAGCTGTATCTGGAGCGCACCGGGGAAACCCTCAAGGCGCCGCCCGGTTTCATGCTGGTGGTGTCCTACAACCCCGGTTATCAGAACCTGCTCAAGGGCATGAAACCTTCCACGCGCCAGCGTTTCGTGGCCATGCGTTTCGACTACCCGAGCGAGGCCGAGGAAATTCGCATCGTGGCCAACGAGGCGGGTGTGGACGAGCTGCTGGCGGCACGCATCGTCAAGCTCGGCCAGGCCTTGCGCCGGCTGGAACAGCACGATCTGGAAGAAGTGGCCTCGACTCGCCTGCTGATCTTCACCGCCAGCATGATCAAGGCTGGTCTGACACCGCGCGAAGCCTGCCTGGCGTGTCTGGCCGAGCCGCTGTCGGACGATGCGCAGACCGTCGCAGCGTTGATGGACGTGGTCGATGTCCACTTTGACTGAACAGGCCAGCATCGAACGGGCCATCGTCGGTGAGGCCGCACCGGCTCGCCGGCTGCCGGGCGATCTGGCGATGTGGATCTTCATCCTCGCCGAGCTGGCGGTGTTCGGCATCCTGATCCTCGCCTTTGCGGTGACCCAGATGCTACAGACCGAGCTGTTCCAGGAAAGCCGTCAGGCGCTGGACAGTTCCACCGGCCTGGCGCTGACCCTGGGCCTGCTGACCTCGGGGCTGTTCGCCGCCCTGGCGGTGGAGCAGGTGCGGGCAAATCGCCAGGATCGCGCCGGCTGGCTGTTCGTTGCCGCGCTGCTGTCGGCCGGCGTCTATGTGATGCTGAAATTGCAGGAATACGGACACCTGGCCGGGCTCGGCCTGGGTCTGGAACACAACACCTTTTTCACCCTGTACTGGTTGCTGACCGGCTTCCATTTCCTGCATGTGCTGCTGGGCATGCTGATTCTCGGTTTCATGGCCAACCGCTGCCGCATCGGCGCCTACGCACCGGGCAATCCCCGCAGTGGGCTGGAATCCGGGGTGCTGTATTGGCACATGGTGGATCTGGTATGGGTGCTGCTGTTTCCGCTGGTCTACCTGCTGGGTTGAGGAGGAACGGTGACCGCGTCGAAGACATTGCTGATTTGCTGGCTGGGACTGGTGCTGCTGTCGGTAAGCACCGTGGCCCTGGGCAGCATGGGTGCCAGTCTGGCTTTGGCTGGCGGCATGCTGGTGGTGGCACTGGGCAAGGCCTGGCTGATCACTGACGGCTTCATGGAGTTGCGTCACGCCCCGTTGTTCTGGCGGGTCCTGCTGTTTGGCTGGCCGCTGGCTATGGCCGGCGGGGTGTGGCTCACGTTGTTGTAAAGGGGGTTTCTTTGTAGGGGTTGGGCCGGCGCAAGCCGGCCTTTTTTTGTTTGCGTTCCGGTGCCTTCTCCGCCGGACGGACCCGGCCGCAACTCCGGCCCGCTGTCCCGACCCGAACGTAGGGCGGACAGCGCTTTTCTGTCCGCCGGACGGACTCAATCGCAACTCCGACAGGGCGGACAAAAAAACGTTGTCCGCCCTACGCTGGACAACCGGGCCTGTGCTGTCCATAACCCTCTGCCGACGATGCTGCTCAAGGACGAGGCCATGCCCAATTACCGCCGCGCGCGAATTCCGGGTGCGACCTACTTCTTCACGGTGAACCTTCGGGACCGGACGTCCGACCTTCTGACCCGGCATGTGGATAACTTGCGCGAGGCGGTACGTGTGACGCGGAGCCGGTATCCCTTTCATATCGATGCCTGGGTGGTGCTGCCGGACCATATGCATTGCCTGTGGACGCTGCCGCCCGGCGACGCCGATTTCGCGTTGCGCTGGAAGGTGCTGAAGTTCCGTTTTTCTCGTCGCCTGCCGGCGAACGAAGACCGCACCTTCGCGAACCTGCGCCGCCGCGAACGCGGAATCTGGCAACGGGGATATTGGGAGCACCTGATCCGCGACGAGGGGGACTACCGACGTCACGCCGATTACATCCATATCAACCCGCTGAAACACGGCCATGTTGCCCGCGTGGTGGATTGGCCGTATTCCACGTTTCACCGTGCGGTGCGCGAGGGGCTATATCCGCAGGATTGGGCGGGGGATGCCAACGTCCCGGGCGACGGCGGCGAACGTAGGGCGGACAGCGCTCTTCTGTCCGCCGATGGCGCCCGACCGAAGCCGCGTCTGGCGGACAAAAACGGCGTTGTCCGCCCTACGGATTGCACCCAGCGGATGTAGGGCGGACAGCGCTCTTCTGTCCGCCGATTGTGCCCACCCGAGGCCGCGCCCGGCGGACAAAAACGGCGTTGTCCGCCCTACAGGTTGCACCCGGCGGATGTAGGGCGGACAGCGCTCTTCTGTCCGCCGATGGCGCCCGGACCGAAGCCGCGCCGGGCGGACAAAAAAGCGCTTTCCCGTATGACTTCGTCGGCCAAGGCAATTCCTGACCGTTTCATTTGGGCTTCTTGATTGTCATCAAGCGGATCGAACGGGAGCGGTTCCTAGAATGGCCATGCCAAGCCAACAGGAGGCGTCACGATGTCAGAGACCTTCACGAAGGGAATGGCGAGGAACATCTACTTTGGAGGAAGTCTTTTCTTCATCCTGGTGTTCCTCGGCCTGACCTACCACACAGAAAAGGAAATACCAGAGCGCACCAATGAATCGGAAATGACCGAGGCTGTGGTGCGCGGAAAACTGGTCTGGGAGCAGAACAACTGCATTGGCTGCCATACGCTGCTGGGCGAGGGTGCGTACTTCGCGCCTGAGCTGGGGAACGTATTTGTCCGTCGCGGTGGTGAAGAAGCCTTCAACAGCTTCCTGCATGCCTGGATGAAGGCCCAGCCGCTGGGCGTTCCGGGTCGCCGTGCGATGCCGCAGTTCAACCTCACCGAGCAGGAAGTTAACGATATGTCGGAGTTCCTCAAATGGACTTCGAAAATCGATACCTTCAGCTGGCCGCCGAACAGGGAGGGTTGATTGATGAGTCTCCTGAACCCACATTTGAAATTCCAATCGCAGAAAGTTGCTCTGCCGTACTTCGTGTTCGCCATGATTCTGTTCGTCGGACAGATCCTCTTTGGTCTGATCATGGCTGCCCAGTACGTCATCGGTGACTTTCTGTTCCCGGCCATCCCGTTCAACGTCGCGCGGATGGTGCACACCAACCTGCTCATCGTGTGGATGCTGTTCGGCTTCATGGGCGCGGCCTATTACCTGATTCCGGAAGAGGCCGACCGCGAGCTGTATAGCCCGAAGCTGGCCATGATCCTGTTCTGGGTGTTTGCCGCTGCCGGCACGCTGACCATTATTGGCTATCTGCTGGTGCCGTACGCCGGTCTGGCCAAGATGACCGGTAACGAGCTGTGGCCGACCATGGGACGAGAATTCCTCGAGCAACCGACGATCACCAAGATCGGTATCGTCGTCGTTGCCCTGGGCTTCCTGTTCAACATCGGCATGACCCTGCTCAAGGGCCGCAAGACCGCCATCAACGTGGTCATGATGACCGGCCTGATCGGCCTGGCCGTGATGTTCCTGTTCTCCTTCTACAACCCGGAAAACCTCACCCGTGACAAGTTCTACTGGTGGTGGGTTGTGCACCTGTGGGTGGAAGGCGTCTGGGAACTGATCATGGGCTCGATGCTGGCCTTCGTGCTGATCAAGATCACCGGCGTGGACCGTGAAGTCATTGAAAAGTGGCTCTACGTGATCATCGCCATGGCCCTGATCACCGGCATCCTGGGTACGGGTCACCACTACTTCTGGATCGGCGCACCGGGTGTGTGGCTGTGGCTGGGCTCGATCTTCTCGGCCCTGGAACCGCTGCCGTTCTTCGCCATGGTGCTGTTCGCCTTCAACATGGTGAACCGCCGTCGTCGCCAGCACCCGAACAAGGCCGCGTCCTACTGGGCGATCGGTACCACGGTTACGGCGTTCCTCGGCGCGGGCGTGTGGGGCTTCATGCACACCCTGGCTCCGGTGAACTTCTACACCCACGGTACCCAGCTCACCGCTGCCCACGGTCACCTGGCCTTCTACGGCGCCTACGCGATGATCATCATGACCATGATGTCCTACGCCATGCCGCGCCTGCGTGGTCTGGGCGAGGCACCGAGCGCTCGTGCGCAGAGTGTCGAGCTGTGGGGCTTCTGGCTGATGACCAGCTCCATGCTGCTGATCACCCTGCTGCTGACCGCCGCCGGCGTGGTGCAGATCTGGCTGCAGCGTATCCCGGCAGACGGCGCCGCCATGTCGTTCATGAACACCATGGACCAACTGGCCGTGTTCTTCTGGCTGCGTCTGATTGCTGGCTTCATGTTCCTGGCCGGTCTGGTCTGCTACCTGCTGAGCTTCCGCCAGCGGGCCGAGGCCACCGCACAGGCTCCGGCTACCGCCTGAGTTCGTTGTGATGTAAACCCAGGGCGGCCCGGCTGAAACAGCGGGCCGCCCTGTGGCGTTTCAGGGCGAACCGTTCGCCCGTCGAAAGAAGCACAAGAGGATTTTGATCATGGCCTTCAGCGTTGAAGTCGAAGAGTGGGTTGGCGGGATCTGGCACCGTTTCATCACGCGGCGCGCCAGCCCGGAGTTCCCCGAAGCCCGGGTGGAACTGACCGACATGCAGCGCTCGCTGGCCATGTTGTTTCGCGCCCTGGGCGGCGCCAGCGGCGTCGAGCTGGCGGCCGCCAGCGCCCGGGAATTGCTGCTGCGGCGCAGCCTGTTGCAACAGGTGGCCGGTACCTGTCAGCAAGCCCCGGTGGCCTGGTGCGACCCCGGCAACCTGCGTCTGCCGGCCAGCCTGGCGGTGTATCCGGATGAGGCGCTGAACCGCGAGCTGTATCGCTGGCTGGCGCTGCTGGCCGCCCACGCCGGACCGATGCGCCACTGGGGGCGTGACAACCAGCGCTGGACCGTTGAATTGCTGGAACGCTACCCGGCCATGCGCAAGCGCTACCAGCGCCTGGTGGAAGCGCTGTTGCCTCTGCGCCCCGCCCCCGAGCAGATGCCCGCCGACGAGGCGGAGCTGGAGTGGGCCTTGCGCCGCGCGCTCTGCCAGCCCGGCAGCGTGGAGAAACTCCCGCGCTGCGAGCGCTCGCCCTGGCCGTTGCCGTTGTGGCTGTATCCGCCGCAGCGCCTGGACGACCCGCAGTCCGCCAGCATGGAGGACGGCGAGGAAGAAGAGGGCGCCGGTCTGAAGCCGCCGAGCGAAGAAGGCAAGGCGCCGCGCAAGCGCGCCGAACGGGTCGAGGAAAACACCGGCAAGGGCGGTCTGTTGCTGTTCCGCCTGGAGAACCTGTTCAGCTGGTCCGAGCATGTGGACCTGGACCGCTGCGGCGACGACACCGAAGACCTGGACGCCGCCCGGGTGGCCGATGATCTGGATCACCTGTCGGTGTCGCGCAAGCGCTCCAGCAAGGGCGGCGGGCTGAAGCTCGATCTCGACCTGCCGGCCGCCGAAAACGACGACGTGCCGTTTGGCGAAGGCATTCGTCTGCCCGAATGGGATTACCGCAAGCAGGCGCTGATCGAGGATCACGTGCTGCTGCAGCCGATGCTGCCGCGTGACGCCGAGCCGAAAGGCCTGCCGTTGCACCTGGCGCCGTTGGCGCGGCGCCTGCGCCGCCAGTTCGAGCATTTGCGCAACGACCGCCAGTGGCTGCGCCAGCAACCTCAGGGTAGCGAGCTGGATCTGCAGGCCTGGCTGGATTTCCATGTTGAACGCATGCACGGTCAGTGTGTCGAGCGCGGGCTGTTCATGGACATGCGCCAGAGCCGCCGCGATCTGTCCTGTTTGCTGCTGGCCGACCTGTCGATGTCCACCGATGCGCACCTGGACGACGAGCACCGGGTCATCGACCTGATCGTCGACAGCCTGCTGCTGTTCGGCGAGGCGTTGAGTGCGGTAGGTGATCCCTTCGCGCTGTATGGCTTCTCCTCGCTGCGCCGCAGTCAGGTACGCATGCAGGAGCTGAAGACCTTCCGCCAGCGCTACGACGACACCACGCGTGGCCGCATCCAGGCGCTGCGGCCCGGCTACTACACGCGCATGGGCGCGGCGATTCGCCAGGCCAGCCGCACGCTGGCCGCACGTCCGCAGAAGCGCAAGCTGCTGCTGCTGGTCACGGATGGCAAGCCGAACGATCTGGATCTGTACGAGGGGCGCTACGGCGTGGAAGACACCCGCCAGGCGGTAATCGAGGCACGGCGCATGGGGCTGCTGCCGTTCTGCATCACCATCGACCGTGAGGCCGGCGACTACCTGCCGTACATGTTCGGGGTGAATGGCTTCACGCTGATCCATGACCCGAAACAGCTGCCGTTCCGGCTGCCACAGTTGTATCGCCAGTTGACCCAGTCGTAGGGCGACGGTGTTTCTGTGGGGCCGGCTTTACGCCGGCCGCCGGACTTGGTCGCCCGCACCGAGCTCGCCTTTGCACCGTCGGCCGGGATAAACCCGGCCCTACAAACTGCGCCGAGTCCGGTCGCACATTTCGCGGCCTGTTACCGCGTCGCAATCCAGATCAACAGTCCCGCCTGGAACAGCGCAAACGCCACCAGGCAGGTGACGGTGAAGCGCAGGCCGCTGTCTTCGCGCTTGAGCCAGGTGATGCGTTCCTCATGCTTGCGAATCAGCGTTTCCTGCTCACGCAGCTGGGTATCGGCCTGTTCCAGCATGGCGGCGCAGTCGAGCTCGTCGAGCACCTGCACTTTTTCCGGATTCCAGTCGGCCTCCAGCTCGCTGACCCGCTTGGCGCTGTAGGTTGCGCGCAGCTGGCCCTCATCTGGATACAGCACCTCGAAACCCTGGTTGCGCAACGCATGGTCGCGGCGCAGGCGAGCCTCCTCGCTGAGCATGTTGCGATACGGCAGGTCGCCGGATTGCACCGCGTAGTGCGACCATCTTTGCTGCGCCCACTCGATGGCCTGGGCCAGCATGAAACGCCCGATGCCGCGGTTCGGCGGATCAAGCTGCAGCGGCTCGAAGTGCATCTCCTTCTGCTGGTGGTCCAGCCAGACATCCAGACGGTTCTGGTCCTTCTTCAGCGACTGGCCGGGCAGCTCGACGCTCAGGCGCAGCAGGCTTTCCTTCTGGCTGTGGCGCTCGATGCGCGAATACTGCGCAAAGCGCAGCGGACGCACCCCAGTGGCCCGATCGAAGGGCTGCGGGTACAGGCGGAGCAGGCGATACGGCTCGGGCGCTAGCAGTTCCCAGGGATGTTCCTGGGGTGCTTGCGCATCCGGCTCGGCCGGAGCGGCCGTCTGCTGCTCGGGTTGTTCGGGAGTTCGTGTGTCGGTCATTACTGTGCCCACAGACTGTCTGCCAAGGCGTTATCGGCCGAAACACCGCAGTCTTCAGTGTTGCGGCGGAGAAAAGTGACCAGCGTCCCGGTTCGGCCCGCGTGTTTTCATGAATTCCGGTGGAAATGAGCTGCGTCGAGATCCGCTTGAGGAGCTGCGGAACAATGCCCGCTCTCGGGTATACTGCCGGCCTTTTCCAGAGGCTGATCGCGGAGCATCAGGATGTCCGGCAATACCTTCGGCACGCTGTTTACCGTTACCACCGCCGGCGAGAGCCATGGCCCAGCCCTGGTGGCTATTGTCGACGGCTGCCCGCCGGGGCTGGAGCTGTCGCTGGAGGATCTGCAGGGCGACCTGGATCGCCGCAAGCCGGGTACCAGCCGTCATACCACCCAGCGCCAGGAAGCGGATGAAGTCGAAATCCTCTCCGGCGTGTTCGAAGGCAAGACCACCGGCTGCCCGATTGGCCTGTTGATTCGCAACACCGACCAGAAGTCCAAGGACTACTCGGCCATCCAGGATCTGTTCCGCCCGGCCCACGCCGATTACAGCTACCACCACAAATACGGCGTGCGCGACTACCGCGGCGGCGGTCGCAGCTCGGCCCGGGAAACCGCCATGCGCGTGGCGGCCGGCGCCATCGCCAAGAAGTATCTGGCCAAACTGGGTATCAGCGTGCGCGGCTACATGAGCCAGCTCGGCCCCATCGAGATTCCCTTCAAGACCTGGGACTCGGTGGAAGAGAACGCCTTCTTCTGCCCCGACCCGGACAAGGTGCCGGAGCTGGAGGCCTATATGGACCAGCTGCGCCGCGATCAGGATTCCGTGGGCGCAAAGATCACCGTGGTTGCCGATGGCGTGCCGCCGGGCTGGGGTGAGCCGATCTTCGACCGCCTGGACGCCGAGCTGGCCCACGCGCTGATGAGTATCAACGCGGTGAAGGGCGTGGAAATCGGCGACGGTTTCGCCGCCGTCGCCCAGCGCGGCACCGAGCACCGCGACGAGCTGACCCCGGAGGGTTTTCTGTCCAACCACGCCGGTGGCATCCTCGGTGGCATCTCCAGTGGCCAGCCGATCGTCGCGCACCTGGCACTCAAGCCCACCTCGAGCATCACCACACCGGGTCGCTCCATCGACATTCATGGCAATCCGGTCGAGGTCATCACCAAGGGTCGTCATGATCCCTGCGTGGGCATTCGGGCCACGCCCATTGCCGAAGCCATGATGGCGCTGGTACTCATCGATCATCTGCTGCGCCAACGTGCCCAGAATGCCGATGTGAGCGTCTCCACCCCAGTGTTACGACAACTCTGAACCTGATTCCGCGAGCCTGAGGCCGGGCAAGCGGCTCCGGCTCGCTTTTTCGGCTGAAGGCTATGGATTCCACTCTCCCGTACTGGCGTCTCTCCGGTTTCTACTTTGCGTACTTCGCCCTGCTCGGGGCGACGGCGCCGTTTCTGTCGCTGTATTTCGCCCACTTGGGATTTTCCCCGGCGCGCATCGGCGAGCTGGCAGCCATTCCGCTATTGATGCGCTGTCTGTCTCCGTTCGTATGGGGCTGGCTGGGCGACGTCACCGGACAGCGGCTGATGATCGTGCGCCTCGGCGCGGTTTGTACGCTGCTGGCGTTCGCCTTGATCCTCTTCGACAAGAGCTTCATGTGGCTGGCCATGGTCATGGCCCTGCATGCCTTCTTCTGGCACGCCATCCTGCCGCAGTTCGAGGCCATCACCCTGGCCCACCTGCGCGAGCGACCCACCTTCTATAGCCGCGTGCGCCTGTGGGGCAGCATCGGCTTCATCGTCGCGGTGGTTGGCCTGGGCTGGCTGTTCGATTGGCTGAGCCTGGACAGCTTCCCCGCCGCCATGCTGGTCATCATGCTGGCCATCGTCGCCACCGCCTGGCGCGTGCCGGACGCCGCGCCGTCGCCGAGCAGCGACGCCACCGTTCACGAGGGCTTCTGGAAGCTGTTGCTCAAACCCGGCGTGCCGGCCTTCTTCCTGTGCGTGGTGCTGATGCAGGCGTCCCACGGCCCGTACTACACCTTCCTGACCATCCACCTGGAAAACCTCGGCTACCCGCGCGGCACCATCGGCCTGATCTGGGCGCTGGGCGTGCTGGCGGAAATCGGTGTCTTCATGGTGATGGCGCGCATTCTCGACCGCTTCTCCCTGCGCCGCGTACTGATGTTCAGCATGCTGCTGGCCGCGCTGCGCTGGCTGCTGATGGGCTATCTGGCCGACGAACTGTTCGTGCTGCTGTTGGCGCAACTGCTGCACGCAGCCAGCTTCGGCTGTTTCCATTCCGCCGCCGTGCATTTCGTGCAGCGCAGCTTCGGAATTCGTCACCTGGGACGCGGCCAGGCCTCTTATGCCACCGTCTCCGGCATGGGCGGCGCCCTGGGCGCGCTGTATGCCGGCTACAGCTGGAGCGCCCTGGGTGCCGGCCCCACCTTCCTGATCGCCACCGCTGGCGCTGCTCTGGCTGCGTTCATCATCGCCAAGCGCCTGAAAGAAACCCCGCACAGCGCCCCGCCGGTCTGACCGGCCAGGAGAAATTTCGATGAGTGTTCTGAGCGTATACAGCGTCGCCATCCCCGAAGTGCCGAGCAAGATGCTCATCCACGCCGACGACATCGCCGCGACCCTGGCCGACGTCGGTGTGCGCTACGAACAACGCGCCATCGACGGCGGCCTGCGCCCCGGTGCCAGCGAAGACGACGTGCGTGCTGAACAGGGCGCGTTGCTGCAGAGCCTTTCCACTGAACTGAGCCTGCCGCTGCAGGAAATCCTCAGCCTGGAGCGGGGCAGCGAACAGACCACCGAACTCAACACCCGCTTCGCCAACGAACAGATCCTCGCCGCCAATCACGCCTGGCTGTTTCTCGGTGGCCACGCACTGGTCAGTCTGCATATTGGCAGCGAAGTGTTCGCCTTCTATGGTGAACACGGCGATCTGCTGAGCGTGCCCAAAGGCGTGGCGCATTGGGTGAGTCTGGGAGAAGAGCCGCATTGCCTGGCGGTGCGGCTGGCACCGGAAGGCATTACTGCTGAAGAAACCGGGGAGGCGATTGCCGGACGTTTTTTTGGGGTGGAGCATTATTGCTGATTGGCTAGGGCTGCAAAGTCGGAATGATTGACTAACGAGAGGGACCTTTCAATGCAGCGCGCCTACCTCGACACCGAGTTCACCGATCTCAACCCCTATACCTACAAGCTGATCAGCCTGGCGCTGGTCGTTCCTGGCGGGCCTGAGTTCTATGTCGAACTCACCGACCACTGGGTCGAGGACGATTGCTCGGACTTCGTGCGCGAGATCGTCTTGCCGCAGCTGGAGCCGGCTGCGTGCGGACGCACCACCGCTCAGGCACGAGCCGCGCTGCGGGAGTTCTTGCTGGCGCTCGGGCCGGTCGAGATCATCAGCGATGCCATGCTCTGGGAT
>DATJDB010000060.1:0-2257 GCA_035497635.1 Pseudomonas sp. | reverse complement strand
ATGCGAGCTGGCGAGTGTCATGGATAAGGATTCTCGGCGGCGGCACGCAGGCCTGGGCAGTCATGCGGGCGAATGTTTCTAAGGCATCCAGGCGAACCAAAACGTGATAGGGGATGCTGCTGAGTGATAGTGCTTCGTCATTAGCACCGACTATGTAGACGTAGCCGTTGATTATTCCGCCGTATTGATCCAGCAGGCGGCCGATGCCGGTGGTTTTGGTGGGCCTGCGGGTCGCGTCATCAAGGAAGTCGCCATAGTCACTGAAAGGCACGGGGCCTAGGAACGGTAGGGGCTGACCTTTCTGACGCCAATCAGATGCTCCCCAGGGAGTGAGCAACTCTTCTTTGGCGTCAGGCGCTAGCTCGTAGGTGAAAAGTCCCAGGCTCACTTTCTCGCCTGGCCAGTAGTAAGCCTGGATAAGCCCCTTTTCGATTGCCCGATAGAGTGCAGGCGCGCCGTAGGCTTTGCCGGCGTTATCCGCCAGCCAGGTGGCGGCCTCCTCGACGGTAAGCCATTCCTTGAAATTGTAATCAGCCATCAGTCTTCCTCATGCAATTCGTAGCTGTTCGACCAGGGCCGTGCACTTCGACGTTGCGCAGGTACTTGGTGGCGCCTCGGGCGCGGATCGTCCGCCCTTGTGCGTTCAGATTCGCTATGGCGCGCCGTAGCGACACAGCGCAAAGGATACCAGCAAGGGCCTGCGGAAGCCGGCCAGCAGATGCCGGGCGCCGTCCGAACCAGCCCGGTGACCTGGGCGCGGAGGATCTCCATGGATTTGGTGGGCAGTAGGCCGTGGCTTACCCGTGTATGCGAGGGCCGTCGGAACCAGCACGGTGGCTTCGGGCGACCAGGCCCGCAGTGGCTGGCCAGGCGGTGCGGGTGGCGAGGCTCTGCCATGGGCGCTGTTCCCTGGCCTTCAGCGGGCAACCTGTACGCGCCGAGAATCGTCGGGCGACCAGGTGGGCCATTCGCCGGCCAGCCGCAGTGGGTTGCGGGGGCTTACCCGTTGATGCGAGGGCTGTCCGAACCAGCAGGGTGGCCTCGGGCGCAGAGGGCAGTCGGGCGACCAGGTGGGCGGTACGCCAGCCAGCCGCAGTGGGGTGCGAGGGCTTACCCGTGGATGCGGGCGCCGTCCGAGCCAGCTCGGTGACCTGGGCGCGGAGGCCACCGGGCGACCGAATGGGCGGCAAGCTGGCCAAGCGGTGCTGTAGCGCCCTCTTTTCAATAGATTGTGTTCCCCGTTCCCCATCTTCCTTCTTATAGGGGAACTCTGTAAGCCGCTCAGTTGCTAGCTGTTCCCCGCGTTCCCCCTGTTCCCCGTGCATTCATTCATGTTGAGAAGAGCGGCGAGAGCGGCCGATCCTCGTCCGGCCGGCGAATCCTGCGTGGTGCCCTGCCGGCTGAGATTTGGCGCGCCCTGACCGAAGGGGGTGGATGCGGATTTAGGTATACAAATAGGTATATGAAAGGAAGTACGAGATGGTTATTTCCAATATTTACGCGGCCTTGAGCCTTGTTGTTTGGCTTCAGCAGGGGACGCCATCAGCTCTTCCGCTGACTTCCAACGACTTCCGCTCAACCGCTCTAAATCGCTGCTTTCAAGCAAAAAAGCGAATTTATGAGCTTCAGTTTTCCAGTCGCTTCCAGAAATTTTAGGGGTACGTTTAGGGGTATTTCGCTCGGTTCGACAACACCAAGTCGTCCCCCGCGAGCTACCCAACCGCAGCCGGCCTGGCCCGGGAGCCCATGCGGGCCTCAGCCCATCATGACAGCGATTTCTACCCGTTCGGGTTGTTCTTGATCCTGTGATTTTGTTTGCAGTGAACTTAGGGTGCGGCGATGCAGTATCTGTTCGGTGCGATATTTCTAGGGCTGGAAATTATGATTCGAAGCATGAAGTTCCAATGGTTCGCCTGGACTGGTTTGGTTCTGCTTTTTGCGTTCGGAATGGTCGCCTATTGGGTGTCGGTTACTCCGAAGGTTGTTTCTTTAAAGCTCAACCCAGATACCTCGGTAGAAGGTATTTCAATTTTCAGGATTCTGCCGGGTGCCTCCCTGGGGATTTTTATTGATTTTGAAAGATCCGATGGGGGAAGGAGACCTGAGCTCGGTGAGTTCGGCGTTTTTCAAGATAGTTGTCGCGTCGACCGTGTTTTCAGGCCGCCTTTTTCTGCGGCTGTTGTTCCTGCTCCCGCTCGGGGTTGAGTGTCACAGCTCCGACCGGCGTCCAGTTGCGTGTGGCGCCTGACCAGCGCCC
>DATJDB010000059.1:0-5466 GCA_035497635.1 Pseudomonas sp. | reverse complement strand
GTTCCTGGGAATCCGGATGCCACAGGCGGAGCTCGGCGAAGACGCTGTCGCCTTCGTCGATGAAGCCGTTGCCGTCCTCGTCGTAGGCGGCGAGGTCGGCGAAGCCATCACCGGACAGGGCGCCGAACAGTTCGCGGCCATCATCGATTCGGCCGTTGCCATTGCGGTCCAGGGCCAGGAAGGCGCTGCCATTGGCCAGGTTGGCCATGCTCTCGGTGCGGCCGTCGGCGTCCAGGTCAAACTCGCTGCGGCCACCAGTCAGACGCACCGGGCCACCGTCCAGGTTGAGGACCAGCGGGTCCTTCAGCGCGGCGCCGGCACGCAGGCTGACACTGGCGTGGGAGTACTGCACGCTGCGCATGTCCACGTTCAGCCCAAACTCGATCTGCCGACCATCGAGGGTGGTGATCTGGCCGCCAACCGTCACCGACATCGCTTCGCCACTCCACTCGGTAACGCTATAGCGGTAGTTCAGCGAATCGGCGCCAGACACCGGCGAGGAAGCGGCGGCGCCCGCTGGCTGGTACGGGCCAGGCACGACAGGCCCATCGAATATCCGGCGTAGCGAGGCATCGGCCTCACCGTTGAGCCGACCCAGCGCGGCCAGCAGCATGCGCAGCTTGTAGAGGCTTTCCGCGCTGAGAGAAAAGTCGAATTCCATGCTTTCCCCGGCAGGCATACCGGCCGCCTGCGGCGTCAGTTGCTCGAGCTGCGCTTCGGAGAGCACCCGCTGATCCTCCGTCAGCCTGGCCTGCGCCGCGTGGGAAAATTCGACTTCGCTGCGCTCATGCCTGCTGAATTGCAGGCTTTGACCGCCCTTTCGCATATCCAGCGTTTCGCGCACCTCGCGGCCGACGAACCGATGCTGCTCGACATTTAAAAACAGAGACTCGCTCGATGCGATGTGCATGGCACCTCCATGAAGCCTGACGGCACTAGACGGGCACCAAATGCCCGGATGCATGTCTGTCTATCGACCAGACATACGGCTTGTTGAGATGCAGCGTCACGCCCGCACCGATATCCCCACCATCACCGACGGCGTTTCCCTGAGCTGGCCGATGGCTTTCTCGACCTGCTCCAGGTCCTCACCGATCTCCTTGAGGCGCTTCTGATCGTCGCGGTCGTTGCCGTTGCGCCGCGCGGCCTTGGCGGCGGCAAACAACGCCTTGAGTTCGCGCAGCGCCTTTTCCAGCAGGTCGGCGTCGGCGCGGCGCTGGGCCTGCTCGGGGTCGGGTGAGCTGAGGGCGAACACGGGCGTCGGGCGGTCCATCTCGTCGCTGGCGGACTGTTCGTCGGGTTCGGCTTGCGGGGCGGACAGCGCGGCGAGGTCGCTTTCGGCCTGGACGGCCAGCGCCTCGTCATCCGACCGATCGGTTTGCGATACGGCTTCGGGCGAGTCGGTGCCGGTGGCGGTTGCCGGGGCGCTCTCGGTGTAGAGGGTGCCCGGTGCCTGGCTCGCCAAAGCGACGCCCTCGCCGCCATTTTCCTTGAGCACACCGGCCGCCGCCGCCAATTGCCCGGCCAGTTGCTTGAGTTCACGCAGCAATGCCTTGGAGCCGCCGAACAGCAGGATCAGGCTCTTGAGCATCTGGATGCGCTCACGAATCTGCGCGACCTGTTCGCGGGCGTTGTTCTTGCGCGCCTCGTCCACCTGCGCGGTCAGCGAGTCACCGAAGGCGCGGGCCGTCTCGTTGGCCTTCTTCAGCGCCGCTCCCAGGGTCAGTTGCGCCGCGACCTTTTCCGGCGCACCTTGCGGCGCGGCGGCCTCGAGGCGCCGCGCGGGGGGGTGTGGAAAGCTGTCGAAACGGATGGCCATGCTTGCGCTCCCTGCGGGCTTCAACCGTTTATCGGCCTGCCTGCCGGGAAGTTGATCTTTTTCTGCGCAACGAAAAAGGGCCCCGAAGGGCCCTTTCGTTCGGCAAATGCCGATTACTTCTTCAGATGCATGGTGCCGTGTTCAGCCAGGTTGGTGTGCCAGGAGAAAGCCTTTTCCAGCACGTGCGGGGTGTGGCCGCCGCGAGCCTTGGCTGCTTCCAGGTAGGCCATCGCCTGGTGCCTGTAATCGGGGTGCATGCAGTTGTTAATGATGCGCTCTGCCGCTTCGACCGGAGCCAGGCCACGCAGATCCGCGTAGCCCTGTTCGGTGATGATCACGTCCACGTCGTGGTTGGTGTGGTCCACGTGGGTCACGAAGGGCACGATTGAGGAGACGTTGCCGTTCTTCGCGGTGGAGGTGGTCACGAAGATGCTGATCCGCGCGTTGCGGGCGAAGTCACCCGAGCCGCCGATGCCGTTCATCATGTGGGTGCCGCTGACGTGGGTGGAGTTCACGTTGCCGTAAATGTCCACTTCCAGTGCGGTGTTGAAGGAAATGATGCCCAGGCGACGGATTACTTCCGGGTGGTTGGAGATTTCCTGCGGACGGAACACCACCTTGTCGGCGTACTTGGCCATGTCGGAGGCCAGGTTGTCGACGCGCTTCTTGGACAGCGAGAAGGCGGTACCGGCGGCGAACTTCACCACGCCAGCATCGATCAGGTCGAACACGCCATCCTGCAGCACTTCGGAAGCCACCACCAGGTCCTTGAACTCGGAGGTGCGCATGCCGTTCAGCACGGCGTTGGCCACCGAGCCCACACCGGATTGCAGCGGTGCCAGGCTGTTGGTCAGGCGACCGGCCTTGACCTCGGCGCGCAGGAAGTCGAGCAGGTTGTCGGCGATCTGCTGGGTGTCTTCGTTCGGCTCGAACAGCGGCGAGGGGATATCCGGCTGGCTGGACAGCACGATGCCGCGCACCTTGGCCGGATCGACCGGAATGCCGATGGTGCCGATACGGGTGCTGATGTCGTAGACCGGAATGTCCTTACGGGTGTTTTCACCGGCGGCTTCGGGCACGTAGATGTCGTGCATGCCTTCGTATTCGCGGGGCGCCGAGGTGTTCAGCTCGATGATGACGTGCTTGGCGGTCTGCACGAAAATCGGCGAGTTGCCCACGGAACCGGTCGGGATGATCTGACCGTCTTCGGTGATGGCGGCGGCTTCGATGATGGCGTAGTCGACCTGGGGCAACACGCCCTGGCGGATCAGCTCGGCCATGTGCGACAGGTGCTGATCGATGTACAGCACTTCACCGGCATTGATCTTCTTGCGCTGAACCGGGTTGCCCTGGTACGGGATGCGCTTGTTGATGATGCCCGCCTCGGCCATGGACTGGTCGGCGGCCGGACCCATGGAGGCGCCGGTGAACAGGTTGACCTTGAACTTTTCCTTCTGGCCACGCTCGGACAGGGCCTTGGGGAACTCCTTGGGCTCACCGAACAGGGTGAAGCCGCTCATTCCCAGCGTCATGCCGTCTTCGATCCACGATGCTGCTTCCTGTGCGGAAACCACCTTGTCCAGGAACGCTGCATTGCGAATGTACTTGCCCAAATCCGTCATGACATCACCTCTCGAAAAGTCTCTGGTCTTGTTTTTTGTCGTTGAACCTGTTCATCCCCGGCCGGGGCTGGTTGCAGCCGCTTCGCGTCCAGAACGACAGCGCTGGCAGCGACCCGCTTGATTACCGTCCCATTCTAGGGGGCCATGCTGTTTTGGCTGCTATACAAAGGT
The DNA here is from genome assembly GCA_035497635.1 of Pseudomonas sp. Classification (GTDB taxonomy): domain Bacteria; phylum Pseudomonadota; class Gammaproteobacteria; order Pseudomonadales; family Pseudomonadaceae; genus Serpens. The sequence continues at coordinate 1,854 of DATJDB010000059.1, read as the reverse complement.
CGACCCCGTGCACTGTGGTGATCGGCAGAGATTACTCGCCGTGGGGCGCGCTGCGCGCCAGCAGCGCGGCAATATTCAAGCCGCGCGGCAGGGTGCCGTAGATGCGGCCGCGCTCTTCTAGGCGGCTGGCGAGGAAGGCGTCGGACACGGCGGCGTTGCCGGCTTCCAGCAACAACTTGGCCTGGAGGGCGACGGCCATGTCCTCGGTGAGCTGACGGGCGCGATAGTGGAGTTCGCTGGAGTCGGAAAACTCCTTCTTGAGGCGTTGGATATGGGCGCGCAGGCGGATATCGCCGTGACCGTCGCCCAGCTCGGCAAACAGCGCATCCAGCATGCCGGGCTCCTTGGACAGCGCGCGCAGCACGTCCAGGCACTGCACGTTGCCGGAGCCTTCCCAGATGGAATTGACCGGCGCTTCGCGGTACAGGCGCGGCAGGATGGTTTCCTCAACGTAGCCGGCGCCGCCCAGGCATTCGCTGGCCTCGGCAACCATTTCCGGGGCGCGCTTGCAGATCCAGTACTTGCCGATGGCGGTGACCAACCGGGCGAAGTGGGCTTCCTGCGGGTCGTCCGGGTTGTCCAGCGCGCGGCCCATACGCAGGGTCAGGGCCAGCGCGGCTTCGCTTTCCAGCGCCAGGTCGGCCAGCACGTTCTGCATCAGCGGCTGCTCGATCAAAGGCTTGCCGCCCACCTGACGGTGCGCGCAGTGATGCATCGCCTGGGTCAGTGCCTGGCGCATCAGCGAGCTGGAGCCGACCATGCAGTCGAAGCGGGTCATGGCCACCATCTCGATGATGGTCGGCACGCCGCGCCCTTCCTCGCCGATCATCCAGGCCAGCGCGCCGCGGTATTCGATTTCGCTGGAAGCGTTGGCCCAGTTGCCCAGCTTGTTCTTCAGGCGCTGGATGTAGAGCTGATTGCGCGTGCCGTCCGGGCGATGGCGCGGCAGCAGGAAGCAGGACAGCCCGTTCTCGGTCTGCGCCAGGGTCAGAAAGGCGTCGCACATCGGCGCCGAGCAGAACCACTTGTGGCCGACCAGTTCGTAGGGCTGACCGGGGCCGCCGGCACCCACGGGATAGGCCTGGGTGGTGTTGGCGCGCACATCGGTGCCGCCCTGCTTTTCGGTCATGGCCATGCCGATGGTCACGCCGGCTTTCTGTTCCATGGGCAGGTTGCGCGGGTCGTATTCCGTGGCGAGCACTTTCGGCAGCCAGAGATCGGCGATGTCCGGCTGCAGTTTCAGCGCCGGCACGGCGGCGAAGGTCATGGTCAGCGGGCAGCCGCTGGCCGCTTCGGCCTGGCTGTGCAGATAGGTGAGACCGGCGCGCACCACATGGGCGCCGGCCTGCGGGCTCACCCAGGGCAACGACGGCAGGCCATGCTCGACGGCCGTGCGCATCAGCTCGTGGTAGGCGGGGTGGAAGTCCACCTGGTCGATGCGATGACCGTAGCGATCATGGGTGCGCAGCACCGGCTTGTTCTCGTTAGCGAGAAAGCCGGCGGCCATCAGCGGCCCGCCGGCCAGTGCGCCGTAGGTTTCCAGGCGCGCATCGCCCCAGCCACCGTGGAAGCGGCGCGCCCATTCCTGCAGCGGCAGATCGAGGCGGTAGAGGTTGGCGCCATCCAGCGGCGGCACCTGGTTAAACACCTCGTGGGTTTCGGCATAGGCGTGCAGGTTCATCGGCAACTCCAGCGCGAACTAAGGATGCGGCAGAGTGAAGCATGGTCCATCGTCGCGCCGGGAGGGGGAGATCGGCCAAATAGGCGGCCAGAAGAGACCGGAAGGAACGCCAGTTCTCCGGGCCATTCACAGGCGGAAAATGCTAAGCTCGCGCGCCATGAACAGACACACTT
>DATJDB010000058.1:0-15908 GCA_035497635.1 Pseudomonas sp. | reverse complement strand
GTAACCCTCGAATGCGCCGATGATCGGGTGCCCGGCCAGGTACAGGTCGCCCACCGCATCCAGGATCTTGTGGCGGACGAACTCGTCGGCATAGCGCAGGCCGTCGTCGTTGAGCACGCGGAATTCGTCGAGCACGATCGCGTTGTCCATCGAGCCGCCGAGGCCGAGGTTGCGCTCGCGCATGAATTCGAGGTCGCGCATGAAACCGAAGGTACGGGCGCGACTGACTTCCTTGACGAACGAGGTACTGGAGAAATCCACGCTGGCGGTCTGGGTCCGGCCATGGAAGACCGGGTGGTCGAAGTCGATCTCGAAGCCGACCTTGAAGCCGTCGAAGGGCCGGAAGGTGGCACGCTTGTCGCCATCGACAACCGTGACTTCGCGCTTGATGCGAATGAACTTCTTCGGCGCGTCCTGCTCCTGCAGGCCGGCAGACTGGATCAGGAACACGAAGGGACCGGCGCTGCCATCCATGATCGGCACTTCCGGCGCGGACAGTTCGACGATGGCATTGTCGATGCCCAGACCGGCCAGGGCCGAAAGCAGGTGCTCGACGGTATCCACCTTGACGCTGCCGTTATAGAGCGTGGTGGACATGGTGGTCTCGCCAACATTCTCGGCGGTCGCCTTGATTTCCACGACAGGATCGAGGTCGACACGGCGGAACACGATGCCGGCGTCCGCGGGCGCGGGCTTCAGGGTCAGGTAAACCTTTTCCCCCGAGTGCAAGCCAACGCCAGTGGCACGGATGACGTTTTTTAGAGTGCGTTGCTTGATCATGTCAGTGGCTGCTGTTGGGATTGCGAATACGTGTCAAATGAGGCCGGAATCATAGCAGAACCGGCATTAAGTGAACACCAATCAATCCACCGCTCCTTATAGATTTACTCAATCCGCCTGACGACGCAGGAAGGCCGGAATGTCCAGATAATCGAGATCTTCCTGAGGATTCTGCTTGGCAGCGACGGACGGGCCGGTACTGCGCATTACCGTCGGACGATCGTAATCCCGGTAGTTGACCGGCTGCTCGGCACGACCGGCGGCAGCCGGTGCTGCCGGAGCTGCAGGCGTTGCCGGGATGTTATCCACCACCTTGACCGGCTTCTCCTGACGCACCTGCGGACCCAGTCCCGTGGCTACCACGGTGACATGCAGCTCATCGCGCAGCTCCGGATCCACCACGGCGCCGACCTTGACGGTCGCATGCTCGGAGGCGAAGGCGTTGACGATCTCGCCCACGGCCGAGTACTCGCCCAGGGACAGATCCAGACCGGCGGTGATGTTGACCAGGATGCCACGCGCGCCCTGCAGATTGACGTCTTCCAGCAACGGGTTGCGAATGGCCGCTTCGGTGGCCTCGCGGGCGCGATTCGGACCGCTGGCGCTACCGGTGCCCATCATGGCCATGCCCATCTCGGCCATCACGGTCTTCACGTCGGCGAAGTCGACGTTCATCAGGCCTTCACGCAGCATGATGTCGGAGATGCCGCGCACCGCGCCGCACAGCACGTCATCGGCCTTGGCGAAGGCGGACAGCAACGAGGCCTCCTTGCCCAGGATGGTCAGCAGCTTCTCGTTGGGGATGGTGATCAGCGAGTCGACGCTGTCGGAAAGCTGCCGAATACCTTCCTCGGCAACCACCTGGCGCTTCTTGCCCTCGAACGGGAACGGCCGGGTCACCACCGCCACGGTGAGAATGCCCATTTCCTTGGCCACTTGGGCAATGATCGGCGCCGCACCGGTACCGGTACCGCCGCCCATGCCGGTGGTGATGAAGACCATGTCCGCGCCCTGCAACACCTCGGCGATACGTTCGCGATCCTCCAGAGCGGCCTGACGGCCCACCTCCGGATTGGTGCCGGCGCCCAGACCCTTGGTCACGCTGCGCCCCAGTTGCAGGATGGTGCGGGCCTGCACGTTCTTCAGCGCCTGGGCATCGGTATTGGCGCAGATGAACTCCACACCCTCGATGCTGCTTTGCACCATGTGATTGACGGCGTTACCGCCGCCACCGCCCACACCGATGACCTTGATGACCGCACTTGGCGTCACGTTGTCTACTAGCTCGAACATAATCCCTCTCCTCTCGTCTCGTCTTTATCGCCCACTGCTACCACTTATTCAGAAATTGCCCTGGAACCACCGCTTCATCTTTTCCAGGACAGAAACACTGGGTTCTTCGTCGTACATGCCTGGGCTCGACACAACGAAGCCTTCGGCCTGTTTTTTCAGACCGTACAGCAGCAGGCCCACGCCCGTTGAATAAATGGGATTGCGCACAACATCGATCAGTCCCTTGACGCCATGCGGAACTCCCAGGCGTACCGGCATATGAAAGATTTCTTCCGCCAGTTCTACAGCCCCCTCCATCTTCGCCGTACCACCGGTAAGCACGATTCCAGCGGGAATCATGTCTTCATATCCGCTGCGGCGAAGTTCGGCCTGGATCAAAGTGAACAGCTCGTCGTAACGAGGCTCCACCACTTCGGCCAGGGCCTGGCGGGACAATTCCCGCGGCGGGCGATCACCCACGCTGGGAACTTTGATGGTTTCACCCGCACCTGCCAGATTGGCAAGCGCGCAAGCATACCGAATCTTGATCTCTTCGGCATACTGGGTTGGCGTACGCAACGCCATGGCAATATCGTTTGTGACCTGATCGCCAGCGATCGGGATAACCGCGGTATGACGGATGGCTCCTTCGGTAAAGATGGCGATATCCGTAGTGCCGCCACCTATATCCACCAGGCAAACGCCCAGTTCCTTTTCATCCTCGGTCAATACCGCATAGGCCGATGCCAGTTGTTCGAGAATGATGTCGTCAACTTCCAGACCACAGCGACGCACACACTTCTCGATGTTCTGCGCCGAATTCACCGCGCAGGTCACCACGTGCACCTTGGCTTCCAGGCGCACGCCGCACATGCCCAGCGGTTCGCGCACGCCTTCCTGGTTATCCACCACGTAATCCTGCGGCAGGGTGTGCAGCACGCGCTGGTCGGCGGGAATGGCCACCGCCTGGGCGGCGTCCAGCACCCGGTCCAGGTCTGGGCGGGTCACCTCGCGATCGCGGATGGCCACGATGCCGTGGGAATTCAGGCTGCGAATGTGACTGCCGGCCAGCCCCACATAGGCCGAATGGATGTAGCAGCCGGCCATCTGCTGGGCCTCTTCCACGGCGCGCTGAATGGACTGCACGGTGGATTCGATATTCACCACCACGCCCTTCTTCAGGCCCCGGGACGGATGGGAGCCGATGCCGACGATTTCCAACCCGCCGTCCTCGCGCACTTCACCCACCAGCGCCACCACCTTGGACGTGCCGATGTCCAGGCCGACGATCATCTTGCCGCTCTGCACAGTAGACATAACTGTCATCTTCTCCTTAATTCACGGCGCCGCCATTGGCGGCCCGTGTGCCCACATCGGTCTGCGCGAGCCAGGTGATCGCCAGGCCGTTGGCATACCGCAGGTCGATGCGTGCAATGTTCGCAATCCGATCCCTGAGGGTCTTGTCATGAATGGTCAGGAAGCGCCGGACCTTCTCCACGACATGATCCCGGCCGAGCAGCAACTCGATACGCTGTCCGCCGTCTTTCGTCTCCAGCGTGGCGAACCAGCTGCCCCGCTCACGCAATTCCAGCCGCACGATGGCGAAGCCCTGCGGCCGCAGCATCTGGCTGAGCACCTGGTACTGCTGCATCATCCGCTGCCGCGCCCGCTCGGGCCCGGACAACTGCGGCAGCTGCCGGTAACGCTCGATGGCCTCGAAGGCATAAGCCTCGCCACGGTTGTTGAGCAGCGCGCCATCGCCCCAGCGGGCGATGGGCAGGTATTCGTTCAGTTCGATCTCCACCTCGTCCGGCCACACCCGGCGTACCTGGGCATGAGAGATCCACGGCAGCGCTTCGAGATCCCCGCGCAGGCCTTCCAGATCCACGCCAAAGAAGCGCGTACTGACATAGGGCTCGATGACCCGCTCGACCTGCTCCGGCGCGGTGAACGCCAGCTTGCCGGCAATGCCGATGCGCGTGATCGGCCGGTCGAGATACGGCTGCAGCTGCTGAAACAGCGCAACGCCACCAAGCAGCAGCGCCACCAGCAGCAGCGGCCAGGTGAAGCGCTTGAGCGCGCTGAAATCCGGCTTCGGCAGGCGCGCGCTCAGCGGCGTCCGGGCTACCGGACGGCTGGCGCCCCGGGGCGCCGGCTTGCGGCCGGGCCCGGGTTGCTGATGACGAAGCAGGAAGCTCAGCATGTCAGCTACGCGCCTCCAGGCTGTCGGCAAGAATCGTCAGCACCAGTTGCCGGAAATCCACTCCGGCGGCACGGGCGGCCATCGGCACTAGGCTGTGATCGGTCATGCCCGGCACGGTGTTCACTTCCAGCAGCCAGAAACGGCCGTCACGGTCCTGCATCACGTCCGCACGCGCCCAGCCACGGGTGCCGATCGCCGCGCAGGCGCGGGCGGTCAGCTCGCGCAGCTCGGCTTCCTTCTCGGCGCTCAGGCCGCAGGGGATGCGGTATTGGGTGTCGTTGGAGAGGTACTTGGCTTCGTAGTCGTAGAAGCTGTTCGGCGTACCCAGCGCGATCGGTGGCAGGACCTCGCCACGCAGCATCGCGATGGTGAATTCCGGTCCCTGGATCCACTGCTCGACCAGTACCTGCGAGTCGAAGCGGGCGGCTTCGCGCCAGGCGGCAACCAATGCCTCGACGCTGCCCACCTTGGCCATGCCGATGCTGGAGCCTTCATGGGCCGGCTTGACCATCAGCGGGAAGCCCAGTTCGGCCGCCGCCGCATGGCAGTCTTCGACAGAGGTCAGCGCGGCATGCCGGGGCGTCGACAGCCCCAGGCTCTGCCACACCTGCTTGGTGCGCAGCTTGTCCATGGCCAGTGCGGAGGCCAGCACGCCGCTGCCGGTGTAGGGAATGCCCAGACACTCCAGCAAACCCTGCATGCTGCCGTCCTCACCACCGCGACCATGCAGAACGATGAACGCACGGTCGACTTTCTCGCCTTGCAGGCGCGCCAGCAGATCGCTGCCGACATCGATGCCGAAGGCGTCCACCCCGGCCTCGCGCAGGGCCTGGAGCACGGCCGCGCCGGACTTCAGCGACACCTCACGCTCGGCGCTACGTCCGCCGTACAGCACGGCGACTCGGCCGAAATCGCGGGGATCATGGGTGGACAACAGTGCGCTGGTCATTGCGCGATCTCCTCGCCCTTGGCGAACAACGGGTGCTTGGTCAATTGCGGGGCGAGGCCACCGATATCGCCGGCACCCTGGCAGAGCAGGATGTCGCCGGCGCGCAGCAGGGGTTTGAGCAGCGGGGCCAGATCGGCGCCGCGCTCCACATAGATGGGGTCCAGCTGGCCGCGCTGGCGGAGGCTGTGGCACAGGTTGCGGCTGTCGGCGCCGGGAATCGGCTCCTCGCCGGCCGGGTAGACCTCCATCAGCAGCAGCACGTTGGCATCGGCCAGCACCTGCACGAAGTCCTCGTACAGGTCGCGGGTACGGGTGAAACGGTGCGGCTGATAGACCATCACCAACCGGCGCTCCGGCCAGCCGCCACGTACCGCCTTGATCACCGCCGCCACTTCGCGCGGATGGTGGCCGTAGTCGTCGACCAGCATCACGCTGCCGTCATCCACCGGCAGTTCGTCATAGACCTGGAAGCGGCGACCGACGCCCTGGAAGCCTTCCAGCCCGGCGATGATGGCGTCGTCGTCAACGCCTTCGTCACTGGCGATGGCGATCGTCGCCAGCGCGTTGAGCACGTTGTGCACGCCGGGCATGTTGACGGTGACCGGCATGGGCGCCTTGCCCTCGCGCAACACGGTGAAATGCGTGCGCATGCCTTCCTGGCGGATGTCGACGGCGCGCAGGTCGGCGTCCTCGGTGAAACCGTAGGTGATGGTCGGCCGACCGACCTGCGGCAGAATCTCGCGCACCACCGGATCGTCGATGCACAGCACAGCCAGGCCATAGAACGGCAGGTTGTGTAGGAAATCGATGAAGGTCTTCTTCAGCTTGTTGAAGTCGCCTTCATAGGTGCTCATGTGGTCGGCGTCGATGTTGGTGACCACCGAGACCATCGGCTGCAAATGCAGGAAGCTGGCGTCGCTCTCGTCCGCCTCGGCGATCAGATAGCGGCTGCCGCCCAGCTGCGCATTGGTGCCGGCGGCGGTCAGCTTGCCGCCAATCACGAAGGTCGGATCCAGGCCGGCGGCGGCGAACACCGAAGCCAGCAGGCTGGTGGTGGTGGTCTTGCCGTGCGTGCCGGCTACGGCGATACCGTGGCGATAACGCATCAGCTCGGCGAGCATCTCGGCGCGCGGCACCACCGGAATACGACGCTCCAGCGCGCGGGCCACTTCCGGGTTGCTGTGGTTGATGGCGCTGGACACCACCAGCACGTCCGCTTCCTCGACGTTCTCGGCCTGGTGGCCGATGAACACCTGGGCGCCGAAGCCTTCCAGGCGCGCGGTGACCGGCGAGTGCTTGATATCCGAGCCGGAGACTTCGTAGCCGAGGTTGAGCAGCACCTCGGCGATGCCGCACATGCCGACTCCGCCGATGCCGACGAAATGGATGCGACGGATGCGACGCATGCGCCGTACTTCAGCCTTGGCGGCGGCGGGCGACTTAGCCACGGGCCACCTCCAGGCAGATGTCCACCACCTCGCGAGTGGCATTCGGCTTGGCCAACGTCCGGGCGGCGACGCCCATGGCCTCGAGTCGTTGCGGTTGCATCAGTACCTCGTTGAGCTGTGCGGCCAGTCCGGCCGCATCAGTAGTGGCTTGCGGCAGCAGGACGGCGGCGCCCTCGCGTGCCAGGAATTCGGCGTTGCGGCTCTGGTGATCGTCGATGGCGTGCGGCAACGGCACCAGGAAGGACGGCAGCCCGGCGGCGGCCAGTTCGCTGACGGTCAGCGCACCGGCGCGGCAGATCACCAGGTCGGCCCAGGCGTAGGCGCCGGCCATGTCTTCGATGAAGGGCACCACGTGGGCCTGCACGTTGGCTTCGGCGTAGCGGGTCTGGGTGATCTCGGCATGCGCAGCGCCGGTCTGGTGCACCACGGCGGGCCGCTCGGCGGCCAGCAGGTGCGAAAGCGCCGTCGGAATCAGCTTGTTCAGCGGCTCGGCGCCCAGGCTGCCGCCCAGTACCAGCAGGTTGGCCTGACGACCGAGCAATGCGGCGCGCGCCGGTACGGCGAACACTTCGGCACGCACCGGGTTGCCGGTGCTGCGACGCTTGGCGCTGGCCGGGAAGGTATTCGGAAAGGCTTCGCAGATGCGCCGGGCAAAACGCGCCAGCAGGCGATTGGCGGTGCCGGCAACAGCGTTCTGCTCATGGATGATCAGCGGCACACCCGCCAGGCGCGCGGCCAGGCCACCCGGGCCGGTGACATAGCCGCCCATGCCCAGCACGCAGACCGGCTTGAGCTGACGAACAATGCGCCGCGCCTGCAGCAGCGCGCCGAAGATCTCGAACGGCGCCTTGAGCAGGGCCGTGGCACCCTTGCCGCGCAGACCGCCGACGCGGATCAGATGCAGCGGCAGACCGGCCTCGGGCACCAGGCGATTCTCGATGCCACGCGGCGTGCCCAGCCAGTGCACCTGATAGCCGCGCGCCTGGAATTCACGGGCGCAGGCCAGCGCCGGGAACACATGTCCCCCGGTGCCGCCGGCCATGATCAGGACATTACCGGGCATGATTCACTCCTTCGTCGGCAAGATCCGTCTCGCTGATTTCTTCTTCCCCGCCCAGCAGTTGCCGACGTTCCCAGTCGATGCGCAGCAGCATCGCCAGGCTGACGCAGCAGATCATCAGGGAACTGCCGCCGTAACTGAGGAACGGCAGGGTCAGGCCCTTGGTCGGCAGCAGGCCGACGTTCACGCCGATGTTGATGAGAATCTGGCCGATCCACAGGATCGCCAGGCCGTAGGCCACGTAGGCGGCGAAATGCTGTTTGGCCTGCTCGGCCCACAGGCCGATGTACAGCGCCCGCAGGCAGACGAACACCAGCAGCGCCAGGGTCGCCAGCGCGCCGATCATGCCCAGCTCCTCGGCGAGGATGGCGAACACAAAATCGGTATGCGCTTCGGGCAGATAGAACTGTTTCTGGATGCTGTTGCCCAGCCCGACACCGAACCATTCGCCACGCCCGAAGGCGATCAGCGCCTGGGTCAGCTGGTAACCGGCGCCGAACTGGTCGGACCAGGGATCGGTGAAGGTGGTCAGGCGCGCCACCCGGTAGGGCTGTGTCTTGACCAGCAGCCAGACCACGCCGACTGCCAGGCCGGCGGACAGGCCGAAACGCACCAGGCCCACGCCACCGAGGAACAGCATGCCGGCCGCCGCGCCGAGCAGCACCACGGTGGCGCCGAAGTCGGGTTCGAGCAGCAGCAGCACGGCCATGGGAATCAGCACGGCGATGGGTTTCAGAAAGCCGCTCCAGCTTTCCCGCACTTCTTCCTGGCGGCGCACCAGGTAGCCGGCCAGGTAGACGACCACGAACACTTTCGCGACTTCCGAAGCCTGCAGATTCAGCGGCCCCAGGGGAATCCAGCGGATGGAGCCGTTGATCTCGCGACCGACCATCAGCACCAGCACCAGCAGCACAAAGGCTGCAGCCAGCAGCAGCCAGCCGAGGCGTTGCCAGGTCGCTACCGGAACCATCAGCACCAGGACACCGGCCAGCAGGCCAATGAGCAAGAAGCTGGCCTGCCGCATGCCGTAGTGCAGCGCCCCGCCTGCCTGGGCGGCGGCCACTTCCGAAGACGCCGAGGTGACCATCACCAGTCCGAGCCCGAGCAGCACCAGGCAGCCCAGCAGCAACGGCAGGTCGAGATCGACGCCCCGGCGACTGAACAGTGGTGATGGCGACGGGCGCAGGAAGGTCAGCATGTCGGCAGCGCCTCCACGGCGGCGGCGAACAGTCGGCCGCGCTCCTCGAAGCTCTTGAACATGTCCAGGCTGGCACAAGCCGGCGACAGCAGCACCGCGTCGCCCGGTTCGGCCCGTTCGGCGCAGCGCTGTACCGCCTCGTCCAGGCTGGCGACCCGTACTTGTGGCACGGCATCGCCCAGCGCATCGGCAATCAGCCCGGCGTCGCGACCCAGCAGCACCACGGCGCGACAATGCTGCGCCACCGGACCGCGCAGCGAAGTGAAGTCAGCGCCCTTGCCGTCGCCGCCGGCGATCAGTACCAGCCTGCCGTCGATATCCGCACCCAGCCCCTCGATAGCGGCCAATGCGGCGCCGACGTTGGTGGCCTTGGAATCGTCGTAGTAATTCACCCCACCGCGCTCGCGCAGCCACTGGCAGCGATGCGGCAGACCGGCGAAGGTTTTCAGGGTCGCCAGCATCGGTTCGAACGCCAGACCCACCGCGTGACCCAGGGCCAGCGCGGCCAGCGCATTCGACTGGTTATGGGCGCCACGAACCTTCAGCTCGCGGGCCGGCATCAGCGGCTCGAACTGGAAGGCCAGCCATTTTTCGCCGTTTTCCTCGATCAGGCCGAAGCCGCGGAAATCCGGCTTGCCGACACCGAAGGTCCAGCATGGCAACTGGTCGGCAACCAGCGGACGGGACAGCGCGTCGTCACGATTGATCACCACCTGCCGGGCGCCGCGAAACACCCGGTGCTTGGCCAGGTGATAGGCCTGCAGGTCGGCGTAGCGATCCATGTGGTCTTCGCTGACGTTCAGGCAGGTGGCCACTTCGGCGTTCAGCCCGTCGGTGGTCTCCAGCTGGAAGCTGGACAGCTCGATCACGTACAGCTCGACATCGTCGGCCAGCAGATCCAGCGCCGGCGTGCCCAGGTTGCCGCCCACCGCTACCTTCTTGCCGGCCGCCGCAGCCATCTCGCCCACCAGGGTGGTGACGGTGCTCTTGGCGTTGGAACCGGTAATCGCAATGATCGGCGCCTTGGCTTCGCGCGCGAACAGTTCGATGTCGCCGGACAGCTTCACGCCCCGCGCGGCGGCCTGCTGCAGCACCGGCGTGGCCAGCGCCAGGCCGGGGCTGACCAGCAGCTCGCTGGCACGGCAGAGGAAGTCCACATCCAGCGCGCCGCAGCGCACCTCGATTTGCGGGAAATCGCGACGCAGGGTTTCCAGCTCGGGCGGATTGGCGCGGGTATCGGCCACCGCAAACGGCAAACCCCGGCGCGCCAGATGGCGCACCAGGGACATGCCGCTCTTGCCGAGGCCGACAACGATGCGGAATTGGTCGGAAGCGATCAGGCTCATGACATACGGCGCCTCAACGCAGCTTCAGGCTGGAAAGACCGATCAGCACCAGGACCACCGTGATGATCCAGAAGCGCACGATCACCCGGGGCTCGGGCCAGCCTTTCAATTCAAAGTGGTGGTGGATCGGCGCCATGCGGAACACGCGCTTGCCGGTCAGCTTGAAAGAGGCGACCTGGATCATCACCGACAGGGTTTCCATGACGAACACGCCACCCATGATGAACAGCACGATCTCTTGGCGGACGATCACCGCGATGGTGCCCAGCGCGGCACCGAGGGCCAGCGCGCCGACATCGCCCATGAACACCTGGGCCGGATAGGTGTTGAACCACAGAAAGCCCAGGCCGGCGCCGATCAGCGCACTGCAAAACACGATCAGCTCGCCCGCGCCCGGCACATAAGGAATCAGCAGGTACTGGGCAAAGTTGGCGTTGCCGGACAGGTAGCAGAAGATGCCCAGCGCGCCGCCGACCAGCACGGTCGGCATGATGGCCAGGCCATCCAGACCATCGGTGAGGTTCACCGCGTTGCTGGAGCCGACGATCACGAAATAGGTCAGCACGATGAAGCCCAGGCCCAGCGGCAGCACGGCGTCCTTGATGAAAGGCAGGATGAAGGTGGTCTCGATCGGGTTCTCGGCGCTGACGTACAGGAATACCGCCGCGCCCAGACCGAACACCGATTGCCAGAAGTATTTCCAGCGGCTCGGCAGGCCACGCGAATTCTTTTCGATCACCTTGCGGTAGTCATCCACCCAGCCGACCGCGCCGAACAGCAGGGTCACGGCCAGCACCACCCACACATAGCGGTTGGACAGGTCGGCCCACAGCAGGGTGCTGATGGTGATGGCGGAGAGGATCAGCGCGCCGCCCATGGTCGGCGTGCCCTTCTTGGACAGGTGCGACTGCGGACCATCGGTACGCACGGCCTGGCCGATCTGGCGCAGCTGCAGGGTGCGAATCATCCAGGGCCCAAGACACAGGGCCAGCACCAGTGCGGTGAGCACCCCGAGCATGCCGCGCAGGGTCAGGTACTGGAAGACGGCAAAACCTTTGTAAAACTGTTGCAGGTACTCTGCCAGGAGCAGAAGCATCAAGGATTCTCCTCGGGCTCGTACAACGCGGCGACGACCTTGTCCATTGCCGCACTTCTCGAACCCTTGATCAAAAGCGTGGTTTCGCCCTGTGCCTCCTGGCGCAGAGCGTCGATCAGACCTTGCTGGTCGGCAAAATGTTTCGCACCTTCACCAAAAGCCGCCACGGCATGCGCCATCAACGGTCCCACGGCATACAGGCCATCCACCTTGCCAACCGCATACGCACCCACCTGACGATGTCCTTCCTCGGCCCAGTCGCCGAGTTCGCCCATGTCGCCCAGCACCAGCAGCCGGCGACCGGAAAAACCGGCGAGTATATCGACCGCCGCGCACATCGACAGAGGATTGGCGTTGTAGCTGTCGTCGATGATTCTCAGCCCGCTGGGGGTCAGTTGCGCCACAGTGCGGCCCTTGACCGGCTGCAGCTGCTCCAGGCCCGAACGAATGAATTCGAGGGGAATCCCCAGTGCATGGGCCGTAGCCGCCGCAGCCAACGCATTGGCCACATTGTGTCTGCCCAGCAGATTGAGTTGCACCGACGTGCTGCCAGACGGGGTATGCAAATGGAAGGCCATGCAACCGCGCGCATCGCGACGCAGGTCTGATGCACGAATATCGGCCCGCTCCGCCTCGAGGGAAAAAGCCAGCACACGACGGGCGCCGGCTCTCTGGCGCCAGATCGGGAACGCGGCATCGTCGAGGTTGAACACCGCCACGCCGTCAGTTGCCAGACCGTCAAGAATCTCGCCCTTGGCCTCGACGACCTTTTCCGGGCCGCCGAATTCTCCGACGTGGGCATTGCCGGCATTGCTGATGATGGCCACGTGTGGGCGAGCCAGGCCCACCGTGTAGGCAATCTCGCCCGGATGGTTGGCACCCAGCTCGATGACCGCGGCGACATGCTCCGGCGCCAGCTCCAGCAGGGTCAGCGGCACGCCGAGGTCATTGTTCAGATTGCCACGGGTGGCCAGCACCGGGCCGTGCAGGCCGGCGCGCAGGATACTGGCGAGCATTTCCTTGATGGTGGTCTTGCCACTGGAGCCGGTGATGGCGGCCAGTGGCGCGCGGAACGCGTCGCGGTTGAGCGCGCCTAGCAGTCCCAGCGCCAGGTGGGTATCGGCCACTACCAGTTGCGGCAGATCAACCCCGGGAACCACACGGGAAACCAGCGCGGCCGCAGCGCCCTTGGCCGCCACGTCGGCCAGGTAGGCGTGCCCATCGAAGCGCGGTCCGACCAGCGCCACGAACAGTTGCCCGGGCTGAATGGCGCGGCTGTCGGTGGACACCGAAGCGAAGCTTGCATCGCCGTGCTTCAGGCGTCCTTGCAGCGGCTCGGTCAGTTGGCTCAGGCGCAGGGCTTCAAGCATGGACGGCCTCCCAGCGCGCCAGCGCAGCGGCGGCTTCGTCCAGGTCGGAAAACGGCTGACGCACACCGGCGATTTCCTGGTAATCCTCATGGCCCTTGCCCGCCAGCAGCAGCACATCGTCGGCGCCGGCTTCGGCGATCAGTTGGGCAATCGCCTCGCCACGGCCGGACACGAAGCGCACCACCTCGGGATGAGCAAAGCCGCCACGGATCTCGTCGAGAATCGCCAGCGGCGCTTCGCTGCGCGGATTGTCATCGGTGACCAGCACGCCATCGGCCAGGCGCTCGGCCACCGCCGCCATCAGCGGGCGCTTGCCGCGATCGCGATCGCCGCCGCAGCCGAACAGGCACAGCAGGCGACCCTTGACGTGGGGTCGCAGGGCTTCGAGGACCTTTTCCAGGGCATCCGGCGTGTGGGCGTAATCCACCACCACCAGCGGCTTGGCGCTTCCCCCCAGGCGCTGCATACGACCGATCGGCCCTTGCAGACGGGGCAGCGCACGCAGGATGTCGTCCAGCGAATATTCCATGGCCAGCAACGCGGCGATCACCGCCAGCAGGTTGCTGAGGTTGAAGCGGCCCAGCAGGCTACTGCGCAGCAGGCCCCGGCCGTGCGGCGTGATCAACTCTGCGCTGACACCCTGATCATCGAAGCGGATGTTGCGGCAATGCACGGCGGCGCCGGCATCGTCCAGGCTGTAGCCGAGCAGCCGGGCGCCGGGGCGCGCAGCCAGTTCGCGGCCGAACGCATCGTCGAGATTGATCACCCGGCAGGCCAACCCGGGCCAGTCGAACAGGCGCGCCTTGGCGGCACCATAGGCATCCATGCTGCCGTGGTAATCCAGATGGTCGCGGGACAGGTTGGTGAATACCGCGATGTCGAAGGCCACCGCGGCAACCCGGCCCTGTTGCAGGCCGTGGGAGGACACTTCCATGGCCACCGCCTTGGCGCCGGCCCGATGCAGTCGGGCCAGGGTCGCCTGTACCGCGAGGGGATCGGGCGTGGTGTGCCGCCCGCTTTCCAACGCGTCGTGGAAACCGGTGCCCAGGGTGCCGATGACGCCGCAGCGCTGACCGAGCAGATCCAACGCCTGGGCCAGCAACTGGCTGACACTGGTCTTGCCGTTGGTGCCGGTGACGGCGATCAGGTTGAGGCTGCGGCTCGGCTCGCCATAGAAACGTCCGGCGATGGCCGACAGCTGGCCGGCCAGGCCACGCACCGGCAGCAGTTCGATATCCGTCGGTAGTAGCGGCGGCGCATCTTCAGATTCGTACGCCACGGCGGCCGCACCACGGGCCAGGGCGTCGGCGATATGCGCACGACCGTCCAGGCTGATGCCGGGCACAGCCAGAAACAGATCGCCCGGACGCACCTTGCGGCTGTCCAGGGTCAGTTCACGGATCAGGGTCGCGGAGCGGGCCTGGGGAAGCAGTTGATTGAGCGGCATGGGCATCAGCTGCGCCCTCCTTTGCCGGGGGTGCCGCCAGCGGCACGTTCCGCCGCCGGCAGGTTGTCGGGAGCAATGTTCATCAGGCGCAGGGCACCGGCCATGACACGACCGAACACCGGCGCCGAAACCAGTCCGCCGTAGTAGCCGCCCTTGCTGGGTTCGTCGATGACCACCACGGCGGCGATGCGCGGGTTGCTGAGCGGTGCCAGACCGGCGAAGAACGAACGGTAGGCATCGTCGGTGTAGCCGCCGGAGCTGGAGACCTTCTTGGCCGTGCCGCTCTTGCCGCCAACCTGGTAGCCGGGCACCTGGGCGCGCGTGCCACCGCCACCCGGCTCCTCCACCACGGCGCGCAGCATGTGCAGCACTTCGCGGGCGATGGCCGGGTCCACGACCTGATGGCCGCCCTCGGGCCGGCCACGCCGCATCAGCGACAGCGGTACACTGCGGCCTTCGTTGCCCAGCGCCGCATAGGCATGGGCCAGTTGCACGGCGGTCACCGACAGGCCATAGCCATACGCCAGGGTGGCGGTTTCCGCCTCGTTCCAGACACGGTGATTGGGCAGCACGCCGGCACGCTCGCCGGGAAAGGCCAGGCCGGTGACCTGGCCGAAGCCCGCCGAACTCATCATCGCGTGCACCGGAGCGGCGCCGATATCCAGGGCGATCTTACTGATGCCGATATTGCTCGATTTCTTGAGGATGCCGGTGAGGTCGAGCTGGCCGCCACGCGATACGTCGCGGATGGTGTAGCGGCCCAGGCGCATCCAGCCGGGCGTAGTATCGACCACCGAGTCTGGTTGCCAGCGGCCGGTGCCCAGGGCTGCCGCGATGGTGAACGGCTTGACGGTGGAGCCCGGCTCGAAGGCATCGATCATCGCGCGGTTGCGCATGGCCGCCGGGTCGAGCTGCTTGCGGTTGTTGGGGTTGTAGGTGGGCTGGTTGACCATGGCGAGGATTTCGCCGCTCTTCACGTCGACCATCACCAGGCTGCCGGCGCGGGCGCCGAATTCGTGCAGGGCGTTGCGCAGCTCCCGATGCGCCAGGTATTGCAGGCGCATGTCGATGGACAGTTCGAGGTTGCCGCCCGGCTTGGCGTTGCGCACCACATCACCATCGCGCACTACCTGGCCGCGTCGGTCCTTGATGACCTGGCGCTGACCCGGCGCGCCGGCCAGCCACTCATCGAAAGCCAGCTCGATGCCCTCGCGGCCCACATCGTCCACATCGGTGAAACCCACCACATGGGTCGCCACCTCGCCCGCCGGATAGAAGCGGCGATATTCTTCCATGTGGTAGACGCCCGGAATCTTCAGCGCCATTACCGCCTCGCCCTGCTCGGGGGTCACGCCCCGCACCAGATAGAGGAAGTCTCGATCGGTCGACTTGCGCAGACGCTCGGCGAGCTTCTGCGGGTTCTGGCCCAGCGCCTGGGCCAGCTGCGGCCAGCGCTCGGCTGCCTCACCCAGCTCACGACCATTGGCCCACAGGGTAGAAACCGGCGTGCTCACCGCCAGCGGCTCACCGTTCCGGTCGGTGATGACCCCGCGATGGGCTGGAATGGGGATGTGCCGCACGCTGCGGGCGTCGCCCTGGTTTTGCAGAAAGTCCTGCTCGAATACATGCAGATCGACGATGCGCCAGGCGACGGCGGCCACCATCAGCGCAAACAGCGCCAGTACCAGGCCGAAGCGCCCGGCAAGGTGCCTGGCAAAGAGCCCGATCATGGGCGCACC
>DATJDB010000057.1:0-8547 GCA_035497635.1 Pseudomonas sp. | reverse complement strand
GGCTGACACACCCAACGGTTCTTCCAGCTGGCGCAGCCGGGCCGAGACGTTGGACGGCACGCAGTGCAGGCTTTTTGCCGCACCGCTGAGCGAGCCCGCGCGGCTGATGGCCAGAAAGTGTCGCAACAAATAGGGATTTAGGCGTTCCCAAGTGGCCAAGGGTTTTCATCCAAAGTGAAAGCAAGGCTCAGGATTTTTCACTAACGATCCGCCCTGAGCAACGGCTAAGGTGGCGATCATGGTTGCCCTAGGAAGTACAAGAAAATGCCAGCCGCTTCTCCCCGCCAGATTTTCCTCGCCCTGTTCGCCGGCAGCGCCGCCCTGGTCGTTGTCCATGCCCTGGGCCGTTTCGCCTATACCCCGCTGCTGCCGCACCTGCTTGCCGATGGCCTGCTGAGCCTCGAACAGGGCGCGCGGCTGGCCACCTGGAACTACATCGGCTATCTGCTTGGCGCCTTGCTGGCGCTGCTGCTGGCCGCGCCGCAACGCCTGCGCATCGCGCTGCCGCTGGCGCTGCTCGGCAACGCCGCAATCACCCTGGCGCAGGGCGTCTGCGACGATGTGTTCGGCCTGTTGCTGCTGCGCCTGGCCAACGGCATCAGCAACGGCCTGGTGTTCGTCCTGGCCCCGGCGCTGGTGCTGGAATGGCTGGCGCAGCGCGGCCGCGCCACGCTGAGCGGGCTGGTCTATCTCGGTTTCGCCGCCGGGCTGCTGCTGACCAGCTGGCTGGCCGAGGCGCCCGCCGAGCTGCTGCGCGGCGCGGCGCGCTGGTGGCCTATGGCGGCGCTGGCCGTGCCGCTGGCCCTGCTCAGCTGCCTGTTGCTGCTGCGCCTGCATATCCCGCCGGCCGCGCCGCGCAGCGATGCCGCGCCGCCTTCGCGACGGCTGTTCGACCGCGCCAGTACACCGCTGTTCATGGCCTATGCCGGCGCCGGGCTGGGCTACATCCTGCCGATGACCTTTCTGCCGACGCTGGCCAATCAGTTGCTGCCGGCCGGCGACCCGCTGATCAGCCAGGTCTGGCTGTGGACCGCCTTTGCCTGCCTGCTCTCGGTGCCGACCTGGAATTACCTGGGCGCACACCTGGGCGACCGGGGGGCGCTGTTCGGCACCTATGCGCTGCAGGGCATCGGCTGCGCGGCACCGCTACTGCTGCCGAACGCCACCGGCGTGCTGCTCTGCGCGGCGCTGGTCGGCGGCGGCTTCATCGGCAGCGTATTGCTCACCCAGCGTCTGGCGCGCAGCCTGCAACCGCATCAGGGGCCGCGCCTGTCGGCCGCGCTGATTACCCTGTATGGCGGCGCGCAGCTTTCCGGCCCATGGCTGGCCGAGCTGTGGCTGCAGGCCGGCGGCACCCTGGTGCAGAGTTTCGCCCTGGGTCTGGGCGCCTTCATCTGGTCGCTGGGCTGGATGTGGGCGGTGCCCGGCCTCTCCACTCTTCGTTCACACGGAGCCCTTCAGCAATGAACGCCCTGACCACCCTGCTCGGTTGCCGCCTGCCGATTCTCCAGGCCCCCATGGCCGGCTCCCAGGATCACCACCTGGCCGCCGCCGTCTGCCTGGCCGGCGGTCTCGGCGCGCTGCCGGCCGCGCTGCTTACCCCCGAGGCACTGGATGCCGAGTTGGACAAGCTCAAGGCGTTGACCGACCAGCCCTATAACGTGAATTTCTTCGCCCACACGCCACCGGCGCCGGACGCCTCGCGTGAACAGCATTGGCGCGCCCTGCTGGCACCGTTCTACAAAGAGTTCGACGTCGATCCGGCAAGCATTCCCGACGGTCCCGGTCGCCAGCCGTTCAGCGCCGCGATGGCCGACATCGTCGAGCGCCATCGCCCGGCAGTGGTCAGCTTCCACTTCGGCCTGCCGGCGCCCGAGCTGCTGGAGCGCGTCCAGGCCACCGGTGCGCGCATCCTGGCCAGCGCCACCACGCTGGAGGAAGGTCTGTGGCTGCAGGCACACGGGGCCGATGCGGTGATTGCCCAGGGCCTGGAAGCCGGCGGCCATCGCGGGCATTTCCTGTCCCTGGAACTGGGTCGCCAGCTCGGCACCTTCGCGCTGGTGCCGCAACTGGCCGATGCCTTGAACGTGCCGGTCATCGCCGCCGGCGGCATTGCCGATGCCCGCGGCGTGCGTGCCGCGCTGGCCCTCGGCGCCCAGGGCGCGCAGATCGGCACCGCCTACCTGCTGTGTCCGGAAGCCAACACCAGCACCCTGCACCGCACGGCCCTCGGCAGTGACGCGGCGCGCCACACCGAACTCACCACCCTGTTCAGCGGCCGTCCGGCGCGCGGCATCGTCAATCGCCTGATCGAAACCCTGGGTCCGCGTCCCGATGGAATTTCGCCGTTCCCGCTGGCCGGCAATGCCATCGGCCCGCTGCGCGCGGCGGCCGAACGTCGCAATCGCGATGCCTGCTCGCCACTCTGGTCGGGACAACATGTGGGCAACCGCAACGGCCTGCCCGCAGAGGCGTTGACCCGCCTGCTGGCGGAGGGCCTGCCGAACATGCTGTGACAATATGGCCTCCATATTGCATTAAGCGCTTGATATTCGAGGGCTTATTGACATAGCGTCGTCCTTCGCCTTTTCACCTCAGACGACAGGAGCGACGCTTTGGACGCCAGCACCATCAACAGCCTGTTTTTAGTTGGCGCGCTTCTGGTGGTCTGCAGCATCCTGGTGAGCTCCTTTTCCACCCGCATCGGCATCCCGGTGCTGGTCATCTTCCTGGCCGTGGGCATGCTGGCCGGCGTCGACGGCATTGGCGGCATCGTCTTCAACAACTATTCGCTGGCCTACCTGGTCAGCAACCTGGCCCTGGCGGTCATCCTGCTCGACGGCGGCATGCGCACCCGCGCCGCCACCTTCCGCGTGGCGCTGTGGCCGGCCCTGTCGCTGGCCACCTTCGGCGTGATGATCACCGCTGGCCTGACCGGCATCGCCGCCGCCTGGCTGTTCAACCTGTCGCTGCTCGAAGGCCTGCTGATCGGTGCCATCGTCGGCTCCACCGACGCCGCCGTGGTGTTCAACCTGCTCAATGGCAAGGGCCTGAACGAGCGGGTCGGACCGACCCTGGAAATCGAATCGGGCAGCAACGACCCGATGGCCATGTTCCTCACCGTGTCGCTGATCGCCATGATCGCCACCGGCGAAAGCAATTTCGGCCTGCCCTTTTTTGTCAGTCTGCTCACCCAGTTCGGCCTGGGCACCCTGCTCGGCCTGGCCTCCGGCTGGCTGCTGCTGCAACTGATCAACCGCGTCGAGGTTGCCAGCGGCCTCTACCCGTTGCTGGCGGTCAGTGGCGGCATCATGACCTTCGCCATCGCCGGCGCCATCGGCGGCAGCGGCATTCTCGCCGTGTACGTCTGCGGCCTGCTGCTGGGCAACCGGCCAATCCGCAACCGCCACGGCATCCTGCACATGTTCGATGGCCTGGCCTGGCTGAGCCAGATCGGCATGTTCCTGGTGCTCGGCCTGCTGCTCACGCCCAGCGAGCTGCTGCCGATCGCCGTGCCGGCGTTGTTGCTGTCGCTGTGGATGATTCTGTTCGCCCGGCCGATCTCGGTGTTCATCGGCCTGCTGCCGTTCCGGGGTTTCAACCTGCGCGAGCGCGCCTTCATTTCCTGGATCGGCCTGCGTGGCGCGGTGCCGGTGATTCTGGCGGTGTTCCCGCTGATGGCCGGGCTGGATAATGCCCAGCTGTTCTTCAATGTTGCCTTCTTCATCGTGCTGGTGTCGCTGCTGCTGCAGGGCAGCACCCTGCCCTGGGCGGCCCGCAAGGCGCGAGTGGAGGTCCCGCCGGCGCCTTCGCCGATTTCCCGCACCGGATTGGAAGTGCATCCCACCAGCCCCTGGGAGCTGTTCGTCTACCGCCTGGGCGAAAAGAAGTGGTACATCAACCAGCCGCTGCGCGCGCTGAATATGCCGGAAGGCACCCGTATCGCCGCCCTGTTCCGTGGCCAGCAGCTGTTGCACCCCAGCGGCAGCACCACGCTGCAGGTCGGCGACATCCTGTGTGTGGTCGGTCAGGAACAGAATCTGCCGGGCCTCGGCACGCTGTTCAGCGAACCGCCCAAGCGCGGCAAGGACCTGCACTTCTTCGGCGACTTCATCCTTGAAGGCTCGGCGGAACTCGGCGCGGTGGCGGCCGTCTATGGCCTGGCCCTGCAAGATGAAGAAGGCGACATGCCGCTGGGCCAGTTCATCGCCCGCCGCCTGGGCAGCGAACCCGTGGTAGGCGATCAGGTCGAATGGAACGGTCTGACCTGGACCGTGGCGCAGATGGATGGCGCGCGCATCCGCAAGGTCGGCCTGAAATTCCCCGAGGGCAGCAAGTCCCTGCCGCCGGGGCTTTCCTTCTAGCCCGAGGGCCGGCGCCCCGGCCCCAACTCCCCGATGCTGTTCAGCCATGCTCCTGATCCGTTCGCTGCTGCTCCTGCTGTGTGTCTGCCTCCCCCTGCATGCCGCCGAGCCGCCCAGCCGGGAAACCGTCGAGGCTGCCCTGGCCGCCCTGCCGGAGCGCAAGCTGCCGGAAAACGAGCAGCTACGGCTGCAGCAGACCCTTGAGCAGACGCTTGCGCAGCTGATCCGCCAGGACGAACTGCGCACCCGCCTCGCAAGCCTGGAACAGGAACTGGTCAGCGCGCCCGAACAGATCAGCGCGGCGCAGCGCGCCTACGAGACACTCCAGGCCAGGCCGCACAGCGATCCGGCGCGGGAACAGGCCGACGCCGATATCGTCGAACTGGAACTATTCCTTGAAGCGCGCAATCAGCAGCTCACCGAGTGGCAGCAGGAACTGACCGCCGCCAACATCCTGATCATCAATGCCCAGACCCGCCCGGAACGGGCACAGACCGACATCAGCAGCAACCAGGCGCGCATGCAGCAATTGCAGGTGGCGTTCAAGGAAGGCCGCCTGGGCGGCCAGCCGCTGGACAGCGAACACCGTGATCTGCTGAATGCCGAGCTGGCCGCCCTGACGCTGGGCAACGAGCTGAACCGTCGCGCCCTGGCCGCCAACGACACCCTGCTGGAGCTGGGCAGCCAGCGCCGCGAGCTGCTCACCGCGCGCATCGAGCGCATCGAGCAGGAAATCTTCGGCCTGCAGGCGCTGATCAACCGCAAGCGTCTGGCGCAGTCCGAACAGACCCGCGAGCAGGCCACCCAGGAAGCCCGCCGCGCCAGCCCGGACCGCCTGCTGGCCCAGGAAACCGCCCACAACCTGAAACTGACCGATCACCTGCTGCGCACCACCGACCGTCTCAACGAGGTGACCCAGGCCAACCTGCGCACCCGCCAGCGCCTGGAGAGCCTGACCCAGAGCGAGCAGGTGCTGGGCGAGCAGATCGAGGCGCTCAAGGGCAGCCTGCTGTTGGCGCAGATCCTCATGGAACAGAAGCGCCGCCTGCCGCAGGTGGCGGTGGACGGCAAACTGGCGGACGAGATCGCCGACATCCGTCTCTACCAGTTCGAGCTCAACCAGGACCGCGAACAGCTGGCCAACCCGCAGAAGCTGGTCGACACGCTGATCGCCGACAGCGGCGACCCCTCCGATGCGCGACTGCGCAGCGCCCTGCTGGAGCTGATGAGCAGCCGAGCCGAACTGGCCAACCGCCTGACCCGTGAACTCAATGTGCTGCTCGGCGAAGCCGTCAGCCTGCAGCTCAACCAGCGGCAGTTGCGTGATCTGGCCGGCCGCCTGAGCAGCACTCTGGAAGAGCAGCTGTTCTGGATTCCCAGCCATCCCCCGCTGAACCCGGACTGGTGGAAGCGCCTGCCAACCCGGCTGATCGAGCAGACCGCCGACCTGGACTGGCAGGGCGCCGTGCGCGAACTGGTCGGCGGACTGTTGACCCGACCCTGGGTGTTCCTGCCGCTGCTGCTCAGCGCGGTGCTGGTCGCTCAGCGCAACCTGTGGCGCCGCAAGCTGCAGGCGCTGCACGCGGACATCGGCCAGATGGAGCGCGACAGCCAGCGCCACACGCCGCTGGCCATCCTGCTCAGCCTGCTGCAGGCATTGCCCGGCAGCCTGATGCTGGCCCTGGCCGGCTACGCGCTGCAGATCGACGCGCGTGGCCAGAATATTCACCTCGGCGCCACGCTGCTTGCCATGGCCGGCGCCTGGCTGGTGCTGTACACCGCCTATCAGTTGCTCGCCCCGGGTGGCGTGGCCGAACGGCATTTCGGCTGGAGTCCCACGCAGGTGAGATTCCTGCACCGGCAGATACGCTGGCTGAGCATCGTGCTGCTGGTGCTGGTCGGCGTGGTGGCCTTCGCCCAGGATCAGCCGGGCGTGTTCGATCAGGACGTGCTGGGCGTGCTGTTGCTGCTTGCCGGTTTTGCCCTGCTCACCTGGCTGCTGGCCCGCCTGATGTTCCGGGGTCCGCAGAGCCACCGGGTGCCGCCGCTGCGCAAAATACTGGGCGCCCTGATCACCCTGCTGCCGCTGCTGCTGATGGCGGCGATCTTCGCCGGCTACTACTACACCGCGCTCAAGCTCAGCGGTCGGCTGATCGATACCCTCTATGCGCTGCTGCTCTGGGTGCTGCTCGAAGCCCTGCTGGCGCGCGGCCTGGCGGTGGCGGCCCGGCGGCTGGCCTGGCAGCGCGCGCAGAGCCGGCGCGATGCCGAGGCGCAGGCACCGGAGGGCGTCGACGGCGCACCCACGCCCGTGGAGGAGCCAGGCCTGGCCATCGAACAGGTCAACCAGCAATCGCTGCGCCTGATCCGCCTGGGCCTGTTCGCCGGCCTGCTGGCGGTGCTCTGGTGGGTCTGGTCGGACCTGCTGACGGTGTTCAGCTACCTGGATAACGTCACCCTCTACGAATTCACCCACGGCAGCGGCGCTGCCGCCAGCCTGCGCCCGATCAGTCTGCTCGATCTGCTGGGCGCGCTGCTGATCGTCGGCCTGACCCTGGTGCTGGCGCGCAACCTGCCCGGCCTGCTGGAAGTGCTGGTGCTGTCGCGCATGAGCCTGGCGCAGGGCAGCGCCTATGCCACGACCACACTGCTGTCCTACCTGATCATGGGTTTCGGCATCGTCACCACGCTGTCCACGCTGGGGGTCAGCTGGGACAAGCTGCAATGGCTGGTGGCGGCGCTGTCGGTGGGCATCGGCTTCGGCATGCAGGAAATCATCGCCAACTTCATTTCCGGCCTGATCATCCTGTTCGAGCGCCCGGTGCGCATCGGCGACCTGGTGACCATCGGCAATGTCACCGGCTCGGTGAACCGCATCCGCATCCGCGCCACCCACATCATCGACGCCGACCGCAAGGTGGTGGTGGTGCCCAACAAGACCTTCATCACCGACCAGCTGATCAACTGGACACTGAGCGACACCGTCACCCGCCTGGTGCTCAAGGTCGGCGTCGGCTACGGCTCGGACCTGGAGCTGGTGCGCCGTCTGCTCTACCAGGCCGCCTACGAGAACGTGCGGGTGATGCGTGATCCGGAACCGCTGGTGTTGTTCCAGGTCTTCGGCGAGAGCACCCTCGATCACGACCTGATCATCCATGTGCGCGAACTGGGCGATCGCGGCCGCGCCACCGACGAGATCAACCGGCGCATCGAACAGCTGTTCCGCGAGCACGGCATCGAGATCGCCTTCCGCCAGGTCGACGTGTTCGTCAAGAATCTGCACGGCCAGGAGGCGCAGATCGGCCACACCGCCGCACTGGGCGCCGCCGCCGCGGCCACCGCGCAGCCGATACCGCCCCCGGCCCAACCCTGAGGTTTGCCATGAAACGTCTCGACCAGCTGCGCTTCGACAACCGCTTCGCGCGTCTGGGCGATGATTTCTCCACCGCCGTGGCGCCCGAGCCCATCGCCGAGCCGCGCCTGGCCATCGTCAGCGAGGCGGCGCTGGCGCTGCTCGACCTGGACCCGGCCGAAACGCAGCGCCCGGAATTCGTCCGCCTGTTCTCCGGCCACGCGCTGTGGCGCGACGCCGAGCCCCGGGCGATGGTCTATTCCGGGCACCAGTTCGGCGTCTACAACCCGCGTCTGGGCGATGGTCGCGGGCTGCTGCTCGGTGAAGTGGTTAACGAGGCCGGCGAGCACTGGGACTTGCACCTGAAAGGCGCCGGCTCGACGCCCTACTCGCGCATGGGCGATGGCCGCGCGGTGCTGCGCAGCTCGATCCGCGAGTTTCTTGCCAGCGAATACCTGGCGGCGCTGGGCGTGCCGACTACCCGCGCACTGTGCGTGGTGGCCTCGGCGACCCCCGTGTGGCGCGAGCGCAAGGAAACCGCCGCCATGCTACTGCGCCTGGCGCCCAGCCATATTCGCTTCGGCCACTTCGAATACTTCTATTACACGCGCCAGCACGAGGCCTTGCGCCAGTTGCTGGACTTCACCCGCGCCAACCATTTCGCCGACTGCGCCGACGACGCCGCGCTGTTTCGCACGGTAGTCGAGCGCAGCGCCGAAATGATCGCCTACTGGCAGGCCTACGGCTTCTGCCACGGGGTGATGAATACCGACAACCTGTCGATCCTCGGCCTGACCTTCGACTTCGGCCCCTATGCCTTCCTCGACGACT
>DATJDB010000056.1:0-33723 GCA_035497635.1 Pseudomonas sp. | reverse complement strand
GTCAAGCCGAAGCTGAAACCGTCGCCATGGGCGCCTAGCACCACCAGGTTTCTGTCCAGGGCTTCGGCCTGGGGCAGCAGCTTGAGTCGTCTGGCCAGGCTGTGCAGCTTGCTCAGCAATGAGAAGCTGGGCGCAAAGCTGCGGTGCAACTGCACCTGAATGGTTTTGTCGCTCTCGGCCAGGCGTTTTACGGCAAGCGCGCTGGCGTTAGCCACATGGTTGAGTAATTCATCAGTGGCCAGCGCCAAGTTTTGACCCGCATAGATGTTATTGAACAGGCACAGCGCACTCAGCCCCAATCGGTCAGCGTTTACATCCATGGAGTTGTCGGCCAGAGCCCGCAGGCGGCGGGCGGTTTCTGGCAACTCCTCCCCTACGCTCAACAAGCCCTTGGTCAGTGCATGGTTGGCCTCGATCAGTTGCCGGGTGAGCTTGTTTACATCGGCGGTGAGTTTGCTGTCCTTCGGTTCGATGCAGCGAGGGTCGCAGCCTTTGGGGGAACGATTGAGTATTTCCAGCAGCTCGACCAGTTGCGCATAGGGTTCCAGCAGCCGCTCATCGTGGCTGTGTTGGAAGTCGTTCCAGAAAGCGGGCAGGCGCTCGACCAGTTGCAGAATTCGCTCTTGCAGGCGGTAGAGCTGCTCGCGGGCGTATTCACGCTCTTGATGCAGGGTGGCGATTTTCAGCGCGTCGAGATCGATATGCCTTTTGATCTCATTGAACGCGTGATTGGCGGGCATGACGGTTTGATACAGCAGCTCGGCATACCGACCAAATTCCTGGTGCGGCACCAGGGCGTTGAGCGTTTGCAGTAGCTCGGCGGCGAGGCGCGACTGGATAACCGCATGTCGCAAGGCGAACAAGGGATCTTCCAGCATCACGCCGATCAGTTGCGGGTAGCCGCGCAGACGGTATTCGCTCAGCAAATCCGGATGGTCCGGGAACGCCGGCAGTGGCTCGGGCGGCGGAGCCTTGAGAAAACCGGCTAGTTCCGTTTGGCGCTGCTCGCGCTGCTTGACCAGGGAGGTTAGTGGGAAGTCCGTGGCTCCGGCATGGAAGAGCAGGGGATCTTCGAGCAAGGTTTCCAAGTGTGGGTCGCGGGCACGTAGGCCTTTGCTGATGCGGGTGATGGGAATGACCGGCATGGCCTGGGTGGCCCGCCAGCGCTCGGGTCCCACCACAGCCGCCGACCAGGTCGGGCCGAGCGGGTTGCAGCGTTGCCTGATGCGCCCAACATCCCGCTCCAGCCACTCGATGTATTCCCAGGTCCACGGCAGTTCGCTATAGGCCATGTGCAGATCGCCGGTAACCGCCCGGCCCTGCAGCAGCATCGGCAGCAGGATCAGATGCTGGCGAGCGCCGACGGGAGGACGTTCATCGACGTCCGCCCCCTGTTCGGCCTGTTCGCGCCAATGGGCGAGATCCACTTCGAATAGCTGCCCTGCGCCATCGGTCTCCAGCTCCCTCCACAGCCGGTTGCTCCAGAACACATAGATGCGGCCCGGCCGGGGCAGAGCGCCTTTGGGCGCCTCGTTCTGGGTGTCGTAACCCGGTAGACGGGCCAGCGGCAGGACGGCGAGCAGGGTGTTTTTCTGCAAGTCCGGCTGCTCTTCTGTGCTGTGCGCGTCTTCCAACAGCGGGATGGTCAGGGTGCCACCATCGCTGCGCGTGATGTTCAGCACCAGGCGTGCGTGGCGGGCGCCATCGTATTCGGTACGTTTGCGCACGCCCTGATCGATGGTTTGATCCTTCAGCTCGCTCATGCCTTCTCCCTGGAATCGAGCAATTGCAGTTGGCTGCCCAGCTCTGGATCGCCCCAGACATCGACGATCAGTTCGCGCGTCAGCGGTGCCGTTTCCGCAGTCTGCGCTGCGGCGGTCTCCGGTTCGGTGGACTGCCGAGAGGTCGCGGTTGGCGCGCTGGCGCCTGGCTGCATTGTTTCGCTCTTCTGGGAAAACTTCGGCAGTGCCGGCCTTGCTCCCGACCCCACCCCCGCACTCCCCCCCGAATTCACCCTCACCTGCGCCCCCACCACGGTCACGCCGCTGGCGTCGAGTTTGACGAAGCTGCCGCCGGCCTTGAGGGTCAGCGCGCTGCCGGCGTCCATGACGATCTTCTGCCCGCTGGACAGGTGGATCTCCCGCGCGGCCTCGATGAACTGGCCGTCGCCCAGCCTCACGTGCCGGCTCTTGCCGACGGTCAGGTGATCGCTGGCTTTCACTTCGCTTAGGCGGTCGGCGTGGAGGAGGCTGTGTTGTTCGCCCTTGATCTCGCTGTGGCGATTGCCGCCCACCGACTGGTGTTGTGCGTGGCCGACTTGCAGGCGCAGGTCGTGGCATATGTGCTGTTGCCAGTCACGCTGGGCATGGACATAGATCTGTTCGGCGCCCTGGCGGTCGTCGATGCGCAGTTCGTGGAAGCCTTCGCCGCCGGGGGAGCTGCGCGTTCGGAACACGCTGCGCGTCTGCTGTTCCGGTAGCGGGCACGGCGTTTCATGTTCGCCGTGATAGAGGCAGCCGGTGATCAGCGGGCGGTCCGGGTCGCCGTCGAGGAAGCTGACCAGCACTTCCATGCCGACCCGCGGAATCATCAGTGCGCCGTACTGGTTGCCGGCCCAGCCGCTGGCCACGCGTAGCCAGGCGTGGTGCTGTGCGTCGGTGCGTGCTTCGCGCTCCCAGTGGAAGCGCACCTGGACGCGGCCTTGCTCGTCGCAATGAATTTCTTCGCCGGCCGGGCCGGTGACCACCGCGCCCTGGGTGCCGAGCAGGCTCGGCCGTGCGTGACGGCGCGGCAGGCGGAAGGGTACGTCCCAGGGCGTGGCGGTGAAGCTGTTGCGGTAGCCCTGCGGCGCGCTGGCGTCGCTGTCGGCGTAGGCCTCCAGCACCTGTGGCTGATAGCCCTGATGGCGCACTTCGGTGAGCAGCCAGAGCTGTTGGTACTCGCTGTGCGGGTGGTCGCGCAGGTCGAGGAAATGGCCGCTGGCCAGGTGCGGCTGGTCGCTGGCGCCGCTGGCCAGTTGCCGGTCGTGGCGGGCGGCTTCCAGGGCGCGGCGGGCCAGGTGGCGACCCCGGGCGCGGTCGTTGAACCGGCCGGGGTAGTCGTAGAGGTCCGGCGCGGCGGTCGGGGTGTCTTCAGCGCCGGCGCTGCTGTCCATTTCCAGCCGCGGCTGGTCGAAATCGTGATCACGCAGCGTGACGCTGTCGCTGCGGGTTTCCAGGCGCACGGCGAAACGCTGGATGCCGACGTTGCCCGGCCGGCAGATCGGCGCGGTTTCCAGGCGCGGGAAAGGCGTCTGGTCGTCACCGAACACCAGCACATGGCCCTGGTCGCTGTGCCGGAAGTGGTAATGCAGGCCTTCCTCCTCGCACAGGCGCTGCAGGAAGTGCAGGTCGCTCTCGGCGTACTGCACGCAATAGTCGCGCGCCGGGTATGGGCTGCCGAGCGAGAAGCGGCAGGCGTCGCCCTGGATGCCGTGCTCGGCCAGCAGGTGCTGGAGGATCTGCGGCACGCTCTTCTGTTCGAAGATGCGGCTGTTGCGGCGTTGCTCGAGCCAGGCCAGCGCCGGGCGCAGCTCGATGCGGTAGTGACTCAGGTCGCGACCGCACTGGCTCTGCTCAATGCGCCAGACCAGGCCATGCAGGCCGCGACCGTCGTCGAACGCGAGCCAGGCCGGCTGGCGCGGCAGGGCCGCCAGGTCCAGATCGGGCCGCGTGCAGACCAGACGCACGTCGATGGCGTACGGCTGGCCGATGGCTTCCACGACCTCGAAGCCCAGAACCTGAACATCCAGCCCGGCCAGTTGCAGGGTGAAGCGGGTGCTCGACATAGACATTCCCTGTCACTGAAGGACGCTCCGTTCCCGGAGCGTCCATACGGACTCAGACGTTCGGCGCGCGCCAGTCGTCGGAGCCGGAGGTGCCGGCGACTTCGTGGGTCCAGACGATCTTGCGGTAGGTGAAGTAGACGTCTTCCAGGTGGGTGAAGTGGGTCATGCCCGGGTCCTGGCAGTTGGGCATGCGCGACTGCAGGTCGACGATCACCGCGTCTTCCAGCTCGATGGTGAAGTAGTGCTCCTGGGTGCCGGTGGCCGAGGTGCGGAACCACTCCAGGCGGCACTTGTTCAGGCGCTCGCCGGAGGTCAGGGCGTTGAAGAGCAGCGGCGAGGATTTGTCGAACACCTTGGTGATCATCAGCGGCTTGTGCACGCGCTGGCCGGTCGGCTGGCCGGACTGCGGGTCGCGGGGAATGATCACCTGATGGCTGAAGGCCTGGACCAGGATCTGGTCTTCATGACCCTCCTGGAAGATGTTGCCGACCGAATCTTCGGTGAAGGTGCCGGCGGTGATCAGGCCCTGCTTGCTGCCTTCGACGGTGAGGTAGGCGGGTGTTGGCATGGGTACGCTCCTTGTAAGGTTGGGTTGCCCCGTTCCCTTGGCAAGCACCGTGCCGGACGCAAAAAAGCGCTATCTATCAAGAGGTTGCGTGCCAAGTGCGGGCCTGGCGTGCGCTGTGTCACGGGAAACTGCGCAACAAGCTGCGCGGCGGATGGCGGCAGGCTGCGCAGCAGGCGGCCCATTCCTTTTCTTGTGGGAGCGAATTCATTCGCGAGCTGTTGGGTGGGCACGACAGCCAGGGCGGCCCTCGGAAAGCTCGCGGACGAGTCCGCTCCCACAAAGATCTATGGTCACCCCCATTTTTGCAATACTGATCAGCGATGGGTGTTTGGCTTGCTTAAATCTATCCGGCGTCTATCTGGGGCATGCCCCGCTGGTGCGTGGTGCATCCGCGCGACAAGCAGCTATCGCCGGTGGCCCAAGCGTTTTTCGACTTCGTGCGTCGCGAGCGCGGCTGGATCAGCACCCTGGCCGAGCGCTTCCAGTATCGAGCTCGGTCGTGATCAGCAGGGCGTGCAGCTGGCGCTCCTCCCAGTAGTGCTCGATGGCCCGGCGGTAGCGCATGCGGCGGATATCATCCTGCTTGCGGCGGGCCTTGGCATCATCTGTGGGGTAGGCATCGACGTGACGGCGCATGGCGAGAACTCCCGGACGAGGAAGGTGGGAGCTTCAGCCTTGCAAAGGGAAATGACGGTGGCGGGACAGTTTGCTGACAGGCGGGTTAAGGGTGACAGGCGGCGCGCGGTGCCGCATCCAACCTGTAGGAGCGACTTCAGTCGCGAGCTTGTAATGGGGGATTGCCCAAGCATCGCGGCTGAAGCCGCTCCTGGCAGCGCGCTTGCGCTCAGTCTTCCTGCGATTTTGCCGACTTGGGCGACAGCCGCAGGCTGCGCAGGCTGCGCTTGACGCTCTTGAGGTGCTCGACCAGATCCGGGCCGCGCGACATGGCCACGCCCATGGCCAGCACGTCGATCACCACCAGGTGGGCGATGCGCGAGGTCAGCGGGGTATAGATCTCGGTGTCTTCCTGCACATCGATGGCCAGGTTGATGTCCGACAGCTCGGCCAGCGGCGTCTGCCCCGGGCAGAGGGTGATCAGCGTGGCGCCTTTCTCGCGCACCAGGTGCGCGGTGGTCAGCAGGTCCTTGGAACGCCCGGACTGTGAGATGCAGATGGCCACATCGCCCGGCTTGAGCGTCACCGCCGACATCGCCTGCATGTGCGGATCGGAATAGGCGGCGGCGGTCAGCAACAGGCGGAAGAACTTGTGCTGGGCGTCGGTGGCCACCGCGCCGGAAGCGCCGAAACCGTAGAACTCCACACGTTGGGCCTTGGCGATCGCGGCGATGGCCTTTTCCAGCGCTTCGACGCTCAGCCGCTCGCGCACTTCCATCAGCGTGTGCAGCGTGGTGTCGAAGATCTTCATGCTGAAGTCGGCGACCGCATCGTCCTCGCGGATGGCGAACTGGCCGAAGCTGGCGCCGGCGGCCAGGCTCTGGGCCAGCTTGAGCTTGAGATCCTGGAAACCGCTGCAACCGATGGCGCGGCAGAAGCGCACGATGGTGGGCTCACTGACTCCAACGTTATGGGCCAGATCCGCCATGGAACTGTGGATGACGGCTGCGGGATCGAGCAGAAGATGATCGGCGACCTTGAGCTCCGATTTACGGAGCAGGTGGCGGGACTGGGCAATGTGCTGCAACAGATTCAAGGGCAGGACTCGAGTATGATCGGCGGTCGGGCTGTAGTGGTTTTGTAGTGATACTACATGACGCCGCCAGCGCGAGGCTAACTCTGGAGCGTTACCGGTGACACTTCCCTGCGACATGCTGGTTTTCGGCGGTACGGGCGACCTGGCGTTGCACAAGTTGCTGCCGGCCTTGTACCACCTGCATCGCGATGGCCGCCTGCCGGCGGACATGCGCATTCTGGCGCTGGCGCGCCAGCCATTGCAGCGCGCCGCCTACCAGGCGCTGGCCGAGCGCCGCTGTCGCGCGCACATCCCGCGCGCCACTTTCGACAGCGAGGCCTGGCAAGGCTTCGCCGCGCGCCTGGACTATCTGGCCATGGATGCCAGCCAGAGCGCCGATTACGGCCGCCTGGCCCGTTATCTGGAACAGGGCGCCTGCCGTCGCGGACGCATCTACTACATGGCCACCGCGCCGGACCTGTTCCAGGACATCGCCGCCTCGCTGGCCACCGCGCGGCTGAATGGCGACAACACCCGCATCGTGCTGGAAAAGCCCATCGGCCGTTCGCTGGCCTCGGCGCAGAGCATCAACGCGGTGATCGGTCAGGCGTTCGACGAGCCGCAGATCTTTCGTATCGACCATTACCTGGGCAAGGAGACGGTGCAGAACCTCATGGCGCTGCGCTTCGCCAATGCCCTGTTCGAGCCGGTGTGGCGCTCCGGACACATCGACCATGTGCAGATCAGCGTCTGCGAAACCCTCGGCGTGGAAAACCGTGGCGGCTACTACGACAACGCCGGGGCGATGCGCGACATGCTGCAGAATCATCTGCTGCAGCTGCTGTGCCTGGTGGCCATGGAGGCGCCAGTGCGCTTCGACGCCGATTCGGTGCGCAGCGAGAAGGTCAAGGTGCTCGAGGCGCTCAAGCCGATCAGCGGGCTGGATGTGCAGGACACGACGGTGCGCGGCCAGTACGGCTCCGGACGCCTTGGCGGGCACGACGTGCCGGCCTATTACTTCGAGAAGAATGTCGATAACGACAGCAACACGGAAACCTTCGTCGCCGTGCAGGCCGAAATCGACAACTGGCGCTGGGCCGGTGTGCCGTTCTACCTGCGCACCGGCAAGCGCATGGCGCGCAAGACCTCGGAAATCGTCATCCAGTTCAAGCCGGTTCCGCATCGGCTGTTCAACGGCAGCGAGGCCAACCGGCTGATCATCCGGCTGCAACCGGAGGAGCGTATCAGCCTGCAACTGATGGCCAAGCTGCCCGGCAAGGGCATGAGCCTGGAGCCGGTGGAGCTGGACCTGAACCTGGCCAACGCCTTCCGCCAGCAGCGCCGCTGGGAAGCCTACGAGCGGTTGCTGCTGGACGTGATCGAGGGCGACTCGACGCTGTTCATGCGCCGCGACGAGGTGGAAGCCGCCTGGCGCTGGATCGATCCGATCCTGCAGGGCTGGCAGGAGTACTACCAGCGCCCGAAGCCCTACCCGGCCGGCAGTAACGGCCCGGAACAGGCCGCCAGCCTGATGGAAAACAGCGGGCGTTGCTGGCACGAGTGATTGCCGAGGCAGTTTCTTGTGGGGCCGGCTTTACGCCGGCCAGCGGAGCCAAATTCCCCACTCGGGTTTCAGTCCTCCGCCGTCGGCCGGGATAGCCCGGCTGCGCAAGTGCTGGCGGCTCTCAGCCCTTGAGCTTCTGCAGAAACTGCACGAAACCGGTGCGCTCGGCCACGCGGGCGTAGAGGCGGATGGCACTGGTATTGGTCTCGTGGGTCAGCCAGTAAAGCTCGTCACAGGGCACCTTGCGGGCCTCGCTTTCCACATGTTCGATCAGTTGCCGGCCGATGCCCTGGCTGCGCAGGTCGCGGGCGATGAACAGATCCTGCAGGTAGCAGACCGGATTCAGCGTCCAGGTGTTGCGGTGATACAGCCAGTGCACCAGGCCCACCGCCTGGCCATCGGCCCAGGCGAGGGCGGCGTGCTGACCTTCGGCGGCATCGAGGAAGCGCTGCCAGGTGGCGGCGCTGACCGCCGGGTCCAGGCTCATCATGTAGAAACGCTGGTAGCCCTGCCAGAGTGGCAGCCAGGCGTCATGGTCTTCGGTGGTGACGGGGCGGATCTCGACGGGCAGGCGGCGGGTCATGGCCGGGTTCCTCGCGAACTGGAATGGGAGCAGCTTAGTGGCTTGCGCACGCTCCAGTCAGCTCCCCGCACAGATCCGCCGCAAACAACGCCTCGACCTGCCGCTGCTCCAGGCCGGCGCCGAGCAGTGCAAACAGCTTGGCCAGCGCGGCTTCGCGGGTCATGCCACCGCCGCTGATCACGCCACAGGCGGCCAGCCGGTTACCGGCGGCATAGGTACCGAAATCCACCCGACCTTCCGGACACTGGCTGATGGCGGCAATCACCACGCCTCGGTGGTGGGCCTGACGCAGCACATCCAGCAGCCCAGCATTGTCGGCGGGGCCCGTACCGCTGCCATAGCACTCCAGCAGCAGGGCCTGCAGGCCGGTGTCGATCAGGGCCTGGACATGCTCGGCGCGCAGGCCGGGATACAGCGGGAGGCAGGCCAGACTCACTTCCCGGCGCGGGGTGCGGAAATTGGGCACGGGCAGCGACAGGGGGCGAGGATGAACGACGGGGCGCAGGGCTTCGGCAAACGCCTCGAACTGCTCGCTGCTGCGCTTGGTCACGCGCGTGCCCAGCAGCAGACGGTCATGGAAGAACAGGTGAACACCGGCGGGAGCACCGTCAGCCAGGCGCTGCAGGGCGCCGAACAGATTGGCCCAGGCGTCGCTGTCGGGCGTGCCGGCGGGCAGCATGGAGCCGGTGAGCACGACCGGAATGGGCAGGCCCAGCAACAGAAAACTCAGTGCGGCGGCGGTATAGGCCAGGGTGTCGGTGCCATGCAGTATCAGCACCGCCCCGCAACCATCCTGTTCGACGGCTTCGACAATGGCATCGCGCATCAGCAGCCAGTGGGCCTGGCTCATGTTGGCGCTGTCGATGGGCGGAGACAGTTCGCGAAAGCGCCAGGGCAGGGCGGGCGCATCGGGACGCTGGTTCAGTTCGGCCTGCAGACGGGTGTCGAAGCCGCTGGCGGGTACCAGTCCGGCCGCACTGGCGTGCATGCCGATGGTGCCGCCGGTGTAGAGAATCAGCGTCTGCATGGTCCTGGCCTGGGTTGAAAAAACCTCAGGCAGGATACGTCAACTCAACGGGGGGAGTTGGTCGGCGTCTTGGCGGGGCGGTTGGCCTTGGAGCTGGTGAAGGCCAGGCCGAGAAAAGGCATGTAGCGGGCCGGCGGCTGGACGGCGGTGGTCATGGGGCGTGCGTTGATACGCATGGCAATACTCCGAAAGCGGGCGCTTGTGGCGCATGTGGTCAGAGCGTTGAGGCGACCTAACCGGGTCGGCCTGTACTGCATGACCATGACAAGTAAGTGAAAAGCAGGTTTTGGCTGCGAACGCCCGAATCATAGGGTTTTCGGCGGATCTGCGACCAATGCCTTTAATTGCTCCCCCATGCACAAACGGCATAACCTTGGTGTGACTTTCCATCGACGGCCAAACAGGGTTGTGAGCATGAATCTGGAAACCAAATGGCTGGAAGATTTCGTCGCCTTGGCTACCGCACGCAGCTTCTCCAAAGCCGCCGAGCGACGCTTCGTCACCCAGCCGGCTTTCAGTCGCCGTATTCGTAGCCTGGAAGAGATGGTTGGCCTGACGCTGGTCAATCGCAGCCACTCGCCAGTGGAACTCACCGAGGCCGGCCAGCTGTTCCTGGTCACCGCGCGCAACGTGGTGGAACAGCTCAGTGAAGCGTTGCGCCATCTGCACCATCTGGAAGGGCAGCAGGGCGAGGTGCTTAGGGTGGCCGCCGCGCACTCTCTGGCGCTGGGCTTCTTCCCGCAATGGATGGCCGGGTTGCGCAGCGAGGGCATCCAGTTCGCCTCGCGGCTGGTGGCCACCAACGTGGGCGAGGCGGTGCATGCGCTGCGCGAAGGCACTTGCGATCTGATGCTGGCCTTCCACGATCCTGATGCGGTGATGCAGATGGACCCGGAGCTATTTCCGTCATTGCATCTGGCCAGCAGCGAGATCGTTCCGGTCTGCGCGCCCGACGCGAACGGCCGCCCGCTGTTCGACCTGAACGACGCCAGCGTGCCGCTGCTGGCCTATAGCGCCGGTGCCTTCCTGGGACGTTCGGTAGGGGCTTTGCTGCGTCAGCGCAACCTGCGCTACGTCACCGTCTACGAGACGGCAATGGCCGACAGCCTGAAGAGCATGGCCCTGCAGGGCCTGGGTGTCGCCTGGGTACCGCGCCTGAGCGTGGACGCCGAACTGGCGCGCGGTGAGTTGGTGGAATGCGGCGATGCCAGCTGGCGCGTGCCGCTGGAAATCCGCCTGCACCGCTGCGCCCTGGTACGCAAGGCCCAGGTGCGCCTGCTGTGGCGCAAGCTGATGGAGGCGGGCGCCGAACCCGCCTGAGATCCCTGTAGGGCCGGCTTTACGCCGGCCAGCGGCGCTGAAGGTTCCACACCTTCGTGTCGCTCCGGCCCGCACCGGTCGGGGTGAGCCCGGCCCTACCGGGTTCGGCGTTGGCAGGAGACCGCCCTACAACGCCGGCTCGGCCACCGGCGCGGCGCGTTCCGCCTCCGGCGCGCGGCTGGCTTCCACTACCCGCGTCTCGCCCCGTCCCCGCGGATCGGAAGCCGGCAGCGGCCGACCATCGATCACCTGCACCGCCTGTACATCGCCCATCGGCCAGCCCTGCGCGGTCAGCGTATAGCCCATCGCTTGCAGATCCTTGGCGGCCTGGCCCTTGAGCGGGGAATAGGGGTCGAGAAAAACCGTGTCCTTGGGCAGTAACTGATGATGCACACGCTGCGCTTTCAGTGCCTCGGGCAGCGGCAGGTCATGGTCGTAGAGATTGTTCAGCACCTGGAAAACGGTGGTGAAGATGCGCGAGCCGCCGGGCGTGCCCACCGCCAGCGTCACCTGGCCATTCCGCGTCACGATTGTGGGACTCATCGATGACAGCATGCGCTTGCCGGCTTCGATGGCATTGGCGTCGCTGCCGATCACCCCGAAGGCGTTGGCCACGCCGGGCTTGGCGCTGAAATCGTCCATCTCGTTATTGAGCAGAAAGCCTGCGCCCTCCACCACCAGGCCGTTACCGAAGTCCAGGTTCAGGGTGTAGGTGTTGCTCACCGCATTGCCGTCGGCATCGATGATGGAAAAGTGCGTGGTCTGCGGCGATTCCAGGCCCGGGCGGACCGCCTCGGTGGACGAAATGCGCTGCGGATCGATTTCCGCCGCGCGCTGTTGCAGGTATTTGGGAGCGGTCAGGCGGGCGGTCGGCACCTCGAAATAATCCGGGTCGCCCAGATAATCGGCGCGGTCGGCGAACACGCGCTTCTCGATCTCCGCCAGCAGGTGAACGTAGCGCGCCGAGTTGAGCGGCACGCCGGCAAAGTCCTCGCCACGCAGCGCCTTGATGCCGAGCAGCTGGGCCAGGGCGATGCCACCGGAGCTGGGTGGCGGGGCGGTGTAGACCACCTGATCGCGCCACTCGAAGCGCAGCGGCTCACGCCAGATGGCCCGGTAGGCATGCAGGTCGGTGGCGCGGATCAGCCCGCCGCTGCGCTGCATCTGCGCCACCAGCAACTCGGCGGTGCGGCCCTGATAGAAATCCTCCGGCCCCTGGTCGGCAATACGCTCCAGGGTCTGGGCCAGTTCTTCCTGCGCAAAGCGCTTGCCGGCCTGCATGGCGCCGAAATAACCGGTGAAATTGGTGCGGCCGGCGAAGTACTTTTCGGCGCGGTCGCGCTCGCCCACCTGACGCTCGTCGACGATAAAGCCCTGGCGTGCCAGCACGATGGCCGGTGTGAGCAGCTCGGCCCACGGCAGACTGCCGAAGCGGCGATGCGCCTCCCACAGGCCCATCACCGTGCCGGGCACGCCGGCCGCGTTTGCGCCGACCGTGCTCAGGTCGGGCACCACCTCGCCGTTCTCATCCAGGTACATGTCGCGCCGGGCACCCTGCGGCGCCATTTCGCGGTAGTCGAGAAAAAAGGCCTGACCCTCCACAAACAAGGTCATGAACCCGCCGCCGCCGATATTGCCGGCTTCGGGGTGGGTGACGGCTAGGGCAAAGCCGGTGGCTACCGCGGCATCCACCGCATTGCCGCCCCGGCGCAGCACCTGGGCGGCGACCTCGGCCGAATGGCCATCCGGCGCGGCCACCGCGGCGGCTTCCAGCCGGGCGGCCTGCAGCGAACCCGCCGAAACCAGGCTGAAGCTCAGAAGCAGAAGGGAAAACAGGCGCGGCATGGTGATCTCCTTGTATCGAAGCGGCTCGCAGAGTGTGGCAGCAAATGGCGGAGCGAGGGTGTCCGCCGCCCGACAAGCCACAGGCGCGACAGCCGTGGCTTTCCGGTATAATGTCGCGCCTTCGAACCAGCCGGCCCGCTGGTTTGCCCCGACATGACAAGCCACGCCCGAGTTGCGTGGCTTGTTGGTTTTTGAGCGCGCCACGCGGCGCACCGCAAAGAGGCACGAGGATGAGCGCACTGGTTGGCGTGATCATGGGTTCCAAGTCCGATTGGAGCACCCTGAGTCATACGGTGGAGATGCTGGAAAAGCTCGGCATTCCCCACGAGGTGAAGGTGGTGTCCGCGCACCGCACCCCGGATCTGCTGTTCCAGTACGCCGAGCAGGCCGAGGAACGCGGCATCGAGGTGATCATCGCCGGTGCCGGCGGCGCCGCCCACCTGCCGGGCATGTGCGCGGCCAAGACCCACCTGCCGGTGCTCGGCGTGCCGGTGCAGTCGTCGATGCTCTCCGGCGTGGACTCGCTGCTGTCCATCGTGCAGATGCCCGGCGGCATCCCGGTCGCCACCCTGGCCATCGGCAAGGCCGGCGCCATCAACGCCGCGCTGCTGGCGGCGAGCATCCTCGGCGGCAAGCATCCGCAGTACCATGCGGCGCTCAAGCAGTTCCGCGAAGACCAGACCCACACGGTGCTGGACAATCCGGACCCCCGTCAGGCCTGAGAGTTAGGAACGCGAACATGAAAATCGGTGTAATCGGTGGCGGCCAGCTGGGTCGCATGCTGGCGCTGGCGGGTACGCCGCTGGACATGAACTTCGTCTTCCTCGACCCGGCGCCGGACGCCTGCGCCGCCGCGCTGGGCGAGCACCTGCTGGCCGGCTACGACGATCCCGAGGCGCTGCGCCGCATGGCCGAGAGCGTCGATCTGGTGACCTTCGAATTCGAGAACGTGCCGGCGGAAACCGTCGCGTTCCTGTCCCAGTACGTGCCGGTCTACCCGGCCGCCGAATCGCTGCGCATCGCCCGCGACCGCTGGTTCGAAAAATCCCTGTTCAAGGAACTGGGCATTCCCACCCCGGAGTTCGCCGACATCCAGTCCCAGGCCGATCTGGACGCCGCGGTGGCCGCCATCGGTCTGCCGGCGGTGCTGAAGACCCGCACGATGGGCTACGACGGCAAGGGTCAGAAGGTGCTACGCCAGCCCGCCGACGTGAGCGGCGCCTTTGCCGAGCTGGGCAGCGTGCCCTGCATCCTCGAAGGCTTCGTGCCGTTCACCGGCGAGGTGTCGCTGGTGGCGGTGCGCGGTCGCGACGGGGAAACCCGTTTCTATCCGCTGTCGCACAACACCCATGTGGGCGGCGTGCTGAACCTGTCCATCGCCAGCACCGACCACCCGCTGCAGGCGCTGGCTGAGGACTACATCTCCCGCGTGCTGACCCGGCTGGATTACGTCGGCGTGCTGGCCTTCGAGTTCTTCGAGGTGGACGGCGGCCTGAAGGCCAACGAGATCGCCCCGCGCGTGCACAACTCCGGGCACTGGACCATCGAAGGCGCCGAGTGCAGCCAGTTCGAGAACCACCTGCGCGCCGTCGCCGGCCTGCCGCTCGGTTCGACCGCCAAGGTCGGCGAGAGCGCCATGCTGAACTTCCTCGGCTCGGTGCCGCCGACCGAACAGGTCGTGACCATCGCCGACTGCCACCTGCACCACTACGGCAAGGCGTTCAAGCCGGGCCGCAAGGTCGGCCACGCCACCCTGCGCTGCAAGGACTCGGCGACGCTGCAGGCGCGGATCGCCGAGGTGCAGGCGCTGATCGCCAAGGGCTGAGAGCGCCTCTCCCCTGGGAGCGGATCTGGTGGGAGCGGACTTGTCCGCGAGCTTTTCGGCGGCGGTCGCACCCAGAAGCTCGCGGACAAGTCCGCTCCCACAATCACTGCAGTGCATTGCCGCGAACTGCCCCGCCCCCCAACGGTCCGAAACAACGGAGTGGCAGCCGCCACGCAACCGTTGGACGGAGGATTCATGGGCATCATCGGAACCATCATCATCGGCCTGATCGTTGGCCTGATTGCGCGCTTCCTCAAGCCGGGCAGCGACAGCATGGGCTGGATCTTGACCATCCTGCTGGGCATCGGCGGCGCCTTGTTGGCCACTTACGGCGGCCAGGCGGTGGGCATCTACGACGCCGGCGAGCCGGCCGGCTTTATCGGCGCAGTGATCGGCGCGGTCATCCTGCTGGTGATTTATGGCATGGTGACGCGCAAGCGAGCCTGAGCGCCGCTGCCGTCGTTGTCGGGGCCGCGCGCGGCCCCGTCCTGTTCATGAGCCGAGTCGTCCATGCGAAGCCTTGCCACCCTGCTGCTGTTTATTCTGTCCCTTTCCCTGCATGCCGCGCCTGTCGAGCTGGACTGGCTGGAACTGCTGCCGCCCGAAGACCTGGCGGCGCTGGAAGCCATGCCGGAAATCGAACACACCGGCGTGGAAGCCGAGGGCTTCAGCGATGGGGGCGGCTATCTGAAGCAGTCACCCGGCCTGCCCGAGGTGATGTACTCGACGCGCACCGTCGCGGCGCTCGACAACCGCGAGATCCGCCTGGCCGGCTACCCGGTGCCGCTGGAAAGCGATGCCCAGGGACGTTTCACCGAGTTCTTCCTGGTGCCCTATCCCGGCGCCTGCATTCACGTGCCGCCACCGCCACCGAACCAGATCGTGCTGGTGCGCTACCCCAAGGGCATGCGCATCGACGACATTTACGCGCCGCTGGAAATCGACGGCCGCCTGCGCGTCGAGGCGGCCCGCAACGCGGCGGCCGATGCCGCCTACGCGCTGGGCGCGGCCAAGGTGCGCGTGCTGGAGTGACTCAGGTCCAGTAGTAGCGCACCAGGTGGAAGAAGATCGGCGCGGCGAAGCACACCGAATCCAGCCGGTCGAGCATGCCGCCGTGGCCTTCGATCATGTGGCCCCAGTCCTTCACGCCACGGTCGCGCTTGATGGCGCTCATTACCAGTCCGCCAAAAAAGCCGAGCAGGTTGACGATCAGGGCGATGCCCAGCGCCTGCCAGAAGCTGAACGGCGTGATCCAGCTCAGCAGCGCGCCGATCAGGGTGGACAAGGCGACGCCGCCAACAAAGCCCTCCACGGTCTTCGACGGTGACAGCAGCGGCGCGATCTTGCGCTTGCCGGCCAGCTTGCCGCACACGTACTGCAGTACGTCCGATAGTTGCACCACCAGCACCAGCCAGGCGATCAGCAGCAGGTTGCGGCCCTCGTAGCCGGCGATCTGCAGGGTCAGCAGCGCCGGCACGTGGGAGATGCAGAACACCGCGATCATCAGTCCCCACTGCACCTTCGAGGCGCGCTCCAGGAAGCGCGTGGTGTCGCCACCCAGCGAGGCGAGGATCGGCAGCAGCAGGAACACATAGACGGGAATGAAGATCGAGAACAGCCCGTACCAGCTGTAGCCGATCAGCAGGTACTGCACCGGTAGCACCACATAGAACGCGGCCAGCAGCGGCCAGTAGTCGCTCTGGCGGGTCGGTGTCAGGGTCATGAATTCGCGCAGCGCGTAGAACGACACCAGCGCGAACAGCAGGATCACCGCCGTGTGGCCGAGCAGGAAGGCGCCGCCGATCACCAGCACCATCACCCACCAGGCGGCGATGCGCGCGTTGAGGTTGTCGATGGTCGGGCTCGGTCCGCCGGCGCGGCGCTTGAGCAGCCAGCCGACCAGCGAGGCGATCAACAGCAGGGCGCCGATGCCGGCGAACAGCAGCAGGGTATGACGATCCATCACAGGTGCTCCGGAGCCAGGGCCAGCAGCGCCGCGCGGGCGCGTTCGAGGAAAGGCGTCTTGTCGTCAGCGCCGACCGCCAGCGGCTCGCCGAAGCTCAGCGTGCACAGCAGCGGCAGCGGCAGGGCGCGACCCTTGGGCATCACCCGGTTGAGGTTGGCGATCCACACCGGCACCAGTTGCACCTGCGGATGCGCCTGACCGAGGTGGTAAAGCCCACTCTTGAACGGCAGCAGGCCGTCCTCCCGGTTGCGCGTGCCTTCCGGGAAGAAGATCAGCGAATCACCCTGCGCCAGCGCATCGAGCAGCGGCTGCAGCGGACTGCCGCCGGCCTCGCCGGCCCGGTCGACCAACACACCGTTGAACACCCGGCGGATCAGGTAGCGGCGCAGCGGGCTCTTCAGCCAGTAGTCGGCGCCGGCCACCGGCCGGGTGCGCACGCGCAGCGGCGCCGGCAACGCGGCCCACAGCAGCAGAAAATCGATGTGACTGCTGTGGTTGGCGAAGTAGATGCGCTGCACCGCTTGCGGCTGGCAGCCCAGCCACAGGCTGCGCGCGCCGGTCAGCAGGCGGGCGGCGGAGGTGATGGTGAAGGCGCAGAGTCGGCTCAGCATCGATGGAATTCCTTCAGATCAAGAGGATCAGCAGCGCGGCGCTGGTGAGCAGCGCCTGGGCCGCCAGCAGCAGGCCCTGGGTGCGTAGCAGGCGCAGCGCGCCCTGGCAGCGAGTTGGCAGTGGCCGGTCATCCTGGGCGGCCGGTTTCAAGCCCAGTTCGTGCAGCGCGGCATCCAGTGCCGGCAAGGGTGTGTCGCTGCTGACCAACCGCTTGAACAGTTCGGCATCCAGGGCCACGCGCAGCGCCCAGTAGGTCTGCGCCAGCCAGAGCAGAAACACGCCCAGGCAGAGCAGGCCGAACGGCAGATGTGGCGCGCCGCTCAGCGCCTGGGCGCCGCCGGCGAGCAGGCCGGTCAGGCCCAGCAGGCGACTGGCCCGATCCAGCGTGCGGCCCTGGCGCAACAGGCTGGCGCATACG
This sequence comes from Pseudomonas sp., assembly GCA_035497635.1. GTDB lineage: Bacteria > Pseudomonadota > Gammaproteobacteria > Pseudomonadales > Pseudomonadaceae > Serpens. The sequence goes on along the minus strand of DATJDB010000056.1, from coordinate 16,479 downwards.
AATGCGCAGGGCTCAGACATGCACAGGCTCCGCCGGGTGCATCGCGTGTTGCGGCAATTGCCGCAACACGCGCAGATGCGCGTCGTGCAGCACGATGCGCGGCCGGGCGCCGCGCAGCAGCGCCAGCGCGGCATCTACGTCGGCGGCGCGTCCGCTGAACAGCAACCAGGCGGCCAGCGCGGTGGCGCTGCGCGAATACCCGAGCGCGCAGCAGACTAGCGTCGGGCCGTGCTGGCGCGCCTGCTCGATGGCCTCGGCGGCGGCCAGGCAGTCGGCGACGGTCGGCGGGGTCAGATCGAGGACCGGGATCGAGCGGTAATGGCGGCCCTGCGCCGCCAGCGGCAGTTCGGCGCATAGATCCACCACGGCGCCAAATACGCTGCTCGCCAGCTCCTTGGCACCCGGCAAGCGTCCCAGCCAAACGCCGTCGCACACCTCATCCGGGACCGGGCGGCGCACTGTCCACAGCCGCGAATTCAACCAGGCGCCGGCCAGATAGGGCGCCAGCAGCCAGCCGGCCGCCGTGCTCAGGCGGCCATCGGCGTTCTTCTGGAAACCGCAGGCGCCGAACAGTGCGTAATTCAGCGCCACCAGCAGCAGTGCCAGCGCCGGCCAGCACAGCCACAGCCAGGCGCCGCCCAGCGCAAACGCCGGCACGGCGCATAGCGCGCTGCCCAGGGCATAACGCAGCGCCAGGCGCCGACGTTCCGGGGAGTCGGCGAGGCGCGCCAGGCGCAGCGGGCTCGCTCCCTCCAGCGGCCACAGCCACACGCACAGCCAGCCGAGCAGCGCGCCGGTCGGCAGGTCGACGAAATGGTGCTGCCAGGTGGTCAGCACGGAAACGCCGATCAGCGCGAACCAGCCATGCAGCAGCCAGCGCCACGGTCCCTGTACATGCCGGGCATAGCAGACCCAGAGAATCACCAGCAGGGCGATGTGCAGCGAAGGCGCCTGGTTGAACGGTTTGTCGAAGGCGCCGAGGATCTCGAACAGCAGGCCGAACACGCCGTCCATTTCCGGACGGCTGAAGGTGAAACGCAGCGGCCAGAGCAGGAAGCAGGCCACCGCCACGAGCTGCGCGGCGAGCAGGCGCAGGGCGTGGCGATCCAGCTCCAGACGGGTCAGGCAGAGGAACAGCGACAAGCCGTAAAGCAGGTCGATCGACCAGTAGGGCACGATGGTCCAGGCCCAGAACGGCATCTGGCTTTCCCAGGCGAACACCAGACTGCCGACGTCATCGCGCTGGCTGGTTACCCAGGTGGCCAGGCCATAAGTGGCGAAGAAGAACGGTGCCAGCAGCGCCAGCCAACCCAGCGCTCGGCGCCAGGGCCGCGCGGCGCGCGCACTCATTCATCCACCCGCTGGGCCAGCGACACGCTGAAGATGCCCCACTCGTCGATGCGCTGGTCCAGCTTGCGGAAGCCGGCGGCGGCCACCAACTGGTCCATTTCCGCCTGGCTGCGCCGGCGCATCACCCACGCCTGACCGTCGCGGTGGCTGGTCAGCGCGCGGGCAATCAGTTCCAGTTGCGGGTGCCAGGGCTGGCCGGTGTACAGCAGATAGCCGCCCGGCGGCACGGCATCGGCCAGCCCGGCCAGCGAGTTGCCGACCATCGCGTTGTCGCCGAACAGCTCATACAGCCCGGAGACCACCGCCAGGCTCGGTCGGGTCGCCACGGCGGCCAGATCGGCGCGATCGAAGGCGTCGCCCTTGACGAAGCGGGCGATATGCCCGAGGCCCTTGGCCTCGATCAGCGCCTGGCCATCGCGCACGTTGATCTCGCTGTAATCGCGCAGCAGGATCGATTCGGGCAGCGGCGCGACGCCCTGCAGCGCTTCGAGAATGTAACGACCATGCCCGGCGGCGATGTCGAGGATATGCACCGCCTGGCCCTGCTCGCGCAAGCGCGCCATGGCCAGGCGCAGCAGTTCCTCGACGTGCAGCTTGCGCTGGCGAATGCCGCGCCAGCCGATGGAGTCCAGATAGGTCTTGTCGATCAGCCGACCCAGACCGCCGCTGCCGGTGGGCGTGTTGCGGTAGACGTAATCGAGCGTACTGCCGGAATCGAAGCCGGTGTCGAAGCCCAGCTGCACGCCCCGCGACCGGCGCGCGCCGACCTTCAGGCTGGCGCGGGTCAGACGCCAGTACAGGCCGCGCGGCGAGCGCGCCGGCAGCGGCGTGGCCAGCGCCTCGGCCTCCGCGCAACTGGCGCCGAGGCGGTCGGCATCCAGCAGCGACGGGCGCGCCCAGGGTTGCTCGAAGCTCTGCAGGATGAAACGCCGCGCCCGTTCCACCGCCGGCGGACGGTCGCGCTCGCCCAGCGTGTCGTGGAAGAAACCGGGCAGCACATGCAGCTCCTTGCGCAGCGTGCCCAGGCGCTCGAAGAACTGCTCCTGCGGCTGGCGATGCACGACGAAATCGGCCCCGGAGATCAGCAGCTGGGTGGGAATCTGGATCGCCTGGGCATCGGCCACCACCCGTTCGGCGGCGTCGTACAGGCCGAGCAGCAGGTTCGCCGAGATCGGCCGGGTGATCAGCGGGTCGGCCTCGAAGCTGGCGATGCGCGCCGGGTCGTGGGTCAGGAAGCGCGCCTTGACGTAGCTGTTGACGAAGAAGTTGCCGCGCAGCGCCTTGAGCAGCTTCAGGCCCGGGCGGGCGAACGGCACGTACAGCTTGACCTTGAACGCCGGCGAGGCCAGCACCAGAGCGCGAATGTTCGGTGCGTAGTCATGCGCCCAGGTGGCAACCAGCACGGCGCCGACACTCTGCGCCAGCACCACCATGTCCTGCTCGGCGATGCCGTGCTGGTCGCGCAGGTGGGCGATGAAGCTCTGCACGTCGCGCACGCTGGTGCCGAAACTCGGGCTGTCGCCGCGCGGGCCGGGCGACTGGCCGAGGCCGCGGGCGTCCCAGGCGAAGATGTCGAAGCCCGGCAACTCCAGCTCGTCGGCCAGGTGCGCCATGCGCCCGGAGTGCTCGTGGCCACGGTGGAACAGCACCAGGGCGCGGCGCGGCTGGCCAGTGTCGGTCGCCGGCCAGTGGCGGTAGAAGAGTTCCAGGCCGTCGTGGCTGGTGAAGGTGTCTTTCTGGTAATCGCGCATCGTGAATTCCCTGTCTCGATGAAAACTCAGTTCGCTGCGGCCACTTCCGCCAGGCCCTGGCGCACCCGGTTGGCCAGGGTGAGTAGCAGCAGCGCGGTGAGCAGCAGCAGTACGCCGTTGATCCAGACCGCCGACAGCAGGCCGGCGGCAACCCCGGCGCCCAGCGCGCCGAAACAGAAGGCGCGGTCGCTCTTGCCCATCGGGCCGTCGTAGCGGCGCGAGGCGCCGGCCAGCGGGCCCATCACCCCGGCGTACTCACTGAGCAGCGCCAGCAGCAGCACCAGCACCAGCCAAACCGGGCTGACGCCGGGCAGCAGCAGGAAGGGCAGGTACAGCGCGGTATCCGAGACCAGGTCGCACAGTTCGTTTAGGTAGGCGCCGAGGGTGGTCTGCTGGTCGAATTCGCGGGCCAGCATGCCGTCGATGGCGTTCAGCGCCATGCGCAGGAACATCCACAGCGGAATCAGCGCGAACAGCCAGCGCTGTTCGGAAAAAACCGCCACCAGCGCGGCAATCGCCAGCGAGCCGACGCCGGCGGCCAGGGTGACCTGATTGGCGGTGATTCCGGCGCTGTGCAGTCGGCGCACCAAGGGGCGCAACAGGGCCTGGAAAGCGGGTTTGAGCTGGTAGATGGAGGGCATGGCGGACGCCGTCGGGGCCGATGGGCGGACCAGTATAGCCATGCGCCATAACTCCGAATTTGCGCCAGCGCAGGAATGTGGGCTGTGCATCTGGGCGAAAACTTTACCGGTCCGTCCTTCCAGTCTGTGTCCCGGCGCGCTTAGCCACTACCATGGCGGTCTTCGAGGATGAGGACCCGCCATGAGCGCAGAACAGCCCCTGACCCCCGGCTTCATGATCGTCCACGGCAATCGCCTGGACGCGCTGCGTGAGCTGGCGGTGGCCTGGATGGGGCGCTACCCGCTGCGCCCGCTGGAAAACGAAGTGGTGCTGGTGCACAGCAACGGCGTGGCCCAGTGGCTCAAGCAGGCGCTGGCCGAGGACCCGCGCGAGGACGGTGGCGGTTGCGGCATCGCCGCGGCCATCGACGTACAGCTGCCGGCGGCCTTTCTCTGGCAGGCCTATCGCACGGTGCTCGGCCGCGAGGCGATTCCCCGCGTGTCGCTGCTCGACAAGGGTCCGCTGACCTGGCGGCTGATGCGCCTGCTGCCGGCGCTGCTGGACCGCGACAGCTTCACCCCGCTGCGTCGCTTCCTCGCCGAGGACGACGACCTGCGCAAGCGCCACCAGTTGGCCGAGCGCCTGGCCGACCTGTTCGACCAGTACCAGGTCTATCGCGCCGACTGGCTGGAGGACTGGGCCGCCAGCCGCGACCAGTTGCGCAAGGCCAACGGCCAACTGCAGGCGCTGGGCGAGGAGCAGCGCTGGCAGGCCGAACTGTGGCGCGCGCTGCTCGATGATGTGGGCGCCGAAGGCCTGGCGCAGAGCCGCGCCGGCGTGCATCGGCGTTTCATCGCCCGGCTGCGCGAGCTGAACGAGGCGCCACGCGGCCTGCCGCGTCGGGTGATCGTGTTCGGCATTTCCTCGCTGCCGGCCCAGGCGCTGGAAGCCCTCGGCGCGCTGGCGCGCTTCAGCCAGGTGCTGCTCTGCGTGCACAACCCCAGCCGCCATCACTGGGCGGACATCGTGGCCGACAAGGATCTGCTGCGTCATCAGTACCGCCGCCAGCAGCGCCGCCCGGACATGCCCGCCGACCTGCCGGCCGAGCTGCTGCACCAGCATGCCCAGCCGCTGCTGGCCGCGTGGGGCAAGCAGGGCCGCGACTACATCAACCTGCTGGACAGCTACGACAGCCCCGACGACTACCGCGCGCTGTTTCCCGCCCAGCGCATCGACCTGTTCAGCGAGGATGCGCCGGCCGCGCTGCTCGGCCAGCTGCAGGATGACATCCTCGAACTGCGCCCGCTGGCCGAGACCCGCACCCGCTGGCCGGCGCTGGACCCGCAGCAGGACCGCTCGCTGCGTTTCCACATCGCCCACAGCGCGCAGCGCGAGGTGGAGATCCTCCACGACCAGTTGCTGGCGCGCTTCAGCGCCGATCCCGGCCTACATCCGCGCGACGTGATCGTCATGGTGCCGGACATCGACCGCTACACGCCGCACATCCAGGCGGTATTCGGTCAGTTGCCGCGCGACGACGCGCGCTTCATCCCCTTCACGCTGGCCGACCAGGGCCGGCGCGGCCGCGAGCCGCTGCTGATCGCCGTCGAACACCTGCTCAACCTGCCGGACAGCCGCTTCGCGGTCAGCGAGATTCTCGACCTGCTGGACGTGCCGGCGCTGCGCGAGCGCTTCGGCATCGCCGAAAGCGACCTGCCACAGCTGCACCGCTGGATCGAGGGCGCCGGCGTGCGCTGGGGGCTGGACTCTGCGCAGCGCCAGCGCTTCGGCGTGCCGGCGGGGCTGGAGCAGAACAGCTGGCTGTTCGGTCTGCGTCGCATGCTGCTCGGCTACGCGGTGGGCGAGGGCCAGCCGCTGGACGGCATCGAGCCCTACGCCGAAATCGGTGGTCTGGATGCCGCGCTGCTCGGCCCGCTGGTCATGCTGATCGAGCGGCTGCAACTGGCCTGGCGGGAACTCTCCCGGCCGGCGAGCGCGCCGCAGTGGGGCGAGCGCCTGCGCGCGCTGCTGGAGGTGTTCCTGCGCCCGAGCGACGAGCAGGACGAACTGCTGCTCAGCCAACTGCTGCAGGCGCTGGAAGGCTGGCTGGAACAGTGCCGCGACGCCGGACTGCACGAGGAGCTGCCGCTCACCGTGGTGCGCGAGGCCTGGCTCGGCGCGCTGGATCAGCCCAGCCTCGGCCAGCGCTTCCTCAGCGGCGCGGTGAACTTCTGCACGTTGATGCCCATGCGCGCCATTCCGTTTCGGGTGGTCTGCCTGCTGGGCATGAACGACGGCGATTACCCGCGCGTTCAGGCGCCTCTGGACTTCGACCTGATGGGTGGCGACTACCGCCCCGGCGACCGTTCGCGCCGCGAAGACGACCGCTACCTGCTGCTCGAAGCGTTGCTCTCGGCGCGCGAGCAGCTGTATGTCAGCTGGATCGGCCGCAGCGTGCGCGACAACAGCGAGAAACCGCCGTCGGTGCTGATCGGCCAGCTGCGCGACCACCTGGCCGCCGGCTGGCGGCTGGCCGGCCGGGAAGACAATGATGAAGCGCTGCTCCAGGCGCTGACCTGCGAACACCCGCTGCAGCCGTTCAACGCCGCGTACTTCGCGGACGACGCCGAGCTGTTCAGCTACGCCGGCGAATGGCTGGTGCTGCACCAAGGCGAGGCGGAAGAACAGCCGGATGGCGACCTGCCGCTTTATCAAGTGGAGGGCACCATCCAGCTGGAAGCCCTGCAGGACTTCCTGCGCAACCCGCTGCGCCAGTTCCATCAGCTGCGCCTGAAGCTCTACCTGCGAGAAGGGCGCACGCCGCCGCCGGATGCGGAGTGCTTCGAGCTGGACGGCCTGCAGCGTCATACGCTGCGCGACACGCTGCTGCGCGCGGCCCTCGACGAAACCGATGCGCAGGCCGCCCGCCAGCGGCTGCACGAACAGACCGCACTGCTGCAGCGCAGCGGTCTGCTGCCGCTGTCCGGCTTTGGCGAGCTGCATGGCGCGGCGCTGCTGGAACCGCTGCCGGACCTGCTGGAAGCCCGTCAGCACCTGCTGACGTTGTGGCCCGAGGCGGTGGCCTCGCCCCAGGCGGTGGGCTTCCAGCACGGCCCGCTGACGGTGGACGGCTGGCTGCCCGGGCTGCGTCGCAACGCCTTGGGCGAGCTGCTCAGCCTGCGCGTGCAGCCCGGCGCGTTGGGCATGCAGCCGAAGAAGCGCAAATGGCATCACTTGATGCGTCCCTGGGTCGCTCACCTGCTGGCCAGCGCCGGCCGCGTGCCGCTGCACACTGCCCTGCTCGGCAGCGACGGCGGATTGCTGCTGGCGCCGCTGCCGGCGCAGACGGCGCAAGACGCGCTGCGCGCGCTGCTGGATGCCTGGCTGCGCAACCTGCAACAGCCGCTGCCGCTGGCGCCGAAAACCGCCTGCGCCTATCTGCTGGAGGGCGCCGACGAGGCGGGCCGCACGGCCTATGAAGGCAACTTCCACAGGCCCGGCGAACGCGATGAAAGCGCCGACCTGCGACGCTACTTCGCCGACTACGACAGCCTGCTGGCGGTCGATGACGCGCGTGACCTGTGGAATGCGCTGTATGGCCCGCTGGTGGCGGCCGACTGGCAGGAGGTGCCGGCATGAGCAACAAACCCAACCTGGCGCTGGAACTGCCCCTCACGGGCAGCCGGCTGATCGAGGCCAGCGCCGGCACCGGCAAGACCTTCACCATCTCCGCGCTGTATGTGCGCCTGGTGCTCGGCCACGGCGGCGAAGCACGCGGCTTCGGCCGCGCCCTGCTGCCGCCGGAAATCCTCGTGGTGACCTTCACCGAGGCGGCCACCCAGGAACTGCGCGACCGCATCCGCACGCGCCTGGCGCAGAGCGCCCGGCATTTCCGGGGTGAACTGGCCGGCCCGGACGAGCTGCTGGTCGCCCTGCGCAACGAGTACCCGCCGGCCGACTGGCCGCGCTGCGCCCTGCGCCTGGACACCGCCGCGCAATGGATGGACGAGGCCGCCGTGTCCACCATCCACAGCTGGTGCCAGCGCATGCTGCGCGAGCATGCCTTCGACAGCGGCAGCCTGTTCACCCAGACCCTGGAAACCGACCAGAGCGACCTGCTGGCCGAAGTGGTGAATGACTTCTGGCGCGAACATTTCTATCCGCTGCACGGCGCCGCGCTGGCCTGGGTGCATAAGCACTGGGGCAGCCCCGACGCGTTGCGCCAGCGGGCGCGGCCGTTGCTCGGGCTGGGCCTCGGTGTGGCGCACGCCGATATCCGCGCGCTGATCGAAACCGCGCTGGCCGAGCGCGGCCAGCGGCTGGCCGCGCTCAAGGAGCCCTGGCTGCTGTGGGCCGAGGAGCTGCGCACCCTGCTGGATGGCGCCTGCGCCAGCAAAGCCGTGGACGGCCGTCGCCTGCAGGCGCGCTGGTACAACGGCTGGTGCGATGCGCTCAAGGCCTGGGCCAGCGATCCCGAGGCGGTGCAGCTGGATATCGGCACCGGCTTTGCCCGGCTGACCCCGGACGGCCTGGCGGAGATCTGGAAGCAGGGCATGCCCTTCCGCCATGACGGCCTGCAGGCCATCGCCGAACTGCCGGCCGCGCTTGCCGCGCTGGCCGACCCGGACGAGGCGCTGCTGCGCCATGCCGTGCAGTGGATCGAACAGCGCTTCGACCGGGAAAAGCGCCAGCGCGCGCAGATCGGTTTCGACGACATGCTCACCCGCCTGGACGCCGCGCTGGCCGGCGACAGCGGCGCGCGGCTGGCCGAGGTGATCCGCCGCCAGTTCCCCATGGCGCTGATCGACGAATTCCAGGATACCGACCCGCTGCAGTACCGCATCTTCCAGCGCATCTACGGCATCGGCGAGGCGCGCGACGACTGCGCCATCCTGCTGATCGGCGACCCCAAGCAGGCGATCTACGCCTTCCGGGGCGCCGACATCTTCACCTACCTGAAGGCGCGCGCCGCCACCGAAGACCGTCACCACACGCTGGACACCAACTTTCGCTCCAGCACGACGCTGGTCGAGGCGGTCAACGGTGTGTTCCGGTTCGCCGAGCAGCAGCCGCTGGGCGCGTTTCTGTTCAAGAGCGAGACGGACAACCCGCTGCCGTTCCATCGCGTGGATGCGCGCGGCCGCCCGGAAACGCTGGAGATCGGCGGCGCGGCCCAGTCGCCCATGACCCTGTGGCATTTGGCGGAGCCGCAACCGATCAGCGGCGAGCGTTACCGCCGCGAACTGGCCGCCGCCAGCGCCACGGAAATCACCCGGCTGCTGAACCTCGGTCTGGCCGGGCAGGCCGGTTTCCGGCGTGCCGACGGCACCTTGCAGCCGCTGTGCCCGGCGGATATCGCCGTGCTGGTGCGCGATGGCCGCGAAGCCCGGGCCATTCGCCAGCAACTGGCGCGGCGCGGCGTGCGCAGCGTGTACCTGTCGGACAAGAGTTCGGTGTTCGACAGCCAGGAGGCTGCCGACGCGCTGGCCTGGCTGCGCGCCTGCGCCGAGCCGGATGATGAGCGCCTGCTGCGCGCCGCCCTGGCCACCGTCACCCTCGGCCGCTCGCTGAGCGAGCTGCACGCGCTCACCGAGGACGAACTGGCCTGGGAAGCGCGGGTCATGCAGTTCCGCGGCTATCGCCAGCAGTGGCGTCGGCAGGGTGTGCTGCCGATGCTGCGCCACCTGATGCAGGACTTCGCCTTGCCGCAGCGGCTGATGGCCGGCGACGACGGCGAGCGCGCGCTGACCAACCTGCTGCACCTGGCCGAGCTGCTGCAGCAGGCCGCCGGCGAGCTGGATGGCGAGCAGGCGCTGATCCGCCACCTGGCCGAGCACCTGGATGGCCAGGGGCAGGGCGCCGAGGAGCAGATCCTGCGCCTGGAAAGCGATGACGCGCTGGTGCGCGTGGTGACCATCCACAAGTCCAAGGGCCTGGAATACCCGCTGGTGTTCCTGCCGTTCATCTGCGCGCACCGCCCGGTGGAGGGCGACCCGCCGCTGCGCTACCACGACGGGCAGGGCGAGCTGCAAGTCGACCTGCGCCCGGACGCCGCCGCCGTGGATCGCGCCGACCGCGAACGCCTGGGCGAGGACCTGCGCCTGCTCTACGTGGCGCTGACCCGCGCGCGGCACGCCTGCTGGCTGGGACTGGCCGAGCTCAAACGCCGCCAGGGCAAGGATTCCTGCCTGCACCGTTCGGCCATTGGTTATGTGCTGGCCGGCGGCAAGCCCTTCGAGCTGGCGCCGAAGCTGGGCGAACTGCAGGCCGCCGCTTCCGGCCTCCGACTCGTCGCGCCGCCACTGCCCGATGCGCAACGCTTCCAGCCGCCGAGTGCCGACCGCGCCGCCCTGCAGGCGCGCCTGCCTCAGCGGCGCGCCCAGGAGCATTGGTGGATCGCCTCCTACAGCGCCCTGGCGCTGGCCGGCGACGACGTGCTCGAGCCGCTCGAGGCCCCGGACAGTCCGGCCGCCCAGAAGATCCACGACGACGATGCGGAAAGCCGCGCGTTCGCCGGCACGGCCGAGGGTGCTGAATTGCATCGCTTCCCGCGCGGTCCGCAGCCTGGCACCTTCCTGCACGGCCTGCTGGAATGGACCGGTCTCGAGGGTTTCGCCGAGGCGCTGAGCAACGACGCGGCGCGCCGCGAAATGCTCGCCCGTCGTTGCCAGTTGCGCGGCTGGCAGCAATGGATCGAGCCGCTGGATGCCTGGCTCCGGGACTACCTGCAGGTGCCGCTGACCGCCGGCGAGCAGCCACTGCGTCTGGCCGATCTGGAGCACTACCAGGTGGAGATGGAGTTCTGGTTTTCCAGTCACCAGGTGGACGTGCGGCGCCTCGATGCCCTTGTGCGTGCCCATACCCTCGACGGCGCGCCTCGCCCGGCGCTGGCGCCGAGCCGGCTGAACGGCCTGTTCAAGGGTTTCATCGACCTGGTGTTCGAGTTTGAGGGGCGCTACTACGTGGTCGACTACAAGTCCAACTGGCTGGGTGGCGACGCGCTGGCCTACCACGCCGAGGCCATGCGCCAGACCGTGCTGGAGAAACGCTACGACCTGCAGTACGTGCTCTACCTGCTGGCCCTGCATCGCCAGCTCAAGGCGCGCCTGCCCGACTACGACTACGAGCGGCACATGGGCGGCGCGCTCTACCTGTTCCTGCGCGGCGGCGCCCAGGGCGTGCATGCCGAGCGGCCGCCGCGCGCGCTGATTGAGGCGCTGGACCGCCTGTTTGCCGGCCATTCGGAGGTCTGCCCATGAATCTCGATCTGCTGGCCCGGCAATTGCGCGACGAGGCCTATCCCCTGCTTCCCCAGGTGCTGAGCGAGGGCGATCAGTTGATCGCGCAACTGGATCTGTGGGTGCGCCGTGGCTGGTTGCGGCCTCTGGACCGCGCCTTTGTCGGTTTCCTGCGCGAACGCGAGCCGCAGGCCTCGCCGCTGCTGTTGCTGGCCGCCGCGCTGGCCAGCCACCAGTTGGGTCAGGGGCATGTGTGTCTGGACCTGGCCGTCACCCTCGACGAACCGGACTTCGCCCTGTCGCTGCCGCCGGAAGGGGAGCAGGCCGGTGAAACGCGCCTGCCATCGCAGCTGCTCGCCGGCCTGGACCTGGCGCAGTGGCAGGCGGCGCTGGCCGCCAGCGCGCTGGTCGAAGTCTGGCAGGGCGGCGACCCGGCGCAGCAGGCCCGTCCGCTGCTGCTGTGCGACGGTCGCCTGTACCTGCGCCGCTACTGGAATTACGAACAGCGCGTGACGCGAAGCCTGCGCCAGCGACTGGGTGAGCCGCTGGCCGTGCCGGATGACCTTCCCGCGCGGCTGGCCGCCCTGTTCCCGGACAACGACGCGGCGCGGGTCGACTGGCAGAAGCTCGCCTGCGCGCTGGCCGTGCGTGGCCGCTTCACGCTGATCACCGGCGGCCCCGGCACCGGCAAGACCACTACCGTGGTGCGCCTGCTGGCGCTGTTGCAGGCGCCGGCGGTGGCGAGCGGCCAGGCGCTGCGCATCCGCCTGGCCGCGCCGACCGGCAAGGCGGCGGCGCGGCTCACCGAATCCATCGGCCAGCAGGTGCGCACGCTGGCGGTGGACGCGGCGGTGCGCGCGGCCATCCCCCAGGAGGTGCTGACCCTGCACCGCCTGCTCGGCAGCCGCCCGGACACCCGCCAGTTCCGCCACCACGCCGGCAATCCGCTGGGGCTGGACGTGCTGGTGGTGGACGAGGCGTCGATGATCGACCTGGAAATGATGGCGCGCCTGCTCGACGCCCTGCCGGCCCATGCGCGGCTGATCCTGCTCGGCGACAAGGATCAGCTGGCCTCGGTGGAAGCCGGCGCGGTGCTCGGCGACCTGTGCCGCGACGCCGAGGCCGGCCATTACGATCCGCCGACTCGCGCCTGGCTGGAGCAGCTGGCCGGTTGTCCCCTGGATGAACCGGGACTGCTGCCCAGCGAGGTCGGCCGTCGTCCGCTGGCCCAGCAGACGGTGATGCTGCGCCACTCGCGGCGCTTCGGCGCCGACAGCGGCATCGGCCAGCTGGCGCGGCTGGTCAATCGGCAGGGGGCCGCGGACGCCCGCCGATTGCTGGCCCAGGGCGCCGCGGATGTGCACGCCCTGCGCGGCGGGCCGGCCGCCCTGGCGCGGCTGATCAGCCAGGGCCACGCGGGTGCAGCGGGTTATGCGCATTACCTGCGCGAGCTGCAGGCACACCCTCCGCTGGACATGGAGCCGTTGACCGGCCCGGCCTGGCAGGACTGGGCGAACAGCGTGCTCGGCGCTTTCGACTGTTTCCGCCTGCTCTGCGCGCTGCGCAAGGGCGACTGGGGCGTGCAGGGGCTGAACCTGCGCGTGCAGGAGGAACTGCAGCGCCAGGGGCTGATCGATCCCGCCCATGAATGGTACGAGGGCCGCCCGGTGCTGGTGACCCGCAACGATTACGGGCTGGGCCTGATGAACGGCGACATCGGCATCGCCCTGCGCCTGCCCGGCGACGACGGCGCGCCGCTGTTGCGGGTGGCCTTCCCGCGCAACGACGGCTCCGGCGGCGTGCGCTTCGTGCTGCCCAGCCGCCTCACCGCCGTGGAAACGGTGTTCGCCATGACCGTGCACAAATCCCAGGGCTCCGAGTTCGCCCACACCGCGCTGGTGCTGCCCGACGCCCTCAACCCGGTGCTGACCAAGGAACTGCTGTACACCGCCATCACCCGCGCCCGCGAACGGTTTACCCTGGTGGAGCCGCGCGGCGGGGTGTTCGAGGCGGCGGTGCAACGCCGGGTGCGGCGGGTCAGCGGGCTGGGGGTGGAACTATAGGGCGATGGAATCTGTAGTAGCGGCTTTAGCCGCGATGCTCTTGCGGGACCCACCCAGAAGCATCGCGGCTGAAGCCGCTCCTACCACCCCGCCTCGGCCATCTCGGCGGCCAGCGGACTGCGCGCGTCCCGACTCCAGGCCAGACGCACCTCGTTGTCGGGCAGGAAGTGCACATGCAGGAACGTCTCGTCGGGCTGGCGCGGCGGGTTGGCGACCTGGCGCTCATGATCATCCGTGTCGATGGTGCGCACCCACTGGTCTTGATAGACGAGAATGTGGTGCCCCGGCGTATAGACGAGCAGCTTCGGATTGAGGTGGGTCACCACCTCGGTGTGGTAATCGGGCGTGCGGCGAGTTCGCCAGCGCACCATCAGCGGGTCGCCCTGGATTCGCACGCAGCACTTGGCACGCTTGCTGTCGCCCCACGCCTCACCGACCCGGTAGAACATGTCGAAGTCGCGACCGCTGTGGTTGTGCATGACCAGCGTCTTGTCGAGGGGGTTGATGACTTCGTACAGCAGTTGCGCCGCGAGCAGCAGCGGCCAGAACAGAAAGCCCAGGTACCAGGCCGCCGAGTCGTTCGGTGGCGGGCCGTACTCGTTTTCCTGGGGTTGTCCCGGCGCGGACACGAGTATCGCCCACAGCGGTTTGGCCAGCACGAACCAGCCGCCGCTGCGCCCCAGGTCATGCAGGCGCCGGGCCGCCGCCCCGGCAACGGCGAACAGCAGGTAGAGGAAGGCAACCAGCATCGCCGGGTATTCCACCCACGTCGGGGCGTTCAGCCAGTCCACCAGAAAGGCCACCAGCACCACGGGCCACCAGGCCAGGGAGGCGATCGCCAGGAGCTTCACCCGCCCGATGCGCCCGTGGGCGCTGAGCAGATCGGAGAACAGGAATACCAGCACTGCGCCGCAACCGCGCGTGAGTGCCCGCCCCGTGCTGGCCAGCCACTGCTCCATGTCGTCCCCGTATTCCTGTCGAAGCGCGGGATTATCCCGCATCGAAACCTGTGGCAGCGGCTTCAGCCGCGAGGGGCGCGCTTCGCAATCGCGTGCGATTCGCCCGAACAGCATCGGGGCTGAAGCCCCTCCTGCAAAAGGTGTGTGCCCTAGGTCCTGACCGTCAGGCTTTCCAGTTGCTGCCTCGGCAACGGCCGCACGCGCCAGTCCAGCTCGGCGGCCGGCAGCGGGCGGCCGAACCAGTAACCCTGGCCGAGGCCGCAGCCGTAACGGGCCAGCAGCGCGGCCTGGGCCGGCGATTCGATGCCTTCGGCCACCACGGCCAGGCCCAGGCTGTGGGCCAGGGCGATGATCGCCCGGGTAATGGCGGCGTCATCCTCGTCATGGGGCAGGCCGGCGACGAAACCCTGGTCGATCTTCAGCTTGTCCACCGGCAGGCTCTTGAGGCGCAGCAGCGAGGAATAGCCGGTGCCAAAGTCGTCGATCGACAGGCGCACGCCCAGATTGCTCAGGCGCCGCAGCAGTTCCACAGCGGCGTCCGGATCCTGCATCACCGCGCTTTCGGTGACTTCCAGCTCCAGGCAGCCCGGGCGCAGTCCGGTTTCGGTCAACACCCGGCGCACATGCTCTTCCAGCTCGCCACGGCCGAACAGGCGACTGGAGACGTTCACGGCGATGAAGTCGATATCGACACCCACATCCTGCCAGGCGCGCATCTGCTGACAGGCGGCTCTGAGCACCCAGGTGTCGATGGCGCTGATCAGGCCGTTTTCCTCGGCCAGCGGAATGAAATCGCCGGGCGGAATCATGCCCTGCGCCGGATGCTTCCAGCGCACCAGGGTTTCCACGCCGCGCACATGGCCGCTTTGCAGATCGAGAATCGGCTGGAAGTGAAGGATCAGCTGATCCTGCTCGATGGCCTGGCGCAGCGCGGCGCCCAGTTCCATGCGCTGACGCGCCTGCAGGGTCAGTTCCTGGGTATAGAACGCGTAGGTCTGCCGCCCACTGTGCTTGGCCTTGAACAGCGCGGAGTCGGCGTTGCGGATCAGCTGATCGAGCTGGGTGCCATCCTCGGGAAACAGCGCGATGCCGATGCTGGTGGTCAGGAACAGCGTGGCGCCGGCGATCTGGAACGGCGCGTGCAGGCTTTGCAGCACGGCTTCGGCCAGGCGCGTGGCCTGTTCCGCGCCGGCGCAGTCCTCGCAGAGCAGGGCGAACTCGTCGCCGCCCAGGCGCGCCACGGTCAGGTCCTGGCCGACCACCGCCAGGCGATCGGCCACCTTCTTGAGCACCTCGTCGCCGGTGCTGTGGCTGAGGCTTTCGTTGATGTCCTTGAACAGGTCCAGATCCAGCAGCAGCACGCAGCCCCCCGACCGGCCCTTGCTGCGGCGCTCCAGGGCGTGCTGCACGCGTTCGTTGAACAGCAGCCGATTGGGCAGCCCGGTCAATGGGTCGTGGTGGGCCAGATGGTCCAGCTCCTGCTGGGTCTGCTTCATGGCGCTGACATCGGAGAAGATCGCCACATAGTGGGTCAACTCGCCGAGCTCGTTGCAAATGGCGTGAATTCGCTGCCATTGCGGAAAGATCTCGCCATTCTTGCGGCGGTTCCAGATTTCGCCGCTCCAGCTGCCTTTGGCCTGCAGTTCGCCCCAGACGATGCTGTAGAAACTGCGGTCGTGACGGCCGGACTTGAACAGGCTGGGCGTGTTGCCCAGCACTTCGGCCTCGGTGTAGCCGGTGATGCGCTCGAAGGCCCGGTTCACGTGGATGATGCGGTTCTGCGTGTTGGTGATCACCACGCCTTCCAGGGTGTTGTCGAACACGGCGGCCGATTGCCGCAGGCGGTTCTCATGCTGGCGGCGCACCTGCAGCTCGTCATCAAGGCGGCGGCGATGCAGGCGCAGGAACAGGTAGAGCAGCAGGGTGCTGATGACTACGAAGATCAGGCCTTTCCAGGTCTGCCAGGCGTAGTACTCATCGCCGGGGCCGAGCCAGCGCAGCAGCAGCTCATTGCTCAGGAAGACCCAGAGGGTAGCGCCCAAGGCGTAGGCCAGCGTCAACAGCAGGGCATTGGGGAACGCTTTCATGGATGAACTGCAAGCGCCGGGGAATAGGTGCGGGAGTATACGGAAGTTCCCTGCGGGCGACGACTGGCAAAGCATCGGCCTTCGTCGATGTGCGATTGATCCGAGGCAACGAAACGGTTGGTGAAAGGCGTCAGACTTTGGCAAGCACCTCAATGAATGGGTTTGATTGCCCGTTCTTGAGCGCGTTGGAAGTGAACAGGTTCACCCTTTGCGCGACAACATCGACCATTAGCAGGCTTCAAAAGCCGATTTGTTTCTGTCATAAAGACCCGCAGCTCATTTTTGTTGTGGTTTGTAACAGCTCGAATGCCTGGCCAACCGGAAGGCACAACAGGCAGGTGAAAGGCCGAGCGGTACCGTTGGGGACGGTCGGTCGCGAATATCGTCGGAACGCTGGGGGGAAAGGCGTG
>DATJDB010000055.1:0-3541 GCA_035497635.1 Pseudomonas sp. | reverse complement strand
CGTGTATTTCGCCGTGTTCATGGTTCTGGAGCGGCGGTTCGGGCTGACCACCAGCACGAAGTCCCCCTACCGTCTCGGGCGCAACCTGCTGACAGTCCTGATGATCGTGTTCTGCATGCCGTTGTTCGTCACCGGCAACCTGCGTCATTCACTGGAAATCTATACGGGCCTGATCGGTCTTCGCGGCCTCGGCTCGCTGGACCTGTATCTGATCGGCACCTCCCAGCTGACCCTATCGTTCGTGGCGCTCGCCATTCTCTGGGTAGCTGTCGCCGGTGCCAGCAACCGGCGGTTCTATGCCGCGGCCACCCCGCAACAAAGCCGCTATTTCATGCAGCACGTGCAAGGAATGGCCAGCCTGTTTCTGTGGACGGGCTTCGCACTGGCGATCAGCCGCCTGGCCGCCAACACCTTCTCCCCATTCCTTTACTTCCAGTTCTGAGGCCCGCGCCATGTTCCCTGTGATGCAATCCGCCAGCCGCCTGAACGGAATCCTGTTCTGCGTGCTACTGGCTTCGCTGTTCCTTTACACACTGCCGGGTACGTTGCGCTTCGCCCAACAGCAGGACGGCGCCCTGGCTCTGTTTATGGACGGTGAATTGATTCGCCGCTTCGAGCAGGCCTATGACCGCGACTTCCCGCTGCGCCAGCCTTCCATCCTGGCCTGGGCCAACCTGCAGTATCTGGTGTTCGGCGAGGGCGCCAGCGGGGTAATGGTGGGGCGCGACGGCTGGCTGTTCAGTAATGAGGAATACCGCATTCCCAACGCCCACGACGCGGTGGTGGAACAGCATCTGGCCCGCATCCGCGCTGTGCATGAACGGCTACGCGCGGAGAACCGCCAACTGATACTGGTGCCGGTGCCCCTGAAGGCGGACATCTATGCGGAGCAGGCGGAATGGGAGCCCGATGTGCGCGCCACCGATCTGTATGAACGTTTCATCGCACGCCTGCAGGCGCTCGACATTCCGGTCACGCCCCTGCGGGATGCCTTCCTGACCGAAAAGAGCCGGCAGCTGCTGTTTCTGCGCAGCGATACACACTGGTCACCTCAGGGCGCGCGCCTGGCGGCACGAGAATTCGCCCGGCTCAATCCGCAACTGATCGGCCAGAGCCGTTACGCCTCGCGTCAGATGTCCGAAAAACAGTTCCGGGGCGACTTGCAGAACTTCCTGTTGTTCAGCAACGCACTGCACCCCGAACTGTTCAGCACCGAAGCCATTCCGATCTACGAAACGGCACCGCTCGACCAGGCGCTGGATGCCGATCAACTGTTCGGCGAGGCCGACCAGTCGATCATGCTGGTCGGCTCCAGCTATACGCGGATCGATGACTGGAACTTCCCCGGCTTCCTGCGCGAGGCGCTGCAAAGCGACCTGCTGACTACCGCCGTGGAGGCGCACGGTCCGTTCCACGCCATGGAGCAATTCCTCAATGACGAAGCGAACCGCCAGGGCATCGACACGGTGATCTGGGAATTCCCGGTTCGTACCCTGCTGACCCGCCAGGCCGGCGCGCCAAACGCGCCGGATACCCTTCTCTGACCTATGCGAGGCAACTCATGAAACAGCTCATTCACGCCCTGTACACCGCCGCCTTGCTGATGCTGGCTCAACCCAGTCAAGCCCAGGACGGCAACGCCGCGCTGTACGGCCCGGTGCCCCCCGCCGATGCCGCATTCGTGCGCATATTGAACCTGAGTGGCGAGACGGCCGAGGTCCTGCTCAGTGGCAAGAGCCGCGCTCAGTCCGTCGGTGCCGGACGGCTGGGCAACTTCGTGTTCGTCGAACCCGGACCGCGCAAGATCAGCATCGGCGCGCACCACCAAGAGACCGACCTGCCGCCGCACGCCGCCCTGACACTGCTGTTCGATGGGCAGAACCTGCGACCGATTCTCGACAGCTTCAGCGAAAACCCGAAGAAAGCTCTGGTCGCGTTCTACAACCTCACCGAACAGCCGCTGACGCTGAAAACCCATGACGGCCGCTTCACGCTGATCGACAACGTCGCCCCGCTGCAGGCCAGCGCCCGTCCGGTCAACGAGATCAAGATCAGTCTGGCCGCCTTCGCCGGCGAGCAGAGCCTGGTCGGATTCGATGAGGCCTTCCTCAAGAAGGGCCGTTCCTACAGTTACCTGGTGATCCCCGAGGCGGGCGGCTACCGCGCCATGAGCCTAGCCAACGCGCTGGACGCCATCGAGTGACCCCATGAAAAAAACCCTGCACCTGCTTGGCGCCAGTTTGCTGATGCTGTCGCTGAACGTTCATGCCAATGAAGCCCAGGCCTGCAATCTCGACTGCCTGCTCTGCTCGCAACTGGCCGATCCGGCGCAGTACAGCGAAGGCATGATGAAGGCTCTGGAGGTGCTGGCACCGGGCAAGGACAACTGGCTGTTCCGCTCGGCGGTGGACTTGTCGAACAACTTCGGCATTCCGGCGCCGATGGTGCCGGAGTTTGCCCGTCTGATGCGTGCCTTCGCCGACCAGGGCAGCCAGGTAGCCATCTTCCTGCAGCCAACCCGAGGGCTGATGCACCGCGACAAGGTGCGTCCGGAGTACGCCTACGGCTTCGATTTCGCCCTCGCCCGTGACAACCTGCAGCGGTTTCAGGAACAGTTGCGCAGCGGTGGCGCACTGGTGCCGGACATCCTGCCGCTGATCGACACGCCGCCCAGCGAGGAATACTTCTTCCGCCGCGACCATCACTGGACTCCCGCCGGTGGCCGCGCGACGGCGCGTATCGTGGCCGACTTTTTGCGCCGGCAGTCGCTGCACGCACAGCTCAACCCCAAGGCGTACCGCAGCGAGCTCGGCGTCATGATGCCCAAGGACGGCACCATGAACCGCGGGCTTCGGCATATCTGCGGCAATAACTACGGCTTCCAGTACGTGCGAGCCTTCCAGACCGTGCCCGCCAGCGACGACATCGGCGCGCTGCTCGATGATGACAGCGAAGTGGAGGTGGTGCTGGTCGGCACCAGCAACTCGGCGGCCAGAGACGATGAGGCCAAGAGCTACAACTTCGACGGCTTCCTCAAGGAGTACCTCGGCGTCGACATCCTCAACTACGCCCTGCCGGGCGCCGGGCAGGACGGCGCGTTACTGCAATATCTGCAGTCGGAGGACTACGATCCGGCTAACCCGCCGCGCCTGATCATCTGGGAATTGCCGGCCAGCTTCCGGCTGGACAACGAGCTGAGTTATCGCCAACTGATTCCAGCCATCAAGGGCGGCTGCGCCAGCGGTCGCTCGCTGGCCCGACGCGAACTCAGCGCACCGGCGCTACAGGAAAACCAGCGACTGGAAATCTTCGCCAATACCGGAGCGGGCCGCCGGGATCTGCGCGACTTACCCGCCTTCCTGGAGCTGCGCCTGGGCGATCGGGATCTCAAGGACTTCTATGTGATCACCTATTACGACAACGGCGCCCGCGACAAGGTCTGGTACCGGCGCGAAGCCATCGTGGACGGCGGCCTGTTCTACCTGGAACTGAGTCGCGCGGCCCAGTTCAAGGGGGCCAATCTACTGTCGGTATTCATCGA
>DATJDB010000054.1:0-5849 GCA_035497635.1 Pseudomonas sp. | reverse complement strand
GCGATGAAGTCCCACTGGGTGTAACGCTTCAATGCCGACTTGCAGAAGTGCGGGTTATGGCTGAGGTATTTGTCGGGCGCGACAAAGTAGTTGGTGAAGTTGCATCGCCCACCGCCCGACATGAGGATCTTCTTGCCGGCCTTGTTGGCATGGTCCAGCACTAGCACCTGGCGTCCACGCGCAGCCGCATTGGCTGCGCACATCAGACCGGCCGCTCCGGCACCGATGACAATAACTTCGAACTTCTGCAGCATCGTTGCCCTACTGAAATGACCTGCCAAACAAGCGGCGCGCATTATGCCACGCGGCACCGGCGCCACGCCGCGTCCCGGTGAGACACAGACCGCGCGCTCCATGGATAATCCCCGGCGATCCGTTGGCCGCCCGGAGCCTGACATGCTGATCCCTGATGCGCTTTCCACCGCCCTGCGCAAGGCCCGCCACCTGGTGGTGTTCACCGGCGCCGGGGTGTCCGCCGAGAGCGGCATTCCCACCTTCCGCGATGCCCTGAGCGGCCTGTGGGAACGCTTCGATCCCGCCGAGCTGGCCACGCCTTCGGCCTTCCGGCGTGATCCGGCGCTGGTCTGGGGCTGGTACGAATGGCGGCGCATGAAGGTGCTGCAGGCCCAGCCCAACCCGGCGCACCGCGCCATCGCCGCGCTGGCCGAGCGAGTGGAGAAGCTCACCCTGATCACCCAGAACGTCGACGACCTGCACGAGCGCGCCGGCAGTCGCGACGTCATCCACCTGCACGGCAGCCTGCATGCGCCGCGCTGCTTTGCCTGCGGCCGCCCGCATGCAATCAGCGAAGTACCTGAGGAGCCCGCCGAGGGCCGCTGTCTGGAGCCGCCGCGCTGCCAGCGCTGCAACGGCAAGGTGCGACCCGGCGTGGTCTGGTTTGGCGAGGCGCTGCCGGAGGCCGCCTTGCGGGCTGCCTTCAAGGCGGCCGGAGAATGCGATGTGCTGCTGTCGATCGGCACCTCCGGCGTGGTGCAGCCGGCGGCGTCGATTCCCCAGCTGGCGCTGCAGGCCGGCGCGACCGTCGCGCACATCAATCCGCAGCCCTCCGGTCAGGGTGGTGCGCGGGAATTTTCCCTGGCCGGCGCGGCGGGGGTGGTGCTGCCCGAGCTGCTGCGCCAGTTGGATGCCCGCTGAATCGGCCTTCGCAAGTAGCCGCTCGAAGCAATATCCGGACGCAAATGCGCCACGCCGGGGTGGCGGTCAGGCTTTACTCTGACTGCCATTTTCTCTGGAGGACGCGCAATGAACACCCGAGGTTTACTCGACCAGTTGCTCAAATCCGGTCAGGAACTGCTGCAGAAGCAGGGCGGTAGCCTCACCGGCAAACCGGGAATCGGTGGGCTGTCCGGTAGCACGGGCGCAAACAACGGCCTGGGCGGATTGCTTTCCGGCGCCGGCGGCGGCGCGCTGGCTGGCGGGGCTATGGCCCTGCTGCTGGGCAACAAAACAGCACGCAAGCTCGGTGGCAAGGCCCTGACCTATGGCGGTCTCGCTGCTCTCGGTGTGCTGGCCTACAAGGCCTACGGCAACTGGCAGGCCCAGCAGGGCGGTGTGCAGCAGGGCGAGCCGCAGACCCTCGACCGGCTGCCACCGGCCCAGGTGGAACAGCACAGCCAGGCGATCCTCAAGGCCCTGGTAGCGGCGGCCAAGGCCGACGGGCATGTGGACGCACGCGAGACGGCGCTGATCGAAGGTGAATTCGCCAAACTGGACAACGATCCCGACCTGCAGCGCTGGCTGCACGCCGAACTGAACAAGCCGCTCGACCCAGCCGACGTGGCGCGTGCCGCCGGTACGCCGGAAATGGCCAGCGAAATGTACCTGGCCAGCATCCTGATGGTGGACGAGGAGCATTTCATGGAGCGCGCCTACCTCGACGAGCTGGCCAAGCAACTGCGGCTTGATCCGGCCCTCAAGGCCGAGCTGGAACGGCAGGTTCGCCAGGCCTGATACGAGCGCCTGCGCGCAGCCTGACGAAATGAGATGGAGGCATTCCGGAGATGAGTCGGGGCAGGGGGGCTACCCATGGACTCGCCGGAATGCCTCGCTGGGATGGATGTCACCTGGCACGGTTCGGGGGGGACGACCCGGCCCGTTGACACCCGCTACGCCGCGGCTCGGAGTTCAGCCGCCGCGAATCAGTTGCCCCGGTAGGTGGAGAAACCGTAGGGGCTCAGCAGCAGCGGAATGTGGTAATGGGGCACGGTGCCGTCCACTTCGAAAATCACCGGGACTTCCGGGAAGAAGGTGGCGGTCTTGTGCTCCTTGAACCACTCGCCGGTCTTGAAGGTGACGCGGTAGGTGCCTTTTTCCAGCGACTTGCCTTCCGGGAACAGGGCGGTGATGCGGCCCTGTTCGTTGGTGTCGCCCTGGTTGAGCAGCTTCCAGTTCTTGCCGTCCTGCTTTTCCAGGGTCACGTTCACGTCAGGCGACGGCAGGCCGTTCTCCAGGTTCAGGACATGCACGCTCAGCGGGTTGCCGGCGGCCAGCGCGACGCTGGTCAGGCTGCTCAGGACGGCACCGGCACACAGGGTTTTCAGCATATTCATCGGGAAACTCCAGATCAGAGGGTTTGGGTCAGTACTTTCGAGATGGCCTTGCTGGCACAGGCCTCATCCATGTCCGCACCGCCGGCGCCGGCCACACCGATGGCGCCGATCACGTCGTTGCCCACTTTCAGCGGCACGCCGCCGCCCAGCAGCAGAAGCTCGTCGAGGGTGTTGAGGTTGGCGGCGTCCGGGTTCTTGCGCGCGCCCTCGGCCAGCATCCGGGTCGGGGTCTTTGTGGACAGCGCGGTGTAGGCCTTGCGCTGCGCGGCGAGGGTGTTGTGCGGACCGACGTTGTCAGCCCGCTGCACGGGGGCCCAGGAATTCGAGTTCGACCTGATCATTCTCGATGTCATGCTGCCCGGCCTCGATGGTTGGCAGTTGCTGCAGATCATCCGCCGCAAGCAGCAGACCCCGGTGCTGTTCCTCACCGCGCGCGATGCCGTGGAAGACCGGGTGAAGGGCCTGGAGCTGGGCGCCGATGATTACCTGATCAAGCCGTTCTCCTACACCGAACTGCTGGCTCGGGTGCGTTCCCTGCTGCGTCGCGGGCCGCCCCGCGAGCTCGACCAGTTCCAGGCCGCCGACCTGCACATGGATGTCCTGCGCCGCAAGGTCACCCGCAACGGCGAGCGCATCCTGCTCACCAACAAGGAATTCGCGCTGCTGCACCTGTTGCTCAGCCGCGAGGGCGAGGTGCTGTCGCGGGCGCAGATCGCCTCGCATGTCTGGCACATGAACTTCGACAGCGACACCAACGTGGTGGACGTGGCCATCCGCCGCCTGCGCGCCAAGGTCGACGACCCTTATCCGCTCAAGCTGATTCACACGGTGCGGGGCATCGGCTACATGCTGGACGTGCCGGTATGACGCTGTGGCCCCGTTCCCTGAGCCTGCGCCTGGCGCTTATGTTCGCCCTGGCCAGCGTGCTGCTGCTGGGCGTGATCGGCTTCTACCTCTACCAGTCCCTGCAGCGCGAAGTGGCCTGGCGCGACGACCAGGCGCTGCTCGGCCGCCTGCAGCGCATGCATGCGCTGATCGACGACAGCGACAGCATCGAGGCGCTGCGCAGCCAGCCGCATCTCTACGAGAACATGTTGGGCAATCGCGACAACCTGCTGTGGATCATCAACGCCCGCGGCGAGCTGCTGATCGGCATCAACCCCACCGACGTGCCGGTGCCGGCGTTGCCGCCCGCCCCGGAGGCACGCCTGGGCGACGTGCCGGACAGCGAGCTGCGCGTGGCCTGGCTGGATGTGACCCGTGGCGATCGTCGCCTGACCATGATCGCCGGCAAGCGGCTGAGCGAGCGTGAAAACATGCTCGGCGCCTATCGCCTCAAGCTGTGGATCGCCCTGTCCTTTGGCGCCGCGCTGGCCTTCGTGCTGGGCTGGCTGGTCAGTCAGCGCGGCTTGCGCCCGGTGCGTCAGTTGGCCGCGCGCGCCGCCGCCATCGATGTGCAGCACTTGCACCTGCGGCTGGACGAATTCAGGGCACTGAGCGAACTGAGCGCCCTCAGCCAGGCGCTCAACCAGATGCTGTCGCGCCTGGAAGCCGGTTTCGCCCAGCTGTCGCGCTTCTCCGAAGACCTCGCCCATGAGATGCGCACGCCGCTCAGCAACCTCATGGGGCAGACCCAGCAGGCGCTGGGCCGCGTGCGCTCGGCGGAGGAATACCAGAACCTGCTGGCATCCAATCAGGAGGAATACGAACGTCTGGCGCGGATGATCGACAGCATGCTGTTCCTCGCGCGCACCGAGCAGTCCAAGGGGGCGCTGCAGCGCGAGGCCATCGACCTGCAGCTGTTGGTCGCACAGCTCTGCGACTACTTCGAAGGCATGGGCGAGGAGCGCGGCATCCAACTGATCAACCAGGCCGCCGGCGAACTGCATGCCGACCCGCAACTGGTGCGCCGCGCTCTGGCCAACCTCATCGCCAACGCCCTGCGCTACGCGGCCGCCGACACGCCGGTGGTCATCAGCAGCAGCCGTGAGGCCGGCGGGCTAACCCTGCACGTCGACAACCAGGGCGAGCCGATTGCACCCCAGCACCTGCCGCACCTGTTCGAGCGCTTCTACCGCTGCGACCCCTCGCGCAACCAGCCCGGCGACTCCGGCGGCCTGGGCCTGGCCATCGTGCGCTCCATCATGCAGGCCCATGGCGGGCGGGTAGAGGTGCGCAGTGATACGGACGGGACACGGTTCAGCCTGATCTTTCCGGCGGGTTGAGGGTGATCGAGCCGGCAACGCCGGTTCGCCAGGCCGGAGCTGCCGGCGGTTGTCTTGACGGGCTGCGCATGGCACGAGAGTCTGCGCCCACAACAAGAACAACACCGGAGTCATCATGTCCGCCTTCGAGCGTCGCTGTTTTGTCGTGGCCGTTGCACTGGGGCTGATCTACCTCGTCCTGCTGCCCTTCAAACCCTATCCCCTCAGCTGGCTGCTCAAGCCCATCCCCATGTTGCTGTTCGCCGTGCTCGCCTGGCGCGCGCATCCCGGCAAGACGGGCTTCTTTCTGGGGGCGGGCTTTGTTGCCGCAGCGGCTGGCGACTTCTTCCTCGACTACGGCGACCGGGACGGACTCTTCATACAGGCGCTGGGCGCCTTTCTGGTCAACCAACTGGCCTTCGTCGCCGGCTTCGCCCTGCTGGCCAAAGGCAAACCCTGGCTTCGCTGGCGCATGCTGCCCGTCACCCTCTACTGCCTGCTGCTCGCCGCATGGCTGGTTCCGGCCGCTGGCGCGTACCAGCTGCCCGTCGCCATCTACCTGCTGTGCCTCTATGCCATGGCCCTGATGGCCTGCCGGGTTGAAGACAAACCGGGGCTGCTATGGCTCGGCGCGATGCTGTTCGTGATTGCCGATTCGCTGATTGGGGTCAACAAGTTTGCCCAGCCGTTCGCGTATGCAGTTCCGGTGATTGTGAGTTGTTATTTTGCGGGGCAAGTGTTGATTGCGGTGGGGGTGGTGAAAGGGAAGGCATGGCTTGGGGAGTTGCCGGCGACCAGAGCTGGGTTGTGACTTGGCCCGTGTTCTGTCAGGAGGGCGCTGCCTTAGCAAAGTGGCTTCCTGAGGGAGCTTTCTATCCATAACGGAGGTTGCAGATGGCGGCAGTCGGCCAATCGCTTCCCCCCCCCCCGTCCAGTTAAAACTCTGCCCCCTTTCCCTTGATCCCTTTTACTCTCTCGCTGCATCTGCAGCGAGATTCACTGGCGATGCGCAATATCAGGGAGCGAAAAAACATGAAGAGGGAAAAGTTAATGCGACCGGAGCAAGTTATCTTTG
>DATJDB010000053.1:0-7518 GCA_035497635.1 Pseudomonas sp. | reverse complement strand
GAACAGGTACAGCTGTTCCAGCGAAGAGCCCAGTTCCAAATCATAGGTAGGGTCATCCGACGACTTTTCGGCGTTGGTGACCCGCGCCAGGTTCTCGTCGGTGCGATAGGCCACCAGCTTCGGCTCGTTGTGCAAAACATCGGCCACCTGCTGACGGCGGGTATCGGTCTGCGGATCGAGCCCCAGGCCCCACTTGATAAAGGTATTGCGCTCGGTGTTATTGGCAGCGCCGAGCATGGCGTTGGTCAATCGCTGGGTGTCGGCAAGACTTGCCAAGGCCGCCGCGCCGGTTACGCCGGCATTGCCTGTCGGAGTTCGGTCATCCCCGGTCCAGGTGTATACCGTGCGCGAAGCCGGCAGGTTCTCGGCCACGCCACCCTTGGCCACATCCTTACCGTCGCCGGTCGATGACCAGAAGCTGCGCGCGGTATCGCGGAAGAAGCCGGTCTCAGGGTCCACAGCCGAGTTCCCGTCGCTATCCACGATCAGACTGTCGCCGTTCTCATCTCGGGTCAGCTTGTAGCGCTTGACGTTGCCTACCCAACGGTCGCCCTCGGCGGGCCGGAACAGCGCGTAATAGAGGTCGTTGCGGTAGCCGAGATTGTTGTAGGCGCTCACCGCCACGCTGGGCGCGGCGAAGCTAGTGTTCTCGGCGAGGATCTCGACGATGATCGACTTCATCGCCTCGGTCAGCCCGGAGACGTTGCTGGTGGTGAAGTACTTGCCCCCGCCAGCCTCGGCGGTGTTCTTCAGCAGCGGCAGGTCAATGGCGAAACCGATGGTGTAAGTATTGACTGTTTGCGTGCCGCTTACGCCGGACGCCATATCCTGGTTAGCCATGTACTCGGCCAAGTGGGGCAGGCAGGCTCCTTGGCCGTTGCCGCAGGTCGAGGCGGGATATCGGACATTCTTACCTGCCACCAGATTACGCACAGCCTCGTTGGAACTTGTATCCTGGGTTGGCTCGCCATCGCTGAGGTAGATGATGTTGGTTTTCTGACAGCTGTGGGAAATTGGTGAAATGTAGGTGCTTCCATCGAGCGAACTTGCCACGCTGCTTACAGCATAAGTGCAGGCTCCCCTCCTATCACGCTGGACGCAGTTTGACGAGCTCCCCCAGTAAGCTTGCTTGCCACTCAAGTAAAGAAACGACTCATATAATGTCTCCAGCAAGGGCGTATTGCCGGAAGCTGGAATGTCATTCACTATTGATTTCAGTCCTGGCGCATTATCATTTGTTAAGCGCTTAACCTCCTGCAATACCCGCCCACCATGGTTTCCACTGAAGCGCATGAGGCCGATATTGACATCCCCATTAACCTTCAATTCATCAATTAAGTCTTTAGTAACCTGAAGCACTACCTGGTTTCTGGTTTTCTTAGGCTTAGTACCGGAAACGTCACTACCCATTGACCCAGACGAATCAACAATGAAAAGGATGTTTGGTCTAACTCGCTGATCTGCAGGCAAATCCCGAGTCACATAGATTTCAATATCGTCCGCCAGCACAACCTGAGAAACCAGCAACGTATATACAAAGGCCCCCGCGGCCAGCATCGTCTTTTTAATCATGATCGGCCTTGTCCCTTACTCAAATATCTCGACCCGAAGGATTATTTCCGGAGCAGCGGTGGATATCGTCACATGGCCATCCCATTCCACTTTCTTTTCAAGAATCGAGATGTCCAACTGCTTACCTTCTCTAACCAAACGAGTCTCGCGGCCAACAAACTTTTGCTGGACCTCACACGTCGGGCAGGTATAAACCAGCACCGCCGCCAATCGATTCGCTTCATGTCGCCAGTGAAATATCAGCCTCTGGGATTCGATAGTTTCAAGGAGAACATCAGGAGTGGATTTATCTCCTGCGATTGCCTCTCCTAACGCAAGAACGAGTACACAGGAAACAAAAAAGCCTATCTTGGTCATGATTCGCTCACTGATTACTCATGAATACGATGCCCTGGTTCTGCGCCGACTCGGCGCCGCCGGCCATTCGGGCGGTGGTGGCCACTTCGTAGCTGGTACAGGTGAAGAGCTTCAGGCTGCTGCCGTCTTCGCAGGGTCCCTCGCGCAGAAAGCGCACGCCATGCTGGGGAAAGCCGACTTCACCTGAAACGATTACCGCATTCAGGTCAACGGGTGCCAGGCTGGTGGCAGGCAAGGCTAGGCGCTCCAGCTGACTATCAGTGAGGCCATGGACAGCGGCATTCTGCGCGTCCAGCAGCGGTGTGCGCCCCGCCGCATTGCGATTGAACAACCGCAGTTGCGCGCGAATCTCGCTCTGCGCCAGTTGCTGCGCCATGGCGCGGAACTGGGTATTGCTGGCCATGCGCTCCTCCAGGGTGGCGAAGCGCACGGCGGTGAGCCCGGCGACAGTCAGCACCAGCAGAAACACCAGGGCGACGATCAGGCTGGCCCCGCGTTGAAGGGATACCGGTGACATGGGCGACCTCAATGGATGTTTCTGAGCTGGATCGTGGTAGTAAAGATCTGCCGGGCCAGGCGGTCATCGAAGCTCACCGGCGCGGCGTCCAGAAGGATGTAGGAGCGTTGCGGGGGTGCCGGGTTGACCGGGCCCTGCGAATTGGCCAGCACGGCCAGCCGCACGGCCCGCACCTGTCCCCAGTCGGCGACACGGTCCGCCGAGACGTACTGATTGGCACTGTCGAGGTCGCCCTGGGTATTGACGCCGTAGAGCACCTGCAGGCGGTCGATGCCGTCGACCAGCGCAACGCTCTGATTAGGCAACTGGCCCTTTACATAGGAGAGGCAGCGCAGAGAGCCGTCCTGAACACGAAACACATTAACGACCACCTCCGTAACCTCGCGGCCACCGCAGTCGTAGCGCTTGCCGACGCCAGGATCGTGGGGCGGCTGGTAGACAACTGCCAGTTGATCGGAGGCGTTGCCGGCGCCATTGCTGCTGCACTCGGCGCCGCATCCCGGTCCTTCCAGTGCGTTCGGAATCCATGCTTGCGGGGAGACGGGGTCGTAATAGCCGCCCAGACGAATGCTGCGACCGAGGAATTCCAGCGCGAAACGCCCGTTCTCCTGCAGCACGGACATAGCCTCGTTGGTGGCATAGGTCTGCTTGCTGGCCAGGAACACCTGGATAACGCCCGTCATCAGCAACAGGCTGAGCACCAGGGCTACCAGCAGCTCGACGATGGTCAGGCCCCGCTGGCCGGCGGAAAACGACGGGGTACTCATCGACGGAGCTCCTCCAGGCGGGCCGACAGCAGCTTTTCGCCGCGTTCTGCCTTGCCGGTCTCTTGTGGCTCGTTACCCTTGCTCTGCCAGGTGGCGGTCAGCGATAGCACACCATTGACGTTGGCGATGCCAACCGCGCGCCCATTGGCATTGGCGCCGATAACCAGAAAGTCCCGACTGGAAAAGCGTGCGTCGTCGGCATTGAAGTTGGCCAATGCCGCATAACTGCACTGACCCTCCCAGCGATCGAAGACGGCCATTTGCGCGGCCGTGCAGTCGGCGGCGTTCACCTTGGCGCCGTTGGCCGGATTGATATGGTCGGCGCACAGGGTGGCCGGCAAGGCAGCGCAGTTCGCGTTACCGGCATAGCTGGCGGCACTGGCCTGCGGGTTGGCCCGGATGCGCTCGGCCAGGTCCTGTAATACCGCAGTGGCCTGCGAGCGCTGGGCGCTGTCGGAAACGCCCTGTAAGGCATTGAGCTGCAGTGCGGCCAGTCCCAGCAGTCCGATGGTAAAGACCAGAAGAGTGACCAGCACTTCGATCATCGAGAAGCCGTCCTGCCTGTTTCCTCTGCGCAACATTCCTTGTTCCCTCGGCCTTTATTGGGGGCAGTTGGTATTCAGCGCTACCGCCATCACTTCGGTGCGCCCCTGTGGCGTTAACAGGACACATCGCGCGTTCTGCCCCCCTGTCGGCAACTGGGCGGAAGACACCTTGAAATGCGGACGGCCGCTGCTGAAGCCACGTGTACCATCACGCAGAAACGTGACCGTGAAAGGGGATGCCAGATCTGCGCTGGTGATGGTTACGTTGCTGCGGCTGGGGAATTGCCGCAGCACCCTGGCGTCGTCGCAGTCGGCAGCCGACGCGGGGGCCACACACCAGCCACTTCCCCAGCCGGAGGGGCTTTGCGTACGGGGAATCACCGAAACACTGATCGTGCCCTTGATCGCCTCGGAGCGTGCCAACGCCATTGCCAGAGCCAGGTCGCCCGCCTGACTGGCGACCCGCTGACGGACGATGAAATCGCCCATCGCCGGCGCGGCGAGCGCGGCGACCACCGCCAGCAGACTTACGGCAATCATGAGTTCGATGAGGGTGAAGCCCCGACTGGATCGCATAACACGCCTCGTTTGAAGAACAGTGCGCAGTGTCTGCAAGCGCTTCGGGCGTGACAATCGGGGTACCGATGGCTGGTGTGAATCAGTGGGCAAACGGTCGATCCGATAGGTGGATCTGTAGACAACGTCGCAAAACGTGCCAGCTGGGACTATCGCTATTCGAGTGGGCAACTTTGCGCATGTCGCTCCGTCCGCACTCGCCCCTGGCGGCTGATGACCAGTTTGCCGTGGCGACCCAGCCTTGCCTGATGGCACAGGGTGAAGGTGCCATTGCTGAGATAGGTGGTGCCCTGCGCGCTGAAGTGCAGCGAATGGATGGGTTGCGTGCCCGCCCAGACCACCCGCAGTTGATCCGGAACGGGCAGCGTGTACAGCAACGCCTCGCCGTGGTCCAGCGCGCGATTGCCATTGGTATCCGCGAAGCTGCTCAGCACGCCGGTCCTGAGGCTGACACAACGATTTTGCCCATCCAGCGCACACAACGTGGCCCGGCTGCGATTGACCAGCGCGTGATGGCGCGATTGAACGACCAGCCGCATCAGGCCTGCCTGATAGGTTTCCAATTGATGATTGCGATACATCTCCCCCATCGTTGGTGCCGCCAGGCTGATGACGATGGCGGAGATGGCCAGCGCAATCATCAGTTCCACCAGCGTGAACGCACGCTGCGCTTCAAAATCCATGAGCGAATCCCTGCTTGTCCAATATGATGCGGTCTTCCTGACCGGCCCATCCTTGTTAGACCATGGCTCCGGTCCGTCAAGTCGGGCCCTCGATGAATCGCCCAAGGAGAGAAATGTGCAACAGGTTCTGGTAATCGGCGCTGGCATCATCGGTCTGCTGACGGCATACAAGCTGGTCGGCGCCGGCCTGCGCGTCACCCTGCTGGAGGCTGGCGAGCCAGGGCGTGAGGCGTCCTGGGCAGGTGGCGGCATCGTCTCGCCGCTGTACCCGTGGCGTTATCCGACTGCGGTGCAGGCACTGGCCCTGCAGGCGCAGGACGCCTACCCGGCGCTGGCCGCCCAGTTGTTGCAGGACAGCGGAGTCGATCCCGAGCTGCATGCCACCGGCCTGTACTGGCTGGATGTCGAGGACGAGGAACAGGCGCTGGCCTGGGCCGCAGACGTCGAACGCAGCCTGGCGCGGGTGCCGGTCGACGAGGTACGCCTGCGGATTCCGGCGCTCGCCGATCGCTTCCAGCGTGCGCTGTACATGCCGGGGGTGGCCAACATTCGCAATCCGCGCCTGCTCAAGGCGCTGCGCGGTGCACTGGAACGGCTGGCCAGCGTGGAGATCCACAGCCAGCAGCCGGTATTGGGCTTCGTGCGGGAAGGCGGACGCGTGGTCGGCGCGCGCACCGCCGCGCGGGAATATCGCGCCGATCAGGTGGTGCTGGCCGCTGGCGCCTGGAGCGGCCAACTGCTCGGCACGCTGGGTTTACAACTGCCGATCGAGCCAGTGCGCGGACAGATGATCCTGTTCAAGTGTGCCGCCGACTTCCTGCCGAGCATGGTGCTGTCGGGCCGCCGCTACGCCATCCCGCGCCGCGACGGGCACATCCTGGTGGGCAGTACGCTGGAATACTGCGGCTTCGACAAGTCCACCACCAACGATGCCCTGGACAGCCTGCGCGCCACCGCCGCCGAACTGCTCCCGGCGCTGGCAAACGCACCGGTGGTCGGGCACTGGGCCGGGTTGCGGCCGGGATCGCCGGACGGCATCCCGTTCATTGGGGAGCTGGCCGAGCATCCGGGGCTGTGGCTGAACTGCGGGCATTTCCGCAACGGCCTGGTACTGGCGCCAGCCTCCTGCGGCCTGTTGGTCGATCTGATGCTGGGTCGCGAGCCGACGATCGATCCGGCACCATACGCACCGGATCAGCGGCTGGGTTGATGCGCCTGTGGGAGCGGACTTGTCCGCGAGCTTTTCGTGCAGGCCACACCCAGAAGCTCGCGAATGAATTCGCTCCCACAGGGTCCGTGCTACTCCTGACCGTCGCGGTCGCGGAAGCCGAGCAGGTAGAGGATGCCGTCCAGTCCCAGAGTCGAAATGGCCTGCTTGGCGGACTGCTTGACCAGCGGTTTGGCGCGGAACGCCACGCCGAGGCCGGCCAGGCCGAGCATCGGCAGGTCGTTGGCGCCGTCGCCCACAGCAATGGTCTGCTCCAGACTCAGGCCCTCTTCCTCCGCCAGCTGACGCAGCAGGTCGGCCTTGCGCTGAGCGTCGACAATCGGTTCGATGGCCACGCCGGTCAGCTTGCCGTCGACAATCTCCAGTTCGTTGGCAAACACGTAGTCGATACCCAACTTGGCCTGCAATTGCTTGGCGAAATAGCTGAAGCCGCCGGAGAGGATCGCAGTCTTGTAGCCCAGACGCTTAAGTTCGGCGAACAGCACCTCGGCGCCTTCGGTCAGGCGCAGACCGGCGCCGATCTCGGCCAGCACGCCCTCGGACAGGCCCTGCAGCAGTCCCAGGCGTTCCTTGAAGCTGGCGCGGAAATCCAGTTCGCCGCGCATGGCGCGCTCGGTGATCTCGGCCACCTGCTCGCCGACGCCGGCGGCCTTGGCCAGCTCGTCGATCACCTCGGCCTCGATCAGCGTGGAATCCATGTCGAACACCGCCAGGCGACGGTTACGACGGAACACCGAGTCGCGCTGGAAGGCCAGGTCCACATTCAATTCCTGTGCGACGCTGAGAAACTCGGCGCGCAGGGCATCGGGGTCAACCGGCTCGCCACGCACCGAGAACTCGATGCAGCCCTTGCCGTGCTCGGCCGGCACGTCCAGCGGCATGCGCCCGGACAGACGATCGATGTGGTCGATGTTCAGGCCGTACTTGGCGGTGATCGCGCTGACCCGGTGCAACTGCTCGGCGGTCACTTGGCGGGTCAGCAGCGTGACGATGTGGCGCGGCTTGCCCTGGCCGTTCACCCAGTGCTGGTAGTCGGCCTCGGAGACCGGCGTGAAGCGCACCTGCTGATCCAGCTTGTAGGCGGTAAACAGCACGTCCTTGAGCGCGGCGGAGGCGCGCTCGTTATCCGGCATTTCCACCAGGATGCCGAACGACAGGGTGTCGTGGATCACGGCCTGGCCGATGTCGAGGATGTTCACGCCGCCCTGGGCCAGCACTCCGGTGATGGCGGCGGTCAGGCCGGGGCGGTCTTCCCCGGTGATATTGATCAGGA
>DATJDB010000052.1:0-2681 GCA_035497635.1 Pseudomonas sp. | reverse complement strand
GACCGCCATTCACCTGCTGGCCGGTCGCTGGCGCGAACTGAACCCGGCCATGTGGGTGCTCTCTGCGCTGTTCGTGGTCAAGCTGGCGCTGTTTTGATCGACTTTCGCGGCTGAGCCACTCCTGCCGATCCCGTAGGAGCGGCTTCAGCCGCGATGCCCCAACCACCGACGCGCTATCCCCCCACCGTGCAATCGGCCCCTTATCGGTGGAAAATCGCTGCCTGCGTTTCTACCTGCGGGTCAAACCGCCGCCGCCCTTACCGACACGAGTTGCCCATGATCCGCCCGCTAGACGCCGCCACCTACGCCTCCCAGCTCGCCGACAAGCAGGCCCGCCTCAGCGCCCTGCTGGCACCCTTCGATGCCCCCGCACCGGAAGTGTTCGACTCGCCGCTGAGCCATTACCGCCTGCGCACCGAGTTCCGTCTGTGGCGCGACGGCGAGCAGCGGCACTATGCGATGTTCGAGCCGGGCGACAAGCGCGCACCGATCCTGCTCGACGATTTCCCCATCGCCAGCCAGCGCATCAACGCACTGATGCCGCGCCTGAAGGCCGCCTGGCAGGCCAGCGACATCCTCAGCTTCAAGCTGTTCCAGGTTGAATTCCTGACCACCCTGTCGGGCGAGGCGCTGATTACCCTCGCCTACCACCGTCCGCTGGACGATGCCTGGGAGCAGGCGGCCAAGCCGCTGGCGGAGATTCTCGGCGTCAGCATCGTCGGCCGCTCGCGCGGGCAACGCCGGGTGATCGGTCGCGACTACGTGACCGAGGAACTGACCGTTGCCGGCCGCGCCTTCCGCTACCGCCAGCCGGAAGGCGCCTTCAGCCAGCCCAACGGCGTGGTCTGCCAGAAGATGCTCGGCTGGGCTCACGACGTGCTGGGTGAACGCGACGACGATCTGCTCGAGCTGTACTGCGGCAACGGCAATTTCACCCTGCCGCTGGCCACCCGGGTGAACAAGGTGCTGGCCACCGAAATCAGCAAGAGCTCGGTCAACGCCGCGCTGGCCAACCTGGCCGGCAACGGCATCGACAATGTGACCCTGGTGCGCCTGTCCGCCGAGGAACTGACCCAGGCGCTGAACAAGGTGCGCCCGTTCCGCCGCCTGGCCGATGTGGATCTGGACAGCTACGCCTTCGGCACCGTGTTCGTCGATCCGCCGCGCGCCGGCATGGACCCGGACACCTGCGAACTGACCCGGCGCTTCGAGCGCATCCTGTACATCTCCTGCAACCCCGAAACCCTGGCGACCAACATCGCCCAGCTCAACGACACGCACCGCATCACCCGCTGCGCGCTGTTCGACCAGTTCCCCTGGACGCACCACATGGAAAGCGGCGTGCTGCTCGAAAGGCGCTAAGCACGCAGGGCGGTCAGCGCCTTTCTGGCCGCCGCCGGTGGCCGGCGAAACGCGCTGACCACCCTATCGATACCGATCAATGCTGCTGGTTTCATGGCGATGGCCTCCGGAATAAAAACACCCTGCGAAAGGCTAGCCTTCGCAGGGTGTCGGGGGTGACCATCTCATTAGCCCGCCATTCGGCGGGCTTTTTCACATCAGGAGAATCGCTTACTGCTGCGGCGGCAGCAGGGTGATTTCCACCCGGCGGTTCTGCTGACGGCCAGCGGCGGTCTTGTTGTCCGCGATCGGCTGGTTCGGGCCGGCGCCGTACGCAGAGATGCGGTTGGCGGCAACGCCATTGCTGCTCAGGTAGTTGGCAACGCTCAGGGCGCGGTTGTTGGACAGGTTCTGGTTCAGCTGCAGCGAACCGGTGCTGTCGGTGTGACCGACGATCTGGATGCCGTTCTTGTTGAACTCCTTGAACACCTGCACCAGCGAATTCAGGGTGTCGTAGAAGCTGGCGGAGATATCGGCGGAGCTGGAAGCGAAGGTGATGTTGCCCGGCATGATCAGGATCAGGTTGTCGCCTTCACGCTGTACCTGCACACCGCTGTTGACCAGGGTCTGACGCAGCTTGGCTTCCTGCTGATCCACGTAGGCACCGTAACCACCGGCAGCCAGGCCACCCACGGCGGCGCCGATCAGCGCGCCCTTCTTGCGGTCCTTCTTGCTGGAGGTGGCAGCACCGACGGCAGCACCGGCCACGGCGCCGAGGCCACCATAAATACCCACCTTGCCCGCTTGTTGCTCACCGGTGTAGGGATTGGAGGTACAACCGGCCAGCAGCGCGACGCTAGCGGCAACGACGGTCAGAATACGCCCGTTTTTCATGATGGATTTTCCTTTGAATTCAGGTGGTTGGGTTGGCCCCGCCCTTTGGGGGGCAATCAGCGCCAGAAGTTCCGCGCCAGATTATCCGCCTGACAACCGGTAGGCAGCTCCCGGGCTGCACCAGTGTAGATTGCCGCACAACTATCACCTGTTCGGGGACGAGCGGTACGTATACGTGGCCCTCCCGGACATCTGCGGGCGGCCGCAAAAACTGAGTGCAACACCTGACCTTTCCGGTACGGTGCTGCCCCTATGTCTTACTCCGAACTCAGCGTTGAAGAGCGCGCCACCATTCAAATTGGTCGTGCCCAGGGCCTCAGCCTGCGCAGGATTGCCAGCCTGATCGACCGCTCCCCCTCGACCATCAGCCGTGAGTTGCGCCGCAACCGGGATGCCTGTGGTCAGCACTCGGCCCGCATGGCCCAGCAGCGAATGCAGGCTCGTCG
>DATJDB010000051.1:0-7312 GCA_035497635.1 Pseudomonas sp. | reverse complement strand
ACACCAGCCATCTGGCCAACCCACGCCGCGTCACCCTGGGCCTGGACCCGAACCGCCTGGCCATGCTGCTGGCGGTGCTGCACCGCCACGGCGGCATTCCCACCCACGATCAGGACGTGTTTCTCAACGTGGTCGGTGGCGTGAAGGTGCTGGAAACCGCCTCCGACCTGGCGCTGATGGCGGCGGTGATGTCCAGCCTGCGCAATCGCCCGCTGCCCCATGATTTGCTGGTGTTCGGCGAGATCGGCCTGTCCGGCGAGGTACGCCCGGTGCCCAGCGGCCAGGAACGCCTGAAGGAAGCCGCCAAGCACGGCTTCAAACGCGCCATCGTGCCCAAGGGCAACGCGCCGAAGGAAGCGCCGCCCGGCTTGCAGGTTATCGCCGTGACGCGGCTGGAACAGGCGCTGGATGCGTTGTTCGAGTGAGGGTCGATTCGCGGCAAAGCTCGCGGACAAGTCCGCTCCCACAAAAGCCCGCCCGGCGCGAGCCCGTGGGAGCGAATTCATTCGCGAGTTTCTGGGTGTGGCCTGCAAAGCCCATGGCGTGAGGGGCTGATTCGCGGAAAAGCTCGCGGACAAATCCGCTCCCCCAAAAGCCCGCCCGGCGCGAAACCCGTGGGAGCGAATTTATTCGCGAGCTTTTAAACGGTCGCCCAGACAAAAAAGCCCGGCATCATTGCCGGGCTTTTTGTATTACGCGTATCGCTTAGTTGCCGTACACCGGTAGCTTGGCGCACACGGCCTTGACCTTCTCACGCACGGCGTCGATGACCGCTTCGTTGTTCAGGTCGGCGAGGATGTCGCAGATCCAGCCAGCCAGTTCGCGGCACTCGGCTTCCTTGAAGCCGCGAGTGGTCACGGCCGGGGTACCGATTCGCAGGCCGGAAGTCACGAACGGGGAGCGCGGGTCGTTCGGCACGCTGTTCTTGTTCACGGTGATGAAGGCGCGACCCAGGGCGGCGTCGGCGTCCTTACCGGTGATGTCCTGCTTGATCAGCGACAGCAGGAATAGGTGATTCCGGGTGCCACCGGAAACCACGTCGAAGCCGCGCTCGATGAACACTTCGGCCATGGCCTGGGCGTTCTTCACGACCTGCTGCTGGTAGGTCTTGAACTCGGGCTGCAGGGCTTCCTTAAAGCACACGGCCTTGGCGGCGATCACGTGCTCCAGCGGGCCGCCCTGGGCCCCCGGGAAGACGGCGGAGTTCAGCTTCTTCTCGATCTCTTCGTTGGCCTTGGCCAGGATCAGGCCGCCACGCGGACCGCGCAGGGTCTTGTGGGTGGTGGTGGTCACGACATCGGCGAACGGTACCGGGTTCGGGTACACGCCGGCGGCGACCAGACCGGCCACGTGGGCCATGTCGACGAACAGGTAGGCACCGACCTTGTCGGCGATTTCGCGGAAGCGGGCGAAGTCAAGAACCTGGGAGTAAGCGGAGAAACCGGCCACGATCATGCGCGGCTTGTGTTCCACGGCCAGGCGCTCGACTTCGTCGTAGTCGATGAAGCCTTGGTCGGTGATGCCGTACTGGATGGCGTTGTACAGCTTGCCGGAGGAGGAGACCTTGGCGCCGTGGGTCAGGTGACCGCCGTGGGCCAGGCTCATGCCCAGAATGGTGTCGCCGGCGTTCAGCAGGGCCAGGTAGACAGCCGAGTTGGCCTGGGAGCCGGCGTGCGGCTGGACGTTGGCGTAATCGGCGCCGAACAGCTGCTTGGCGCGGTCGATGGCCAATTGCTCAACCACGTCGACGTATTCGCAGCCACCGTAGTAGCGCTTGCCCGGGTAGCCTTCGGCGTACTTGTTGGTCAGCACGCTGCCCTGGGCTTCCATGACCGCCGGGCTGGTGTAGTTTTCCGAGGCGATCAGCTCGATGTGTTCTTCCTGACGCTTGGCTTCCTGCTCCATGGCGGCAAACAGGTCGGCGTCGAAACGGGCGAGGGTCAAATCACGGCTGAACATGGCGGTCCCCTGGGAATCAGCTGGGCGGTGTAAGGAAGGCGCGGATTCTACCCCATCCGTGCGCCCTCGGGTATGCGCCGGCGGCGCATCCTGAGCGGGGCTCACGTTGTGTATCAATTCCGTCCGGGTTGGCTCAGACCGCCACTTCGGCGTGCTGTTCCAGGCGGGTGATCACGCCGCTGCGCAGCTTCTCCTCCAGCACCTGAGCGCTCAGCGGTCGGGCCAGCAGGAAGCCCTGGATCTCGTCGCAGCCGTGCTCGCGCAGGAACTCCAGCTGCTCGCGGGTTTCCACGCCCTCGGCGATCACCCGCAGATTCAGGCTGTGGGCCATGGCGATGATTGCACGGGCGATCTGCGCGTCCTGCTCGCCGTCCGGCAGGCCGTCGACGAAGCTGCGATCGATCTTCAGCACGTTGATCGGGAACTGCTTGAGGTAGTTGAGCGAGGAATAGCCGGTGCCGAAGTCGTCCACGGCAATCGACAGGCCCATCTGCTTGAGCACGGTGAGCACCTGCATGGCGGAACCGACGTCGCGCATCAGAATGCTTTCGGTCAGTTCCAGTTCCAGGCTGACGGGCGCCAGGCCGCTGTTGGCGAGGATGTCGGCGATGCGGGTCCCGAGCATGCCGTCGGCGAACTGACGGGCGGACAGGTTGACCGAGACCTTGGGCACGTTCAGCCCCTGCAATTGCCAGGCGTGGACCTGCCGACAGGCTTCGGCCAGCACCCATTCGCCGACCTGCACCACCAGCCCGAGCTCTTCCAGTACCGGTATGAACTCGCCGGGGGAAACCAGCCCGCGCCGCGGATGCTGCCAGCGCAGCAGTGCCTCGACCCCGGTCAGGCGGTGCGCGCGGGTATCCAGCTGCGGCTGGTAATAGAGCAGAAACTGGCCTTCCTCCAGCGCGTGGCGCAAGTCGCCCTCCAGCTCCAGGCGCTGCAGCGTCGTGGCGTTCATGTTGGTCTGGTAGAACTGGAAGTTGTCCTTGCCCTGTTCCTTGGCGTGATACATGGCGGTGTCGGCATTTTTCATCAGCTGGCTGGACTGGCTGCCGTCCTGCGGGCTGAGGGCGATGCCGATGCTGGCGCTGATGAAGAACTCGCGCCCGTGGATGAGGAACGGGTGGGACAGGCTGGCGAGGATGCGCTGGGCGACCGCGATGGCTCGGTCACGGGCCTCGGCTTCGCCTTCCAGCGGGCTGAGCAGTAGAGTGAACTCGTCGCCGCCCATGCGCGCCACGGTGTCGTCATGCTGCACGCAGGCCGACAGGCGCAGGGCAACGTCCTTGAGCAACAGGTCGCCGGCGGCGTGGCCGAGGGAATCGTTGATCGGCTTGAAGCGGTCCAGGTCGAGGAACATCAGCACCACCCAGTGCCGCTGCCGGACGGCGTCCTGCAGGGCCTGCTGCAGGCGCTCCTGGAACAGCGTGCGGTTGGGCAGCAGGGTCAGCGCGTCGTAGTAGGCCAGGCGATGAATGTGCTGTTCACTGGCCTTGCGCTCGCTCATGTCGTTGAAGAAGCACACGTAGTTGGCCAGCGCGCCGTCGCCGTCGGGCACCGCCGCGATGCCCAGCCAGGCCGAGTAGTTTTCCCCGGAGCGGCGCTGCAGGGTCAGCTCGCCTTCCCAACGGCCATTCTGATCGAGGCGTTCCACCAGCTCGGCCAGGTGCTCGGCTTCCTGACGGCTGGCGGTCAGCAGGGTGGCGTGGCGGTGCAGCACTTCCTGGTTGGCATAACCGCTGATGCGGCTGAAGGTCTCGTTGACCTGCAGGATGTTGCCCTGGCGGTCGGCGACCAGGATCGCCGCCGTCGAGTTGGCGAACACCGTGGCGGCCATGCGCAGCTCCTGCTCGGTCTGGCGCTGCTGGCTGACGTCCCGGCATACGCCGAGCACGCCCTCGAAGCGCCCGGCGGCGCTCCACATCAAGCTGGTGCGCAGCTCGACGGGCAGCAGGCTGCCGTCCTGGCAAAGGCAGTCGAACAGGTAGTGCTGCTGCGGGTTTTCCTGGCGCAGGGCGGCGCGCTGCCGGGGATTGGTCAACTGCTGGCGCAGTTCGGCGAGGCGCTGGCGTAGCTCGGACAACTGGTCGGGGTTGGCCATCAGGCGCTGCACGCCGTTGCGCAGCAGCCAGTCGGCGGAGTGCCCGGCGAGTTGCTGGACCGAGGGGCTGATGTAGCTGGGCTGCATCTCGTCATCGAGGATGAACAGCACGTCGCGCATGTTCTCCGCCAGCAACCGGTAGCGGCGCTCGCTGTCGCGCAGCGATTCGCTGAACTCCAGCTGGCCGGTGACGTCCTTGGCGATGCACAGCAGCTGTTCGGTGCGGCCTTCTTCCTGGGTAAGGCACTGCATGCGCAGTTCCAGCCAGCGCCAGGAACCGTCGTGGTGGCGCAGGCGCAACTGAGCGGACAGCAGGCGCCCCGGACGCAGCACCTGATGCAGGCCTGTCAGGCGCTGGTACAGCTCGCTGTCGTCCGGGTGCACCAGCGCCAGCAGGCTGGCGCGCTTGCCGATCATCAGTTCCTTTTCCGTGTAACCCAGCAACTGGCTGAAACGCTCGTTGCTGAACAGCATCTGCCGCGTGCTCGCCGACAGCACATAGATGGCGTCGGGAATGGCGCGCAGCATCTGCGCCCAGTAACGCTCGCGTTCGGCCAGCGACAGTTCCGTGCGCTTGCGCGTGGTCATGTCGCCGATGCTCAGCGGAATGGCGTCGAGTGGTGCACCGCTGGCCGGCAGGCTGATAACCAGCCACAGATGCCGTTCGATGCCCTGGCCGTTGATCAGATGGGCATCCAGTTCCAGATAGGGGCGCTCTTCCAGCAATGCGGCAAAGACCTTGAAGCGATTGCCCGAGCGATGGATCGTCTGGTCGCCGATCAGGCAGTTCCAGGCGTGCTCGATGTTGTCGACGCCCAGCAGGTCGAGGGCGATGCGGTTGACCTCGGTCAGACGCAGTAGACGACTGAGAGTTTGGTGACGCTCGGCGTCCGCATCTAGCCAGGCGGCGAGGCTGTCGGCGTCATGCAGCTGATTTTCGCGCAGCAGACTGTGCAGGGCGCGCAGATCGAACACGCACAGCGCCACTCCGGTGCTGGCGAAGATGCCCTGGTAGCGCTGGCGGGTTTCGGTGAGCAGGCGCAGGTCGCGCTGCTCGGTGGTGACATCGCGCAATACCCACACATAGCCATCCTGGCCGTGATCGGCACGCAGACGGCTGCGGCTGGCGGCGAAGCGGCGGGTTTCCCCGTCCAGGTTGAACTGCAGCAGTTGCGAGGCGCACAGGTGCTGCTCCTCAGGATTGTCCAGCAGATCATGCAGGGTAGGCAGGAGTTCGGCCAGCCGGCGCCCGCGGATCTGCCCGGGCGTGAGGCCGAACAGCGCGGCGGCCGGACGGTTGGCGTAGCTCAGTCGGCCGCTGAAATCGCTAACCAGTAGCCGTTCCTCGACGGCGCCGAGTACGCCGTCGAGCTGCCGCCAGGCCGGCACTGGGCTGCGCAGCAACAAGGCCAGGCCCAGCACGGCCAGCAGCAGGGCCGGCACCTCGGCGAACAGCGCGGTGGGCAGGGCCACCAGCAGCACGAGCCAGCCGAGACGATGCGGGGAAGCGGTGAGCAGGCGGGCGGCAAGGCGCGGGGGCTGTCGGTCGTCGATCACGGCGCGGCGGAGGGCTGATTTGAAGGGCGGCTAGCATGCCCTGACTGGAGGCGGAGTGCCAGCAGTATGGTGGTTTGCTCTGCCCGTCGCATTCCGGTAGCTTTGCCGCCACGCGCAGCCCTTTCCGGCCCTTTGAGCCGGCAGCAGATGCGGTGGCAACGCGCCGTATCCGGGCGGAGGGTCGATTCACCGGCTCCATCCGTCACCCAACTCTTTCCGAATTCCCTTCTTTATCCAAGGTCAGTCATGGCTCAGTACGTTTACAGCATGCATCGGGTCAGCAAAGTCGTTCCCCCGAAGCGTGAAATCCTCAAGGACATTTCCCTGTCGTTCTTCCCCGGCGCCAAGATCGGCGTGCTGGGCCTGAACGGCGCCGGTAAGTCGACCCTGCTGCGCATCATGGCCGGGGTGGACACCGAGATCGACGGCGAAGCCCGACCGATGCCCGGTATAAAGGTCGGCTACCTGCCCCAGGAGCCGCAGCTCGATCCGCAGAAGACCGTGCGCGACATCGTCGAAGAGGCGGTGGGCGAGATCAAGGAAGCCCAGGCCCGCCTGGACGAGGTGTACGCCGCCTACGCCGAGCCGGACGCCGACTTCGACGCCCTGGCCGCCGAACAGGCCAAGCTGGAAGCCATTCTGCAGGCCTCCGACGGTCACAACCTGGAGCGCCAGCTGGAAGTCGCCGCCGACGCCCTGCGCCTGCCGGCCTGGGACGCGAAGATCGAACACTTGTCCGGTGGTGAGAAGCGCCGCGTGGCCCTGTGTCGCCTGCTGCTCTCGGCCCCCGACATGCTGCTGCTGGACGAACCGACCAACCACCTGGACGCCGACTCGGTGGCCTGGCTGGAGCACTTCCTGCACGATTTCCCCGGCACCGTGGTGGCCATCACCCACGACCGCTACTTCCTCGACAACGTCGCCGGCTGGATCCTCGAACTGGACCGTGGCCATGGCATTCCTTATGAGGGCAACTATTCCGGCTGGCTGGAATCGAAGTCCGCGCGCCTGACTCAGGAAGCCAAGCACGAAGCCTCCCACGCCAAGGCCATGAAGGCCGAACTGGAATGGGTGCGCCAGGGCGCCAAGGGCCGCCAGGCCAAATCCAAGGCACGCCTGCAGCGCTTCGAGGAAATGCAGTCGCAGGAATTCCAGAAGCGCAGCGAAACCAACGAGATCTACATCCCGGCCGGTCCGCGCCTGGGCGACAAGGTCATCGAGGTGAAGAACCTGTGCAAGAGCTACGGTGACCGCGTGCTGATCGATGATCTGTCATTCAGCATCCCGAAGGGCGCCATCGTTGGGGTGATCGGCGGTAACGGCGCGGGCAAGTCCACCCTGTTCCGCATGCTCACCGGCAAGGAGCAGCCGGACAGCGGCACCATTGATATTGGCGATACCGTGCAGATTGCCAGCGTCGAGCAGAGCCGCGAGCACCTGAGCGGCAACAAGACCGTCTGGGAACAGGTGTCCGACGGCTCCGACATGATCAAGGTGGGCAACTACGAAGTACCGTCCCGTGGCTACGTGGGTCGCTTCAACTTCAAGGGCGCCGACCAGCAGAAGTTCGTCAAGGACCTCTCCGGCGGTGAGCGCGGCCGCCTGCACCTGGCGCTGACCCTCAAGCAGGGCGCCAACGTGCTGCTGCTCGACGAACCCTCCAACGACCTGGACGTGGAAACCCTGCGCGCGCTG
>DATJDB010000050.1:0-15645 GCA_035497635.1 Pseudomonas sp. | reverse complement strand
ATCGCCTTCGGCCTGTTCATGAGCGTGCAGGCGCTGATCATGAACACCGATAACCCCTTCCAGAAGGCCAAGCGCTACGTGCCGGTGTACATGTTCCTGACCGGCTTCATGGTTTCGATCATGACCTTCAGCAAGGGCCTCAAGCACGTCGGCATCAACCTGTCTTCCGCTGAAAGCACCATGTTGTCTGTCGGCGTCGGCCTGCTGGTGGCGCTGATG
This sequence comes from Pseudomonas sp., assembly GCA_035497635.1. GTDB lineage: Bacteria > Pseudomonadota > Gammaproteobacteria > Pseudomonadales > Pseudomonadaceae > Serpens. The sequence continues at coordinate 15,426 of DATJDB010000050.1, read as the reverse complement.
GGCGTCGGCCTGCTCACTCGCATCAAGGTGGACGAGGAGGCCGACAAGGCCTTCCACTACGCCAGCGTCGAGAAGGTCTTCGCGGTACTGATGATCTTCACCGCCTGCTCCATGGCCTTCGCACACGGCGCCAACGATGTGGCCAACGCAGTCGGTCCGCTGGCCGCCGTGGTGGGTGCCATCCAGGCCGGCGGCGACATGCTGGTCGGTGCCAAGTCCGCCGTGCCGGGCTGGGTGTTGTTGCTGGGCGCCGTCGGTATCGTGATTGGCCTGGCCACCTATGGCTGGAAGGTGATCGCCACCATCGGCAAGGGCATCACCGAGCTGACTCCCAGCCGTGGCTTCGCCGCCGAACTGGCCACCGCCACTACCGTGGTCACGGCTTCCGCCCTCGGCCTGCCGATCTCCACCACCCACACCCTGGTGGGTGCGGTACTGGGCATCGGCATGGCGCGTGGCATCGGCGCCCTGAACCTGGGCGTGATCGGCCGGATCTTCACCTCCTGGCTGGTGACCCTGCCGGTGGGCGCAGGCCTGTCGATCATCTTCTTCCTGATCTTCCGCGCGATCTTCATCTGATCGCCGGCGCAGACGCCATGCCTCGCCGGCATGGCGTCTTTCGTGCTTCACTCCGGGCTGGTTGACCGCCCGCACGGAGATGCTCGATGTCTCTTCCCTCGCTCCAGCAGCAATTCGCCGCGCTGATCGCAGCACCTTCGGTGAGCTGCACCCAGCTGTCTCTCGATCAGTCCAACCGCGAGGTCATCGCGCTGCTGGAAGGCTGGCTGAGCGCGTTGGGCTTTCAATGCGAAATTCAGCAGGTACAACCCGGCAAGTTCAACCTGCTGGCCAGTCGCGGTAGCGGCCCCGGCGGGCTGGTGCTGGCGGGTCATAGCGACACCGTACCCTGTGATCCGGCGCTCTGGCGCAGCGATCCCTGGCGGCTGGCCGAGCGTGAGGGCCGCTGGTACGGCCTGGGCGCCTGCGACATGAAGGGTTTCTTCGCATTGGTGATCGAGGCCGTGCGCGGCCTGCTCGATCAGCCGTTCCGCCAGCCGCTGATCATTCTCGCCACCTGCGACGAGGAAAGCTCGATGAGCGGCGCCCGCGCGCTGGCCGAGGCCGGACGGCCGCTGGGTCGTGCGGCAGTGATTGGCGAGCCGACCGGACTCAAACCGATCCGCCTGCACAAGGGCGTGATGATGGAGCGTCTGGACATCACCGGGCGGAGCGGTCACAGCTCCGACCCGAGCCTGGGCAATAGCGCCCTAGAGGCCATGCACGCGGCCATCGGCGAGCTGCTGGCGCTGCGTAGCGAATGGCAGCGCGAATACCACAACGCACTGTTCCAGGTTTCCGTGCCGACCCTGAATCTCGGCTGCATTCACGGTGGCGACAACCCCAACCGCATCTGCGGGCGCTGTGCGCTGGAATTCGACCTGCGACCGCTGCCGGGCATGCACGCCGAGAGCCTGCGCGCGGCGATTCGCGAGCGGCTGCGGCCGGTGGCCGAACGGCATCAGGTGCGGCTGGACTACGCACCGCTGTTTCCGGAGGTGCCGCCCTTCGAGGAACCCGCGACCAGCGAACTGGTGCGCCTGGCCGAGCGCCTGACCGGCCATACTGCCGAAGCGGTGGCGTTCGCCACTGAGGCGCCGTATCTTCAGCAGCTCGGTTGCCAGACCCTGGTACTCGGCCCCGGCGACATCGCCTGCGCCCACCAGCCCGACGAATACCTGGCCCTGGAACGCATCGATCCGACCGTGCAACTGCTGCGCCGGCTGATCGAGCACTACTGCCTGCAACCCCTCGTCTGACGCCCTCTCCGACAGGTTTTTCCATGCACGACTACGTCAGCTGGCTCCGCAATTCCTCGCCGTACATCAATGCCCACCGCGAGCGCACCTTCGTGGTCATGCTGCCAGGTGATGCCATCGAGCACGCCAACTTCGGCAACATCGTCCATGACCTGGTGCTGCTGCACAGCCTGGGCGTGCGCCTGGTGCTGGTACACGGTTCGCGTCCGCAGATCGAGGCGCGCCTGGCGCAGCGCGGGCTGACACCACGCTTTCACCAGGGCCTGCGCATCACCGACCAGCCGACCCTGGAATGCGTGATCGACGCGGTCGGTCAGTTGCGCATCGCCATCGAGGCGCGGCTGTCCATGGACATGGCCGCCTCGCCAATGCAGGGTGCGCGGCTGCGCGTCACCGGTGGCAACTTCGTCACCGCGCGGCCGATCGGGGTGCTGGATGGTATCGACTATCAGCACACCGGCGAGGTGCGCCGGGTCGACCGCAAGGGTATTGGCCGTCAGTTGGACGAGCGCAGCATCGTGTTGCTGTCCTCGCTGGGTTACTCGCCCACCGGGGAAATCTTCAATCTGGGCTGTGAGGATGTGGCCACCCGCGCCGCCATCGAACTGGGCGCCGACAAGCTGCTGCTGTTCGGCAGCGAGCCGGGACTATTGGATGACGAGGGGCGGCTGATTCGTGAATTGCGTCCGCAGCAGGTGCCGCAGCACCTGCTGCGCCTTGGCGAAAGCTTCCAGGCCAGCCTGCTGAAAGCCGCCGGCAGCGCCTGCCGGGGCGGCGTTAAGCGCTGTCATATGGTCAGTTACGCCGAAGACGGCGCGCTGCTCAACGAACTGTTCACCCGCGACGGCAGCGGCACGCTGGTCGACCAGGAACAGTTCGAATCGCTGCGCGAGGCGACCATCGCCGATGTGGGGGGCCTGCTGGAGCTGATCCGTCCGCTGGAGGAACAGGGCATCCTGGTGCGCCGTTCGCGGGAAGTGCTGGAGCGCGAGATCGGCCAGTTCAGCGTGGTGGAGCGCGACGGTCTGATCATCGCCTGCGCCGCGCTGTATCCGGTGCCGGATTCCGACTGGGGCGAGCTGGCCTGCCTGGCCGTGCATCCCGACTACCGCCATGGTCATCGCGGCGACGCGCTGCTCGAACGCATCCAGGACCGCGCCCGCGCGCTGGGCCTGAAGACCCTGTTCGTGCTCACCACGCGCACCGCCCACTGGTTCCAGGAACGCGGCTTCCAGGCCAGCGGCGTGGAGCGCCTGCCGGCCGCGCGCGCCTCGCTGTACAACTATCAGCGCCAGTCGAAGGTGTTCGAAAAGCGCCTGGACCCGTAGCGCGACACGTCGGGCTTGCCGCACAATAATGGCGCTATGACATCGGATATGGCGGGCATCTTGCCGCCCGCCACCCTTCAACGGAACGAAGAGAAGCCCCCTTCATGCGTCAGCATCTTACTGTCACGCGCAAACTCGGCCTGGGTTTCGGCCTGCTGCTGGTTCTTTCCCTGATGCTGGCGTCGGTGGGCTTCTCCGGCCTGCGCAGCAGCGGCGAATCCTTCGCCCGCATCGGCCAGGTCAGCCTGCTGTTCGATGAGAGTGTCTACGCCCGCGAAACCAACTTCCATTTCGCCCTCACCCAGGACCCCGAGCACGTCGCGCAGCACGACAAGCACCTGGCGGAATTGCGCGCCGTGCTCGGCGGCATTCTCGCCGGCATCGCCAGCGGCGACTGGCCGGCCGAGGACCAGGCGGCCGCGCAGGCCCTGCAGGCCGGGCTGGATGGCTACGCCCAGCTGCGTCGTCAGGCGCAGGATACGGCCGCCGTGCAGGCCGCCAACGAACAGCTGCTCAGCCTGCAGGACGGCATCAACACCCTGTATTACGCTGAGGAAGAGCGCGGCGCCGAGCGGGTGCGACAGACCGGCACCCTGCTGGCGGTGATCACCCTGGTGGCCCTGCTGATCGGCGCGTTGACCGCGCTGGGTATCGGCCGTCACCTGATCCTGCCCCTGCAGCAGGCCGTGCAGGCCGCCAAACGCATCGCCGAGGGCGACCTCACCGTCGAGCTGCACAGCGCGCGGGGCGACGAACTGGGGGTGCTGCTACGCGCGCTGAACGACATGAGCCACAGCCTGCGCACGGTGATTGGCAAGATCGGCAGCGGCTCCGAACGCCTGGCCACCTCGGTCACCCAGATGGCCGCCGTCAGCCAGGAGACCCTGGCCGGCATTTCCCTGCAGCGCAGTGAAACCGACCGGGTCAACCGCGCCATGCACGAGCTGTCGCGCACCGTGGGAGACGTCGAACGCAACGCCGAAGGCGCCGCGGAGGCGGCCCGCGACGCGGACCGGCAGGCGCAGGGCGCCGCCGGGCTGTCCCGCCAGGCGCTCGGGCAGATCGAGGCGCTGGCTCGGGAAGTCGACCAGGCGGCCGGCTCGATGACCCGGCTGCAGCAGGAAAGCGAACGCATCGGCGGGGTGCTGGGCGTGATCAAGGCCGTTGCCGACCAGACCAACCTGCTGGCGCTCAACGCGGCCATCGAGGCGGCGCGCGCCGGCGAGGCCGGCCGCGGCTTCGCGGTGGTGGCCGACGAGGTACGCAGCCTGGCGCAGCGTACCCAGCAGTCCTCGGCGGAGATCGATCAGTTGATCGCCGCGCTGCAGGAGATCGCCCTGCACAGCGCGCAGAGCATGCGCGCCAGCGTCGAGCAGACCCGCCTGAGTGTCGAGGGCGTGCGCAACATGGGCGCCGCGCTGGACACCATCACCCGGCAGGTGGCGGATATCCAGCAGGTGAGCTCGCAGATCCAGAGTGCCGCCGGCGAACAGAACGGCATGGCCGACGAGGTCAGTCGCAGCGTGTCGAGTGTGCGCGAGGCCGCCGAGCGCTCGGCGCGCGCCTCGGAGGATATGACGGCCGCCAGTGGCGAGCTGGAACACCTGGGCAACGACCTGAAGGTGCTGGTCGGGCATTTCCGCACCTGACGGCGCGGCGCCGGATCAGTTCGCGTCGTTCAGCAGGCTGGCCTGGTAGGCGGCCACGAAGCCGTCGAAATCTCCCTCATCCGCCGCCTCGATGCGCTGCTGGGCAAGCAGCGACTCGCGTGCCAGCGCCTCGAAGTGCGTCTGCTGGTCCGCCGGCAGCGGCGTGGCCCGGAAGCCCTGGGTGTGTTCGTGGCTCAGGCGGTGGGCGAAGGTGGTGAAGCTTTCGCCGCGCGCGCGCAGAGTGGCGAGGACGCGCGCCGACGGGGTTTTCTCGACATCCTCGACCTTGGCGCGCTGCTCCTGCAGCGCCTGGGCATGTGCCTGGCCGCCGCGCGCGCGATCGAGCAGCTCGGCCACCGGCGCCATGGCGGTCAGCAGCTCGTCCGCCCACTGGCGCAGCTCCACTGGCTGGCTGGCATCTTTCTGCAGCAGCAGGCCGGGGCGGCGACCCTCGGTGGCGGTCTTCAGGAAGTTGGCGGTGCAACGGCCGCATTCGCCATCCACCAGCAGCGGGCTGTCCTGCAGCGCGCAATACAGCAGGAAGGTGTCGAGGAACAGCGCCTCCGGAAGGTCGATGCCCAGCGGCAGGAACGGATCGATGTCCAGGCAGCGCACCTCGATGTACTGCACGCCGCGCGCCAGCAGCGCCTGCAGCGGCCGCTCGCCCGGGGCGGTGACGCGCTTGGGACGGATGTTCGAGTAGTACTCGTTTTCGATCTGCAGCAGGTTGGTGTTGAGTTGCAGCCATTCGCCGTCACGTTGCGTACCGATCGCGACGTAGGGCGGATAGGGCGTGGAAACCGCCTTGCGCAGGCTCTCGGTGTAGCTGTCCAGGTCGTTGTAGCAGGGCGTCATGCCGGCCTGGGCGTTGTTCTGGTAACCCAGGTCGCTCATGCGCAGGCTGGTGGCCCAGGGCAGGTACAGGGTGTCGGCGTCCAGTTGCTGCAACTGGTGGCTGCGCCCGCGCAGGAAGTTGACGTCGAGCGCCGGCGAGGCGCCGAACAGGTACATCAGCAGCCAGCTGTAGCGGCGGAAGTTGCGGATCAGGCCGATATAGCGCGCCGATTGATAGTCGCGATCGTCGCGGCTGTCGTTCTCGGCGCTTCCGAGCAGCGTCCACAGCGCCTCGGGCAGCGAGTAGTTGTAGTGGATGCCGGCGATGCACTGCATGGTCTTGCCGTAACGCAGTGCCAGACCCTTGCGATAGACGTATTTCAGCCGGCCGCTGTGGGAGCTGCCGTAGCGGGCGATGGGGATGTCCTGCTCGTCCGGCAACGGGCCGGGCATGGAGGCGCTCCACAGGGTTTCGCCGTCTAGCTTGCCGCTGGTGAAGCGGTGGATGCGCTCCAGTTCGTCGAGGGTCTGCGCCGGATCGGCGCTGGTGCCGGTAATGAATTCCAACAGCGCTTCGGAATAGTCGGTGGTGATCTGCTGATGGGTCAGCGCCGAGCCGAGGACGGACGGGTGCGGGGTGAGGGCCAGACGGCCCTGGTCATCGACCCGCAGGGTCTCGCGTTCGATGCCGTGCAGCGCCTGGCCCAGCAGGGGCAGATGAGCCGGCTCGCCCAGCAGGGCCAGGCGACGGGTGAGTTGATCGCTCAATTATGAATTCCTACACGCAGGGATCGACCCAATATGAGGTTGGACCCACGCGACTACAAGAGCACGGCGGCCGTTCGCCGCATGGGGCGGCCGGCCGTCGCACGGAAAGGTTACAGGCAGGCGAAGGTGGCCTGCGCCTTGGCGACCAGCTTGTCGCCCTGATGCACATCCGCCTCGATCACCTGGGTACGCCGCCCGCCATGCACCACCCAGGCGCGGCAGACCAGCTCGCCATCGCTGACGCTGCGGATGTAGTTCACCTTGCATTCCAGGGTGACCGTGTTCGGCCCGCCATCGTTCAGGCTGTGGCTGGCCTGGCCCATGGTGGTGTCGATCAGCGAGAACAGCGCGCCGCCGTGCAGCTTGCCGTGTAGGTTGCGCAGGCCGTCATGCATGTTCAGGCGCATCAGCGCCTCGCCCTTTGCCAGCGAGATGATTTCCAGGCCGAGCAGGCGCCCGAAGGCGCTGCTCTTGCCGATGGCTTCGTCCTGCACGCTCACTTCACTTCCTCAGCTGCTTGGCGTTGGCGAACAGCGACGCCATGGCGGCATTGGTCGGCGCCGGCTTGTCCTGCGCGGAATGGCGCTCGGTACGCGGCTGGCCGCCACGGTTGTTGCCACCACGGGATTGCCCGCCACGCGGCCCGTCGACCTTCTCACCGGGGGTGTCGGACATGCGCATGGACAGGCCGACGCGCTGGCGCGGAATGTCCACTTCCATGACCTTGACCTTGACGATGTCACCGGCCTTGACCACTTCGTAGGGGTCCTTGACGAACTTCTCCGACAGCGCCGAGACGTGCACCAGGCCGTCCTGGTGCACGCCGATATCGACGAAGGCGCCGAAGTTGGTCACGTTGGTGACCACGCCTTCGAGCACCATGCCGGGTACCAGATCCTTGAGCGTTTCCACGCCGTCCTGGAATTCGGCGGTCTTGAACTCCGGGCGCGGGTCGCGGCCGGGCTTGTCGAGTTCCTTGAGGATGTCGGTGACGGTCGGCAGGCCGAAGCGCTCGTCGGTAAACTTGGCCGGATCGAGGCGTTTGAGGAAGCCGGAGTCGCCCACCAGCGAGCGGATATCGCGGCCGGTGTCGGCGGCGATGCGCTGTACCAGCGGGTAGGTTTCCGGGTGCACCGCCGAGGCGTCCAGCGGATTGTCGCCGCTCATCACGCGCAGGAAGCCGGCGGCCTGCTCGAAGGTCTTGTCGCCCAGGCGCGGCACCTTTTTCAGCTCGTTGCGCGACTTGAACGCGCCGTTGGCGTCGCGGAACTGCACGATGTTCTGCGCCAGCGTGCTGTTGAGCCCGGAAATGCGCGCCAGCAATGCGGCGGAGGCGGTGTTCACGTCCACGCCCACGGCGTTCACGCAGTCCTCGACCACCGCATCCAGCGAGCGCGCCAGTTTCAGTTGCGATACGTCGTGCTGGTACTGGCCGACGCCGATGGCCTTGGGCTCGATCTTCACCAGCTCGGCCAGTGGGTCCTGCAGGCGGCGGGCGATGGACACCGCGCCGCGCAGCGACACGTCCAGATCGGGGAATTCGCGGGCGGCCAGTTCCGAGGCCGAGTACACCGAGGCGCCGGCCTCGCTAACCATGATCTTGGTGACCTTGAGGCCCGGCACCTTCTTGATCAGCTCGCCGGCCAGCTTGTCGGTTTCGCGGCTGGCGGTGCCGTTGCCGATGGCGATCAGGTCCACGCCGTGCTTGGCGCACAGCTTGGCCAGCACCGCAAGGGTGCCGTCCCAGTCGTTGCGCGGCGCGTGCGGGTAGACGGTGGCGGTGTCCAGCAGCTTGCCGGTGGCATCCACCACCGCCACCTTGCAGCCGGTGCGCAGGCCCGGGTCCAGGCCCAGCGTGGCGCGCGGGCCTGCCGGCGCGGCGAGCAGCAGGTCGTGCAGGTTGCGGGCGAATACCGTGATCGCCTCGTCTTCCGCCTGTTCGCGCAGCTCGCCGAACAGGTCGGTTTCCAGATGGGTGTAGAGCTTGACCTTCCAGGTCCAGCGCACCACTTCAGCCAGCCACTTGTCGGCGGCGCGGCCCTGGTTGGCGATGCCGAAATGTTCGCCGATCATCACTTCGCCCGGGTGCATGGTGCCGGGTGCTTCTTCGCCAACTTTGAGGGCGATGCTCAGCACGCCCTCGTTGCGGCCACGGAAGATCGCTAGCGCGCGGTGCGAAGGCACGCCCTTGAAACGTTCGTCATGCTCGAAATAGTCGCTGAACTTGGCGCCTTCGGTTTCCTTGCCGGGCACCAGGCGGGCGCTGAGGATGGATTCGCGTTTCATGAAGGTGCGCAGTCGGTCGAGCAGCGTGGCGTCCTCGGCGAAGCGTTCCATGAGGATGTACTTGGCGCCTTCGAGCACCGCCTTGATGTCGGCGAAGCCCTTCTCGGCATCGATGAAGCGTTCCGCCTCGCCTTCCGGGCTCAGCTGCGGGTTGCCGAACAGCGCATCGGCCAGCTCGCCGAGGCCGGCTTCCAGGGCGATCTGGCCCTTGGTGCGGCGCTTCTGCTTGTACGGTAGGTAGAGGTCTTCCAGGCGGGTCTTGGTATCGGCCAGCTGGATCTCGCGGGCCAGCTCGGGCGTCAGTTTGCCCTGCTCCTCGATGCTGGCCAGGATCGCGCCGCGGCGGTCCTCCAGTTCGCGCAGATAGCGCAGGCGTTCTTCCAGATGGCGCAGCTGGGTATCGTCCAGGCTACCGGTGACTTCCTTGCGGTAACGGGCGATGAACGGCACGGTCGAGCCCTCGTCGAGCAGGGCCACGGCGGCGGCCACCTGTTGCGGACGTACGGCCAGTTCTTCGGCGATGCGGGCATTGATATCCATGTAATTTCCTGCGTGGATCAAGGCAAGCAGGCCGGGCCTGCGCGAAAGGGCGGGAGTATAACCAGCTGCGTGCCCGGCGCGGCAAACGCGGCGGCGGCACCGGCAGAGGAAAAATCTGTTAACAATGGTTGGACTTGGCGCCGATGGGGCTACGCCATAATGCGCCGCACATTATCTCGGGAGTTCCGATGAGCAGCACGGCATCCGCCACCGATGGCGAAAAGATCCTGGTAGTCGACGACGACGCGCGCCTGCGCCGTTTGCTGGAACGTTTCCTCGATGAACAGGGTTACCGGGTCCGCACCGTGGAAAACGTCGAGCAGATGGACCGCCTGCTGGCCCGCGAATTGTTCAATCTGGTGGTGCTGGACCTGATGCTGCCCGGCGAGGACGGCCTGTCGGCCTGTCGCCGGCTGCGCGAGAAGAACGATCAGGTGCCGATCATCATGCTCACCGCCAAGGGCGACGAGGCCAGCCGCATCCAGGGGCTGGAGGGCGGCGCCGATGATTATCTGGCCAAACCGTTCAACCCTCGCGAGCTGCTGGCGCGTATCAAGGCGGTGCTGCGCCGCCAGACGCCGCTGGTGCCGGGCGCGCCGGCCAGCGAGGACGAGGTGGTCAGCTTCGGTGACTACCAGCTGTCGCTGGCGACCCGCGAGCTGAAGAAGAACGACCAGGTGCAGATGCTCACCACCGGCGAGTTCGCCGTGCTCAAGACCCTGGTGCAGCATGCCCGCGAGCCGCTGACCCGCGACAAGCTGATGAACCTGGCGCGTGGTCGGGAATGGGATGCGCTGGAGCGCTCCATCGACGTGCAGATCTCGCGCCTGCGCCGGCTGATCGAGCCGGACCCGTCCAAACCGCGCTACATCCAGACGGTATGGGGCGTGGGCTACGTGTTCGTGCCGGACGGCAGCAAGTGAGCCGAGCGTTGCGCGCATGAACACGCCGTTCTGGTTCCCGCAGAGTTTCTTCTCGCGCACCCTGTGGATGGTGTTGATCGTCGTGCTGTTCTCCAAGGTGCTGACCTTGGTGTACCTGATGGCGAACGAGGACGTGCTCTTCGATCGGCAGTACAGCCACGGCGCGGCGCTGACCGTGCGCGCCTACTGGGCGGCGCCAGAGGAGGACCGGGCGAAGATCGCCGAGGCCGCCGGCCTGCGCGTCGCGCCGCGCGCACAGGAGCCGGATGGCGAACATCACTGGCCCTACAGCGACATCTTTGCCCGGCAGATGCAGGACGAACTGGGCCCGCAAACTCAGGTGCGCCTGCGCGCACTCGGCTCGCCAGCGCTCTGGGTGCATGCGCCGAGCCTGGGGCCGGACTGGTTGCGGGTGCCCATGTACCCTTCCCCGCTGCGCGGTCAGCGCATCTGGAACGTGCTCGGCTGGCTCCTGGGCATCGGCCTGCTGTCCACCGCTGCGGCGTGGATCTTCGTGCGCATGCTCAACGCGCCGCTCAAGCGCCTGGTGTTTGCCGCTCGCCAGGTGGGCCGTGGGCGCAGCGTACGCCTGCCGATCAGCGATACGCCCAACGAACTCACCGAGGTGTACCGGGCGTTCAACCAGATGGCGGCGGATGTGGAAAAGGTCGCCAGCGAACGCGAGCTGATGCTGGCCGGCGTGTCCCATGACCTGCGTACGCCGCTGACCCGCCTGCGTCTGTCGCTGGAGCTGCTGGGCACCGACTCGGAGCTGACCGAGGACATGGTGCGCGACATCGAGGACATGGACGCCATTCTCGACCAGTTCCTGGCCTTCATCCGCGACGGTCGGGACGAGCCGGTGGAAGACCTCGACCTGGCCGAACTGGTGGGCGAGACCGTGGCGCCCTACAACCAGCAGCAGGAACAGGTGCGCTTGGCTGTGCAGCCGGGCATTCCGCCCGTGCCGCTGCGGCGCATTTCCATCAAGCGTCTGCTCACCAACCTGATCGAAAACGCCCTGCGCTACGGCTGCCAGGAGGTGCGGGTCGAAGCACGCCTGGCCGGCGAGCCGGGGGCGCCGTTCGTGCTGCTCAGCGTGCAGGACCGGGGCCCCGGCCTGGCCGAACACGAGCTGAGCGACATCTTCAATCCGTTCATCCGCGGCGACCGCGCCCGGGGCGGCACCGGTACCGGACTGGGTCTGGCGATCGTCAAGCGCATCGCCGCGTTGCACGGCGGCCATGTGGAGCTGCGCAACCGCGAAGGCGGCGGGCTGGAAGCGCGGGTCTGCCTGCCGCTGGGATTGCTGCTGCCGCGCGAGGCGGGTTGAGCGCAACGCTGTTTTTGTTTTGAGTTCTATAGGAGCGGCTTCAGCCGCGATGGCCTTGGGTGCGGACCCGAAAAGCATCGCGGCTGAAGCCCCTCCTCAGGTTCCGGATCAGCCCTTGCCGCGCGTGCGCGTGGCGCCGGGGCAGGCATTCTTTTCCAGGTACTCGATGACCAGACTGGCAATGTCCTTGCCGGTGGTGGATTCGATGCCTTCCAGGCCGGGCGATGAATTCACTTCCATCACCAGCGGCCCGTGATTGGAACGCAGGATGTCCACCCCAGCGACGTTCAGGCCCATCACCCGCGCCGCGCGGATGGCGGTGGAGCGTTCCTCCGGGGTGATCTTGATCAGGCTGGCGCTGCCGCCGCGATGCAGGTTGGAGCGAAATTCGCCGGGCTTGGCCTGGCGCTTCATGGAGGCGATGACCCGGTCGCCAACCACGAAACAGCGGATATCGGCGCCACCGGCTTCCTGAATGTATTCTTGGACCATGATGTCCTGCTTGAGACCCATGAAGGCCTCGATCACCGATTCGGCGGCCTTCTCGGTCTCGCACAGCACCACGCCGATGCCCTGGGTGCCCTCCAGCACCTTGATCACCAGGGGCGCGCCGCCGACCATGCGGATCAGGTCGGGTACGTCGTCGGGGGAATGGGCGAAGCCGGTCACCGGCAGACCCAGGCCCTTGCGTGACAGCAGCTGCAGCGAGCGCAGCTTGTCCCGCGAACGGCTGATCGCCACCGATTCGTTCAGCGGGAACACGTCCATCATCTCGAACTGGCGTAGCACCGCGCAGCCGTAGAAGGTCACCGAGGCGCCGATGCGCGGAATCACCGCGTCGAAGCCTTCCAGCGGCTTGCCCCGGTAATGGATCTGCGGCTTGTGGCTGGCGATGTTCATGTAGGCGCGCAGGGTATCGATCACCTGCACTTCATGGCCGCGCTGCCGGCCGGCTTCCACCAGGCGGCGCGTCGAATACAGGTTGGGGTTGCGGGACAGGATGGCGATCTTCATGGCGCACCGGTGAGGTTGGGAGGCAGGGGTTTGTCCTGCACATAGGCTAGAGAGGGGTTGACCACCAGATGGCCGTCGATCAGCGCCTTGGCGCCAAGCAGTGCCCGGTAGCGCATGGTGTGGCGGCAGGTCAGGGTGAAATGCACCGGCCAGGTGCGGTCGCCCAGCGTGAGGCGGGTGCGGATCATGTAGCGCAGCTGGGTTTGGCCGTTGGAGCTCTTGATCTTCTTGACCGCCACCAGCGGCGCCTCGCAGCGATGCCGGCGCTGCACCAGCGTGCCGACATGCGCGGTGAAGCGCACCCAGTCCTCCCCGGCATGGCTGAACGGCTGGATGTCGCTGGCATGCAGCGCCGACGTGCCGGCGCCGGTGTCGATCTTGGCACGCAGGCCGACCAGCCCCAGGTCCGGCAGGCAGATCCATTCGCGCAATCCGATGACACTGAGGTGGTCGAAGGTCTTCATGGCGGCCTCCCCGGGAAATTTCCGGCATTCTAGTGGCCCGTTGCGGGCCGCACACCTGCCATGTGTGGGCGGCGTTCATCCGCGAACGAGCCTGGAGAGAACATGAACGACCGAGACGACAAGATCCGCCTGGACAAATGGCTGTGGGCGGCCCGTTTCTTCAAGACCCGCGCCCTGGCCAAGGCGGCCATCGAGGGCGGCAAGGTGCAGCACCGGGGCGAGCGCTGCAAGCCGGGCAGGGAGCCGAAGATCGGTGAGGAATACCTGATCCGCACCGGCTTCGACCAGCGCACGGTGCGCGTGTTGGCGCTTTCCGGCGTGCGTCGGGGCGCGCCGGAGGCGCAGCTGCTGTATCAGGAAACCGAGGAGAGCATCGCGCGGCGCGAGGAGGCCGCGCGGCAGCGCCAGGCCGGCGTCCTGGGCATCGAGACCGACGGGCGGCCGACCAAGAAACAGCGCCGGCAGATTCACCGTTTCCTCGACGACTACTGAGCCAGCGCGCTGTAGGCGATGCGCGGCACACCATCCAGACGGCGAGCCAGCACCTCGCCCAGCGACTGGCCCTGTTCCAGATAGGCATCGCCGAAGCCCTGGCGCAGCGGGTACGGATGGGCGATCACTTCCAGCACCCCGCTCTGCGGCATCAGTCCGTGGTGCAGGTCCAGCGGCGTGCACACGTGATCGGCGCTGGCATGCCCGAGCCGACGTAGCCGCAGATTGAGAAAGGCCTTGAACAGACGCTTGGGCAGCGTGAGGTTACGGCCCAGGTTGCGTGCCAGGCGCACCGGCACACCCTGGCCAGCGGCGAAGCGGGCGACCACCTCGCCCACCGGCAGGATGTTGTGCACGTGCTGGTGCGAGTCGATATGGCTGGGGCGGATGCCGTGCTCCAGGCAGCGCTGCCACTGTGCCCGCAGCTCCGTCTCGATGGCCTGGCGGGTGGATTGCGCCAGCCAGAGTCGATGGCGCGGCAAGCTCAGGTCGAACTCGCCGGCGGCATTGCACAGGCGCGGCTGGCTGCGCAGGGCCGTGCTCAGGGGCTTGCCGTAAGTCAGGTTGAAATGCAGGCCGATGCGTCCCTGCAGGCCGTACTCTCGAGCCAGGCTGCAGGCCTCCTCGAAGGCCGGCATGTTGGCCATGAGCGTCGCCGAGCTGATCAGGCCCTGCTGGAAGGCCACGATGATGGTGCGGTTTTCATCGCTGCTCAGGCCGAAGTCATCGGCATTGATGATGACGCGCCGGATCATTGACCGGCCCCCGCCACAGGCTCGCCGCCCAGCGCTTCTCCGCTGCGTCGCTGCTTGCGCCATTCCCAGGCCCGGTGTGCCAGGCCCATGAGAATGCCGGAAGGACGCCAGGAATAGAAACTCCAGCGCAGGTGCTCGACCTGGCCGCTCATGCGTTCGTGCAACTGATGCGTGGAACCGCTGCGGCTGATCCGCGAGGCGTCGATCCAGTGCCAGCCTTCCTCCAGCCCCCACTGAATCCATTCATGCAGCAGCAGGCGACCGCCGCCGAGGTCGGCATATTCCGGCAGGAAGGCCAGGTTGTAGTCGTACAGCCGCCCGTGGTGCAACAGGCCAAGACGGTAGCTGATGCAGCGCCCCTCGTGTTCGAGCGAAACCACGCGTACCAGGCCGTTCGCGGCCAGCTCAGTGAACGCCTCGCGCATCCAGCAGCCCCGCGGCTCGCAGAAGATGCCCACCTCCTCCTGGCCCTTCCAGCTGCGTTCCTCGACGGCGGCGAGGCTTTCCAACAGCCCGCCGACCGAGGCGGCATCCGGGGTGATGCGGCGGATCACCGCGCCGATCTCCTCGCTGCGCTTGCGCGCCTTGCGCAGCTTGTAACGCACGTTGCGCTGGGGTTCCTGACGGTCTTCCGGCGTGATCAGGTGGTACGGGGCACGACAGCTCAGGTGCTGATGGTGGCTGGAGCTCAGCCTGGCCCAGTAGCGCATGCAGCGCTGGGTATTGGTGTCGCTGGTGAATTCGGCGAGCTGCAGCACGGTATGCGGCAGCCGTTCCCGAATGGCTGCCAGCGCCTGGCGCAGGCCCGCCTCATCGAGCAGGCAGAGCAGGGCCAGCCGGTCGTTCATCGGGTAGCCCAGATGGCGCAGGGTGCGCCAGCTCAGTCCGAAGCGCGATTCGCGGAAGCTGACCAGCGGCAGGCACAGGTGCAGCTGGTCGTCCTTCCAGGCCAGCAGGACCTGCAGCTGCTGCTCCGGCAGCAGGCTGTGCTCGGCGGCCAGCAGCCAGCCCAGATGGTTGAACGGCGTGTGGTGAGGCAGGCGCTCGCACAGTTGTGCATAAGCCTGGGCGGGGAAATCGGGTGCGGACAACGAGGCACACCATTGGAAACGGTAATCCATGACCGATCGCTCTGGCTGTATGAAAAGTGAGCTGTGGCAAATCAGCCGGTGCGACTTCCCTGCTGCACGGGCAGCACCTTTTATAGCAGGCTTTTCCCGGCG
>DATJDB010000049.1:0-1754 GCA_035497635.1 Pseudomonas sp. | reverse complement strand
CGGCGTCATGGGCGCTGCGACCGGCCAGGCTTAGCGACCAGTATTCGTCGCCGATCGGCGGCAGCGGTTTGGGTTCGCGCAGGGCCAGCGGGAGCGCGTTGGCATAGGCCTCGCCCGGCGCGCCCAGCCAGTAGTCGGCGGCCCAGGCCAGGGTCTGCATCAGCTCGGGATCGAGCAGCGCGTCGTCGTCGAGCAGGCGCAGCGCCTGCTTCAGCCGGCGGCTTTCCACGGCGGCTTCGGCGTCGATCGCCACCACCACGCCAACCAGCCGCTGGCGCCCGAACGGCACCAGCACCCGCGCGCCCACGCCGGCCTCACCGACCGCGGGCGGCAGGTAGTCGAACAGGGCGGGCAAGGGCACCGGCAGGGCGACGCGAAGGACAGCGGGCATGGGTTACCTCGTGGCGCACCAGTGTAGCGGCGGCGCCGGTCGACCCCCAGGGTTTCGCCCGCCGCGATGGCAGGCAAATCGCATGGATCGAGTTGCGCCACTTTGCTGCCCGCCTATCGAGGAAGCGAGGGTAAGTGACTAACCGCTGGCGGTTTTTATGCTTATCCACAAGAGCTGTGGATAAGTCTGTGGATGCAGCGGGGAGGGGGTGCCCCGAAGCGCGCCGTGGCGCCTTTTTGGTCACCTTGACCATGTTTTGGTCAGGCAAAAAAACATCTGTTATTTCAACAACCTGCAAATTCGGTTGGGGCAGGGTTCACACAATTGTCATCGCCCCCGAGAGCGCCTTGACAGTCTCGTTACGCTGTGCAAAACCCGCCATGACAAGCGTTTGAAAGCCGCCTCAATGGGCCATCCCCAGGGCCGCGGCGACCATCAGCGCAAACGTCAGCAGCCAGAAATAGCACCAGCCGATGCACCAGAATTTCAGCACGGTCATCGGCCAGCCCTGGTGGTACACGCGTTTCTGCGTGATCAGCAGGTAGGTCGGCACCCACAGCGCCAGCAGGGTCTGCAGCCAGCCCAGCGGCGCGGCTGTCCAGGCGGCGTGCGGTTGCAGCCAGGCCGACAGCATGCCGATCAGGGCGAGCAGCAGCAGCGCCAGGAACATGAACGCGTGGCTGTGCAGGGCCACGATCAGGTGCTCCATGTACAGCCGCCGGCGGAACACGTAGAACAGCTTCAGCAGGCCGGCAAATACCGGAATCAGGATGAACATGGTCATCGGCAGCGCGCCGAAGACGCCGTTGATCATGCGTTGCTTCGCCTCGGCGCGGGCCGCGGGATCGCCATCCTTGAGGTCCCGCACGTTCTTGTGCAGGTGCTGGCCCAGCACGGTGAGGCGGGCGTTCGCCACGTCGGGCAGCCACGACAGATGGACGGGGCGCGATTCCTGCTGCAAGACCTCGTCCAGCGCATCATGCCCCTGGCTGCCTGGCGTCTTGCCGGTAGATGCCGCCACCGCAGGCACCGCCGGTGTGGCCAGCGAGGCGGCCGACATCGGCGCTGCGCCCAGCTCGATGAGCCGCCGATTGGCTTTTTTGCGCATGCTCATGGCCGACCGGTCGAGCTGTGCAGACGACAGCAAACCGTAGCTGTCGATATGCGGCAGCGTGTCCAGCTGGCGTTGCAGCAGCTCGCGCACCTCGCGCGGCGTGTTGGCGTCGGAGAAGTGCTTGCCATTGACGGTTACCGTCGGGGTGCTGCTCTCGGCGACCGCCTTGGTGAACCGGTCGAACGCCAGGTGGCAGACGAAGAAGCTCAGCAGGCACAGCACGAACATCAGCCGGAACGGCGCGATGTA
>DATJDB010000048.1:0-10981 GCA_035497635.1 Pseudomonas sp. | reverse complement strand
CCATAGAGCGTTGGAACCACCTGATCCCATCCCGAACTCAGTAGTGAAACGACGCATCGCCGATGGTAGTGTGGGGTCTCCCCATGTGAGAGTAGGTCATCGTCAAGCATCCAAAACCAGAACCCCAATCCGCGACCGCGGGTTGGGGTTTTGTCTTTTCAGGCGGTTTAAAAGCGGCCCACTAACCTGGCGAAATAAGACGGCCTGGCGGTATCTTCCCAGGCCTCGTACAGCTGACGGGCGGAACAACGCTGCTTCGGTTCGCTGGAGATCGCCCTGTTAAGTAACTTCCAGATGCCTGTTGGCATCTGTTCGGGCCGCTGAAGTTCTGTTTCTTTTTTCAAGCAGCCACCGCTGAGTTCCAGCAGCACACAGCCAAGCGAATAGACATCTGTTGAGTGACTTGCTGGCTCCCCCTGGAGGATCTCCGGAGCGGCGTATTTAGGGGTCCATGCCTTGAAACGCTCCCGGTCGAGCTGCGGAAGCTCGTCCAGAGAGCCGCGTCCGAGTCCGAAATCAAACAGGCGAACATCTTCTTTCCCCGCCAGTATGTTGCTGGGCTTGATATCCCCATGTACGGCGCCTTGGTCATGGCAATGCACTACCGCAGCGAGAACACCACTGCCAATGCTGTGGACATCGCTCCATGCAAGACGTCGCGGTTGACGAAGGAGCAACTGATCCAGCGTGAGGCCCTCGAACAATTCCATGACAATGAAGGGATGCTCGCTTGCCGGGTCGATATCGAAATGCAGGACCCTGATGATGTTGGGATGTTTCAGGCGCAGCGTATGCACGAACTCGCTGTGTAACAGCGTCGGAGCATCGGGGTACTCGGCGCACTCATTGTTCAAGGTCTTGATCGCGACCAGAGGGCACGGATCTCCCAGCTGTTCACGCAGCAGATCTCGCCCTTTGAAGACCGCACCCATGCCGCCTACGCCGAGCAATCGTTCCACCCGATAGCGATTGCACAACAGCTCAGGTACGGGCGGCAGGCATGTCGTGCGGCGCTCTGCCTGCTTCCTGGCCGGCTGTGCAAAGGCGAAGTAGGTCGGCTCGGACTCAGAGGCGCCGGTCATGGCTGGACCTGCGTTGAAATCTGGCGGACCACCACGGCGCTCAGGTTGTCACGTGCCGGACCCTGCATAACGAAGTCGATCAGAAGATCCGCCGCCCGCTTCGGTGTCGAAGCCTTCAACGCCGTGCCGAGCACCGCGGCTGGCGACACCTGATGAATGCCATCGCTACAAAGCAGGAAGCAATCGCCAGGACGAACATCGAACTCGATAGTATCCAGCTCCAGTGCAACCGCTGCGCCAACCGCGCGGGTCAGCGCATGGGACGCCGGATGCTGGGCGGCCTGTTCGGCCGTGTAGTGGTGACTGTCGATCAGTTGCTGGGCCAGCGAATGATCACGCGTGAGCTGGAAAAGCCGCTGATCCCGCCATAGATAACAACGGCTGTCGCCTGCCCAAAGGCAGGCGCCGCGAACCCCTTCGACCAGCAGGACGACCACGGTGCTGCCCATGATCGGATCCTGCTGATCGGCCGCCAGGGTCAGGTCCTGGCTGAGCCGCTGATTCGCTTCGGTAAGTTCGGCCCGTACCAGGGCGATGCGCTGTTCAAGGGAGCCGGCCAATTGCAGCGCCGACAGTCCCTCGATGATGCATCGGCTGGCCAGTGCGCCGTTGGCATGTCCGCCCATGCCGTCGGCGATGGCCCACAGGCCCTGATTGGCGGCTGCCAGCAGCGCATCTTCGTTGCGCTGCCGGACCTTGCCGGTTTCACTGCGTGCAGCGCTCTGCCATCCGCGCATCACAAGGCCGCCGGCAGTTTGAAGCTGCGCAGCAGCGATGGATCGAAGGGATTGGGTGAGCGCTGGCTGTGCAGCAGATACTGAGCCCGGCGATCTTCAAGATGCGCCTTGAGCAGCAGCACATCTCGCCCGCTGTGGTGTTCCACCTGCAACTGGTCGAGCAGGCGGAACAGCGACCAGTGACCGCTGTTGCGTTCCACGGCGATGCGCCGTCCACCGATCTCCTCGATCAGCACGCTGGCCCGGCCGTCCAGCGTCTGGTCCGGCCAGCGAAATGAGGTCTGCGCGATCGGGCCATGGCGATATTCGTGCTGCTGGTTGCCCAGCCGGAATTCGGCTCGGCGCATGTTTGAGTCCAGCAGATAGGACTCCAGCTTGAACTGCACGCCCGGCTCGTCCGGATTCTCGGCGAAGAAGCTGCGGCGAATGTCCTCGGCCTTGCCCAACTGAACAAGAAAATGCGGTGACAACGGCAGGCCACGGCCATCGACCAGGCGCGCTTTCAACTGATGGCCGCTGCCGGTCACAAAGGGCTTCAGATGGCTTTCAAAGAAGCGGTCCGCCACCCCCTTACTCTTGAAGAACTCACGGAAGTCGGCAAGAGACACCTCACTCTGGCTCTGGGCCTCGAAGGGATAACGCTGGCGTAGCGCGTCTTGATAGAAGGCATAGAGCTCGGCCTGGTAACGCTGGTTCAGATGCTGCTGGGCTTCGCTGAGGATCAGCATCCAGCTGTCATCGGCGAGAATCTCCAGCCATTGGCCGACCGGTTTAGGCATGCGCGTGGCGTTGCTGCGCAACTGGCTGAGGGCATCGGCGCGACCGCTCATGCGCTGGCGGGCCAGCTCGAAGGCGGTCTGTTCCGGCTGGCTGGCCTGGGCCAGCCCGTTGAGCAGACTGTGCAGCTCATCCAGGGCGCGCAGGCTGGCGGTGAGTTCCGGCCCGGCGTTGCCGCTGTCATCCAGCAGGCGGTGCAGAGGGGCGAAATGGCGGTCCATGGCCTTGCGCGCCGTATCCGGAACGGTGCCACCGAGGCGCGCACCAAGCGCCGTCGCACCGGGAACACTTGCCAGCAGTTCGCTTGCAGCGTCGGTAGGCTCTGTCGAGCCGCCGAACTGAGTGTTCTCCCGAATCTGAATCAGCAGTTGCAACAACGGCGAGCTGGGCGAGCCCAGGCCGGCGACCAGTCGCGCGCCCTGGGCGGCGTTGCCTATCGGCTCCGGTTCCAGCTGTTCCAGAGCTTGCGACCAGTGATAGGCATAGTCCCGGAAATACAGCTGCTCCACGTTCGCCAGCAGGCGGCTCAGGTCGTGCGCACTCAGGCCTTCACCTTCGCCCAGCACCCAGTTGTCGCGCAGGATTTCCTCGACCCGGCGTGGTCCCTGCGCCAACAGGTAGTTGCGATAACCCCGTTGGGTATAGAGGCCTGGGATCCCATGATCGCTGCCGTTAAGCAGGGTTGCCTGGGGGCCGAGATGCTGATGGAAACGATATTCGGGCAGTGCCTGTGCCTGATCACGCAACATGCGATAGACCACCCCGGCCAGCGATTCGCTGCGCAGAACCTGGCGTACCTCTGCTACCAACCCAGCATCAATCGACTGTGGTGGGAAGGGCTCGGCCAGCAGACGCCGGAAATGGCCATTCAGCTCATCCTGTACCGCTGTGTCGCCCGGATATAGCCGTGACCAGTCCGCCGCCAGGCTGTCGGCCAGGAATTCGGCGTCGCGGCGCTCGGGCAGATTGAGCATCAGGTAGGCCCGCAGGCTGGCCAGCAAACCGTCTCGATCGGCACGTCTTCCTTGCAGTTGTGCTTCCAGTTGCTGACGGACCCTGGGCAGCAACAGGGCCTGCAGATCACGCTGGTAGTTTTCCTGTACCACCGGCTCCACCTGCTCGCGCTGATACAAACCGCCGCGCTGCACAAAGGCTACCGTGTCGCGTTGCGGAAATACCAGAGTGGCGGAATGGCTGGTATTCAACACCTCCAGCATCCGCTGAATATCGTCATGGCCCTGCAACTGCTCGTGGGCCTGCGGCAGGGCCTCGGCGATCTGCCGCAGTCGCTCCAGGCGCGCCTGGTTATCCGAAAAGCCATTCGTCCAGAGCCCGGTCATCGCCAGCACGCAGCCCAGCGCGCCGGCATACAGCGCGCGTTGTCCCCAGACCAGACGCCGTGCGGTGTTGCCGTCGAGGCTGGCCAGAGGCGCCTCCGGGAAGATCACCTGGGCGAACAGGTTATGAATGAAACGGGGCTTGCCCGTATGCAGGCTGGGCAGCAGGCTACTGGCCAGGCCAAGTTGCTGACCGATGCCGAGGGTCAGCGGGTCCAGTCCGCCTTCCAGTTGCGGCGCGCTGGTCAGGTACAGCCCGCGCAGTTGACTGGCCCGCTGGTAGCGATTGCCGGCAAAGGCCAGTTCGACGAACAGGCACAGCTGTTCGCCCAACTGGCCGATCTGATGGGGAAAATCGAGAATCCGGCCGCGCCGCACCGTATCGCGTTCCTGGTGCATGCGCGGAATCACCTGGTGGTTCAACCGCCGCAACAGGGCTTCGAATTCCGCACGCAGGGTCGCCATCTCGGTGGCGCACTGTCCGGGGCGGAAGGTCATGCCCAGCACCTGGTCGGCATCTTCGCGTGAAAGCTGATCGAAGGACTCGGCGAAGCCCGGCACCTTGTCCGCCTTGCCGAGCACCAGATACACCGGCACATCGACACCCAGTTGCTGATGAATCTCCTGCAGGCGCTGGCGGGTCTGGCGCGCCAGGTGTTCAAGCGCCAGCTCATCGCCGCTCTGCAGCACATCCACCGGCAGGGTCACCAGCACGCCATTGAGCGGCCGGGTGCGGCGCCGGCGCAGCAGGTGCAGGAGCGTCTGCCAGCCCAGGCTGTCCACCGCGGGATCGGGCTGGCTCAGATAGCGACCGGCCGTGTCGATTAGCACTGCCTGTTCGGCGAAGTACCAGTCCGCGTACAGGGTGCCGGCGACCTCCCGGGTCAGGCGCTGCTCCGTGCCCTGGTTGAGCGGGAACTCCAGTCCGGAGAAGTCCAGCAGGCTGGTCTTGCCGCCGCCCTCGGGGCCGATCAGCAAGTACCAGGGCAGCTCCTCGCGCCATTTTTCACGGCGTCCCTTGAGGGTGCGCACAGCCTCGCGGTAGCGATGCCGCAACTCGGCCTGCTCTTCGCCGATCAGGCTCTGCTGACGCAAGGATTCCTGGGCTTGCTCGGCGCTCTGCTCGTGGCGCTTGCGCTGCTTGCCGCGCCAGTCGGCAAACCCCAGCGCCCCTCCCCACAGCAGCAGCAACAGGCCGATGCTGAGCAGACGGCTGAGCGGCGAAGCCCAGAAGCGCTGTTCGGCTACCGCCAGCAGCGGGCCGACGAACCAGACCAGCAGGCTCGCCAGCAGAACCATCAGCAGGCTCCAGACCCAGGTCCGCGCCAAGAAACGGCCGATCTGGGCCGCGTATTGCTTGATGTCCATGTCACTTCATCCCTGACTGCGTGGAAAATTCCTCTGCCGCGTCTGTGCCCAGGTAGGGCTGCAGTGCGCGGTCGCGCTGTGCGCCCAGCGTCCAGGCGAAGCCCGCGTACAGCATGCAAAGGCAGGCCACGGTGCCCAGCGCCACCTTCCAGGCCGGGACGTTGAACAGCGGCCGATGCTGGCCGCCGGTCAGTCCTTCCCAGTGCGGCGACAGCTCGCGCGGCACATCGCCGTGCAGCTGGCGAATCTGTCGGTACAGCCCGTCGCGTACCGCTTCGAGTTCCAGCATGCCGCGCGGCAGCACGCGGTAACGGCCCTCGAAGCCCAGTGCCAGGCATAGGTACAGCAGCTCGAGCATGGCCAGGTGTTTGACCGGGTTGCGTGACAGGCGCTCGAGCAGCTGGAAGACCTTTTCACCGCCGAAGGTCTCGTTATGAAAGCCGCTCAGCAGGCTCAACTGCGACCACTCGCCGGCCACCCCCCACGGCGTGGTGACCACAGCTTCGTCCAGCACGCTGCACAGTACGTAACGGGCCGCCATCACCTGCGCGCTTTCCACTCCGTCCTGCAGGGCGCGGTACTCGAACTGGCGGATGGCGGTGCCCAGTTGCGCCTGCAGCGCGTGCAGGTCTTCGCCGTGCGGATTGCTTCTGACACGTACCGCCTCGGACAGCAGCGGCGCGGCCGCCGCCACCAGCGGGTTGAGGCTCACGCTGAAGGACTCGGCCGGCCGCACACGCGCGGCGAAGACCATCCGTGCCTCCAGCTCCTCGTACTTGGGGGTGGCCACGGCATCGCTTAGCAGGCTGTCCGCCGCCGGCGGTTGGTCGTTGTGGCTGAGCACGACCGTCCTGTCGCTTGATGTGTAATCCATCTCTCTCAATCCCTGATCGCCCAGAATTTCAGTTCCAGCCCGGTGAATTCACCGGACGCATGCAATGCGAAGCCGCCCGAACGCTTCATCTGTTCCTGCTCGTCGGGGGTCAGTTCCAGCGCGAAGTAGGTCTTGCCGGCATGGAAGGGGATCTGTCGTGGCGCCACCGGCAGCGGCCGCAGGCGGATACCCGGCAGGTGCAGGTTGACCAGCTGGCGAATCTGTTCGACGGGGCCGATCTTCAGGTGCGCCGGCAGACGCGTGCGCAGCGACTCCGAATCGCACTCGGCGCTGGCGGCCAGCACGAACACCGCGTTGTCCAGCAGGCTGGCATCGTGCAGCGGCGTGACCTGAATGCCGTACTGCCGCTGTTGCAGCGGCAGCTCGATGGCGTGCTGTTCAAGCACCATCGACAGCACCTGACGCAACGCATCCAGCAACTGATGGAAACTGGCGCCCTGATCGCCGTGCTGGTAGCGGCCTTCCAGGCGCGGGCGCTTGCTCTCGGCGGAAAAGGTCGCCAGCTCGCCGAACAGGCACAGCAGTTCCCGATAGATCTGCACGGGATGCACCTGATCGACGCCCAGGTAATGGCGCAGCAGCGGCTCGTAGCGGTTGATCAGCTGCAGCAGCATGAAATCGCCGACTTCCGCGCCGCCCACCTTGCCGGTGGCACGAATGCGCTCGGCCAGGGTGTCGCCCCGGTGCGCCAGCATGGTGATCACTTCCTTGAGGCAGGACAGCAGGTAGTCGCTGGCATGGAAGTGCAGAAAGCTGGGGATGAACGCCGAATCCAGGGTGATCACGCCGTCGGGCGTGGTATCCAGCACCTGACACACCTTGAGCTTCACGAACAGCTCGTCGTTGTGCTGCTCGGCCAGTTGCAGACGGAAGTCCGGCTGGCCGCAGCCGACCTGGCCGAGGCCGTTGTCGCCGGCGTTCGAGTCGGCCACGTCCCGGTCCAGCGCGACGAAGCGCGCCAGCACATCCTTCTGCTCGGCCCGGCGGCTTTCGATGTGATTGCCGGTGGCCAGCGGCAAGGCCAGATAGACCAGCGTGCCGGTCGTGTTCGGCGCGATATCCAGCACCAACGGCGGCTGCTCGGGGCCGATATCGAACAGCGTGCCGTCGGGCAGGATGCCGCTGGCCCGACTCAGCACCAGCTTGCCCATGTTGAGGAACTGCCGATCGATTTCCAGGCTGAAGAAGCCCCACGGATAGTGGCCCAGGCGCTGGGTGCGGCTCTTCAGCTGATGGTCGTGATAACGGTCGCTTTGCTGGAAATGCTGCGGCTTGAGCAGCATGCCTTCCTGCCAGATCACCTTGTCCAGCGCCATGTCAGTCGTCCTCGTGCTCGGCAGTATCCAGGCGCCGTACGCCCTGATCGTCCAGATGCAGGCGCACCTTGTGCAGGGCCTGCTCTTCAAGCGGTATCACCTGGCGCCAGCGGGTTTCCTGCAGGTCACGGTAGGCAGCCAGCACGCCGACGTAGCGGCTGCCGGGTTGCACGTGCAGCTTCAGCGCGCGCCAGCTGCCCGGGCGCAGTTCGAACTCCTCCTGGGTGACGAAGTCCGGCGCCAGCGCCTGGCGCGGGTTCTGGTAGAGAGCGAAGAAATCCGTGTTCTCGAAGGCCGCCGGATGGCGCAGCTCGATCAGCCGCACCACGATCGGCGACGGTCGGCCGCCGAGGTCGGGGTTCAGGCTGTTGCTGGCGGTCACGAACATGTCCAGCTTGGTCAGCGACGAGGAACAGCTGCCCAGGCACAGCAGCGCGCCGAGCAGGGTCAGGTGAGCGAGGCGAAACATGGACATCATCCTTGCGAGTCGGTGTTCAGGGTGGCGATCAGACGGACCTGTTCTTCGTAGGCCTGGGCGAAGTCGCGGGCGAAAAGGCGCTCGCCCCAGTCGCCGTCCTGACGCAGGTGGCGATGCTGACGGCGGTAGGCGCGCCAGCGGCCACCCGCCGTGGCCAGCCAGGGCTTGCGGTCCTGGTCGATGCGCGCGGCGATCCGCTCCGGTGCGAAATGCTCGAACATGGCCTGCACCGCCGCGCGGCTGGCGGACAGCATTGCTACCTGATGGGCCTGCAAGTCGCGGAAGGCCTTGGCCACGGCCTGTTCGCCCTTGAGCTGACCGGGCCTGGGTGTGCGCAGCAGCGCCGGCAAGGCCTCTTCGCTGCTCACCGCATGCTTGAGTGGGTTGTTGCCGGCATTCTGCACCGAGGTCTGCTGCAGGCGCAGCTCGCCCTTGAGCTCGCTGCGGGTACGCAGGCTCTGCTGCAGCTGGCCGACACACTGGTGCAGCAGACGGGCGGCCTGCAGCGCCACGGCCTGACGGGCCGGCTCGTCGAGCGCGTCCAGCGGCATGCCCAGGGCCTGGCCCATCTGCTGCCAGAAATGATCCCCATCCGGGCTGACCGAAGGCGATACCTCCGCTGCCTTGGCGGCGGGCGCCGGAATCAGCCGCGGCACCAGCAGGTTTTCCGCCTCCACGGCGCTGTAATCCTGCTGGGGTGCTTCGACGCCCATTGACGATAAGGACAGATCCAGGTCGTTGGCGCTCTGTGTCGCGTCATTCAGGCCGGCCAGCGGATCGAGTTCCAGAAATGCGTCATCGGGGATGATGCTGGCGGTCGGCAGCGGCGATTCCTCGCCCATGTCCGGCAGCAGGCGGGCACGAATCTCGATATCGCCCAGGCAGAAGACGCTGCCGTGCTCGATCTTCTGCGGCACGCCTTTGATCAGGCTGGCGCCGCTGTCCTTGAGGCGGATGCCGTTGCTGCTGGTATCGGTGAGGAAATAACCGCCGTCCCGGTGGGTTACCCGGGCATGCCGCCCCGAGATGACCCGTTTGCTGTCGGCAATCACCCAGTCGCAATCCGCCGCTCGGCCGATCACCCCGCCCCGCGGGGTGAAGCGGACGCTGGAAGTGTTTGCCCCAGCCCCGAGTGTTTCGAAAACCAATTCCATGGTTATGCACTCCTTGTTACTTGCGTTGAACTGCCTGGGGTTCGCCCAGCGGGCGGTAATCGCTGTCGCTCCAGCGGGGGTTGGAACAGCCGGTAAGGGTCAGCAGGGCTAACAGCCAGGCGATTGAGCGGACACGCATCGACAAATGATTCCTCCTTGAAAAGAACGCGCGATTACCACGAGCCATAGGGCACTCCGTGGCGCTCGATATAGGCCTTGGAAATGTCATTCAGAGGGCGGTGTTTTCCGCCGGAAAGGCCGCCGTAGGGGCCGATCTTGCTGATCGAGGCCTGGTAGCGGGTGATCTCGATATCGCTCAGGCAGGGGCCGGTCAGCCAGACCTTGACGATGCCGCCGGGCGCCAGGCCCAGGGTGATGCTGTCGCGGTACTGGCCATCGATCTCCTTGCCGTCGAAGTGGCAATAGGCGCGGTGCGGCTTGAGCATTTCCTCATGCACCCACTGGGGAATGCGGATGCCGGCGTTGTAGGTCTGCGGTTCGACCAGCGACTGCCAGCGCACGAAAATGAGATCGGGAAGATCGATGCCGGTCATATGGCGACCGGAGCCCCGGCCCGCGCGTTCCGGCCAGCCAGCGGGCTTGCCGTTGAGAAGAGGCGGGCGGCGCATGGAGCTTACCCCCCCGGACACGTCCTCATACACCAGCCCGCGCCGGTCGACCACGTCGATGCTCTCCACCCAGGCGTCCATGTAATCGGGTGCAGTGGTACCGACGAACCAGGCGTCGTAGGGCAGGTCGGGGCGGGCGGGCTGGCCTGAGCAGCCGGCGATCAGCCAGGCCAGGGCTAACAGGAGAAGTTTCATGCGGGATAGTCCTTCTGCGGCTGGTTGGCATACACCAGGCGCCCGCTCGGCGCGGGCTTGTTGATCAGCAGGCCCTTGATGGGCGTCCAGTGGGCGGAAAGGTGGATATAGCGGGCACGCAGGTGGCGCTCATCCATAAAGGACAGTTGCTGGGAAGCGCCATGCGCTATGGCTAAGAGTTTTTGGGCGATGAGTTCCAGGTCGGCTGGTATAACGAGCTTCGGATCGGCTGGGTCAAAGGGATCTAGAGGAACCCCGTGGGCTGCGGCGATCCTGTGCATGGCATCCAAATACACCCGCGCCAGCTCATTCCTGACCTGGCGATTAACTTCCAACAGCACCAGATGACGCTCGGAACTGGCCGTCGAGCGCTGGTGCGAGGCCGACAACGGCCGGGAGCTGATGCGCAGCGAGCCGGCCGGCAATCCTTGTAGTTCCAGTTGCTCGGCCTCGGTGAGTGCTTCCTGCCAAGCTTTGCTCTGCTCGGGCGAGCGGCCCCAATAGAGCAACACCGGTCGGGGCTTGCCGATCAGCAGCCTTTCGGTCATCAGCGGCGGATAGCCACCGCCGATATCCGAATGGCTACCCGGCAACTCGATTTCTAGGTGACCTGGCGCAACGCTGTTGAGGGCGAAATTCCAGCGCTTTTCATCGCGAGCGGTCAGATGAACCACCTTCCGAGCGCAACCGGGCGGCAGATACAGGTTGAGACCCGGATTGCGGTCATTGGCCGGACTGAAATCACCCTCCAAAGGATCCACCAGAGCGGCCACGGTATCGAACAGGCCGATGAAATTGAGGCGTACCCGGTTCCAGCTGAAGTTGGGAGCAAAGCCGGCAGTCCGGGGGCTCAGCAGGCCCGACAGGACGCCGTGTTCAGCCTTGAGCACTTCGTTGGCGAAATGCCGGGCTGCGGCTGCTCCGCGGCTGAAGCCAAAAATGTCTATTTCAACGGCTTCGATCAGCAGCCCAGGGTTACTGGATCGCCAGTTGCGAATTTCTTCCAGAATCTT
>DATJDB010000047.1:0-5726 GCA_035497635.1 Pseudomonas sp. | reverse complement strand
CAAGGCCTGAAAGACACCCGTCAACGCCTGGTACGCATCGTTCCGTGGTGGCTGGTGGGGTTATTCACGCTCGCCTGTCTCGGCGTGACATACAGCGGGTTTGCCTGGGTGCTCAGCGAGCATCGCGCAAGCGTCCTGCAGCCCTACACGTTGCCTGACAGTCCGCACACCGAGCAGCCGTAATCCAGGGATAGTGTGATGAAAAATGTTCTAGGAAAGTTTGTTGTCTTCTTGAGCAAAACCTGGGTATGGAGCCTGTGCCTGGTCCTTCTGCTGGCGGCGATCATCTGGTTCGCAGGCCCCATGCTGGCGGTGAACGACCACCGGTTCTGGGCATCCACCGCCAGCCGCTTGCTCACCCTGTGCATCCTGTTCCTCGTGTGGGGACTGGCCATGGTGTTCGTCAGTTGGAAGGCACAGGCCAAAAAGGCCGAGGCCGAAGGAGACGAGGCGATACAAGAACGGCTTCGCCGCGCCGATCAGATGAGCGAAGAGCAGGACGAGCTGCGCAAGCGCTACAAGGAGGCATTGCGGACATTGCGCAGTTCCAGCCTGTACCAGGGTCGGAGCGAGAAATGGCGCAATGAGTTGCCCTGGTATCTGATCATTGGCCCGGAAGGCAGTGGCAAGACCAGCCTGCTGGACTTTTCAGGCTTGGAGTTTCCGCTCAACCAGATGGAATCACTCCGCCTGACCAAGGATGTCTCGGGCACCCGCCACGCCGACTGGTATTTCGCCGAGCACGCCGTGCTGGTCGATACCGCTGGCCGTTACCTGACGCAGAAGGATGCCGAGATCGACGGCAGCGCGTGGCATACCTTGCTGAATCTGTTGCGTCAGCGCCGGCCACAGCCGCTCAACGGCGTGCTGGTCAATGTTCCCCTTGATCTTCTTTTGAATGGCGGGGAGCAGGCTTTGGAGATCCTGGCTCGCCAGACTCGGCAGCGCCTGCATGAAATCTACAAGCGCTTGGGGATCGATGCCCCTGTCTATCTGGTACTCAGCAAGGCCGACAAGGTCATCGGGTTCGATGAGTTCTTCGATCATATGTCGAGCGAGGAAAGCGACCAGGTGCTGGGTGCCAGCTTCCGCAAGGATCAGAACGGTACAGACCTGCAGGTAATTCGTCAGGAATTCGAAGAATTGCTCCGGCGCCTGAACAGCCAGGTGATCCTGCGCATGCATCAGGAGCGCGACCCTTTGCGGCGCGGTCGCATCTTCGACTTTCCTCGGCAGTTGAGCCAGATTGGCGACAAACTTTGCCTGTTTAACGAACTGGCGTTCAGCGGCAATCGCTATCAGCGAGCCAGCCAGTTGCGCGGTTTCTACCTCACCAGCGCTCCGCAGCTTGAGGAGAAACTGGACCCCACTACTGTTGAAATCGGTCGTCAGCTCGGTATTTCCAGCAAAGCCCTTCCCAGCTTTCGCAGAGGGCGTGCACGCTTCATTCATCATTTGCTGAGCAAAGTCATATTCCCTGAAGCGGCGTTGGCCAGCCTGGACCAGAAGGAAGTGCGCCGCATCGATTGGGGGCAGCGCGCGCTGTATGCCGGCGCCCTTGCCTGCCTGCTGCTGGCCGGCGGCGGGTGGGCGATGAGCTTCTCCGAGAACCATGCTCACCTAGAGCAACTAAGAGCCATCGCTCAGGCGCTTCACAAGGAACGCAAAGCCGTCGAGCCCAGGGACGACGCCATGCAATTGCTGGCTTTGCTCGATACCAGCTACTCCGCAACGCGGGTTTTCCCCCCACGGGACGAGGCTGCCTGGTCAGAGCGTGGCGGGCTGTATCAAGGGCCGCTGGTCGAACCCACCCTGGTGAGCACGTACCGACACGACCTGGAAACCCATCTGCTGCCCCGCGTGGCCCGTCAGCTGGAATCCCAGATTCGCGCCAACATGAATGACCGCGAACGGCTGCTGGGCAGTCTGCGCGCCTATTTGATGCTGCATTTGCCTGCCCGACGGGATGCTACCTATCTCAGCGAATGGTTGGCTGTGGACTGGTCGCTGCGCTATGCCGGCAATTCCGCAGTACAAAATGCCTTGAATGGCCATTTTCGGCGCCTTCTCGACGGGCCGTTCGCGGCGGTCCCAATCAATGAGCCGCTGGTAACGAAGGCCCGCCAAGTGCTTCGCAGTGAATCCTTGGCGAATGTGGTTTATCGCATGCTCAGTGATCAGGCGAAAGGCTTGCCGGACTACTCGTTCAGTCAGAAGCTGGGCCCTCAGGGTATTTACTTCTCCGGCATTGAGTACTCCATTCCCGGCTTCTACACCCAGCGGGGCTACCAGCAGTACTTCATTGCACCGGGCGCAAGCATGGTGCGAGAGATCCTGAAGGACAACTGGGTGCTCGGCGAAGCGGAGGGTGAAGAGCTCAGCCTCGGCGAACTTCGTCGCCTGCTGATTGCCGTGGAGCAGCTCTACTTCCGGGACTACACCAACTACTGGGGTGAAGCGCTTGCCCGGATTGCACTGGAACCGATCGGTAGCGCACTGCCAGGTGCAGAGCAACTCGCTGCACTTAGCGCACCGAACTCCCCGCTGCTGGTTCTGCTTCAGGAAATTCGGGATAACACCCGCTTTGCCGGTCCTGCGGCAGCGGATGAAAGCTCTCCGCCGCCGGAAGGAGGACTGGGGCAAACCGGTCAGTTGGCGGCCACCGCCGCCCAGCAAGCCCAGGAAGCGCTCGTCAGGAGCATGCCGGATACGACACGGCGCGCTCTGGAGCGACGCTTTGAGCAACTCCATCAGTTGTTGGACGATGACCAGGCACCCACCACGAACCTGGCGGCCACGCTTAAGGCCATGGAAGGGATGCAGCAGATTCTCGCCAGCCTGGCTCGCGCCAGCGCCTCCGAACTGGCTGCCTTCGAGATCGCCAAGGCTCGGATGAACAACAGCCAGGATGCCATCCAGCAGACCTTTGCCAATGCCGCCCGACTGCCCCAACCTGTGAGTCAATGGCTTAGCGTCATGGCCGAAGATAGCTGGATGCTTGTGCTGCACGAGGCCCACAGCTACATCAATCAGCGATATCAGAGCGAGCTTTTCGAGGCCTATCATCACTCGCTCCACCAGCGTTATCCGTTCCACGCCGCCAGTGAGAGCGACGTGGCGCTTGCCGACTTCCGAGACTTCTTCAAGCCACAGGGCATTGCCGATAGTTTCTTCGAGCGCTACATCAAGCCGTTCGTGATCACCTCCGGAGGCCAGTACCAGGCGCGGCCGGTGGACGGCCACGTGCTGCCGCTGTCCCAGGCCTTCCTCACCCAACTGGGTAAGACATTGGCGATTCGCCGCGGCTTTTTCTCCGAGAACACCAGCGAGCCACTGATTCTGTTCAAGCTTGAGCCGTATGCCTTGGATTCGCATCTGAGCCGTGCTGATTTCCGACTCGGTAACCAGCAGATGGAGTATCGCCATGGCCCCATCGTTCAGACGCCGTTCCGCTGGCCCAGCAAGGAAGATGAAGGTCGTTCCAGCCTGATGGTGGAGGAGATCGGAGGCCGACGCATAGGCATCGAGAAGAACTCTGGCCCCTGGTCGATGTTCCGCCTGCTCGACTCGATGGAGGTGGATTATCACAGCGGGCGTGATGTGCTGCTGCTCAAGGCGGAATTCGATGGGATGCCCGTCCACTACCTGCTACACGGCCAACGTTCCTCGAATCCCTTCGACGTGAATTTGCTGCGCAGTTTCCGGCTGCCGACAACCTTGTAAGGCTGGCAGGATGACCACAGTTTCCTGGCGCAGCGCCGCGCGCACGGATATCGGCAAGGTTCGGCAAAACAACGAAGACGCCCTCTTGTCCATGCCCGAGCATGGACTCTGGGCTGTCGCAGATGGCATGGGGGGGCACCAGAACGGGGCCCTTGCCAGCCGCCTCATTGTCGAGAACCTTGCTGCCCTGCCAACTGATGGCGGGCTTGAATTGCGCCTCCAACGGATCAGGCAGTGCCTCTATGACGTAAACCTGCATTTGGGCAGGGACCTGACGTTATGCGGCGATTTTGAGAACCCCATCATCGGTAGCACCGTGGTAGTGCTACTGGCTGAAGGGAATCAGGCCGCCTGCATCTGGGCGGGGGACAGCCGCTGCTACCTGCGGCGCAACCAACGCCTCTATCAATTGAGCCGCGATCACTCCGTGGCTCAGCAGATGATGGATCAGCACCGTCTGACTCCGGCACAGGCTGCCCAGCATCCTTCGGCCCATGCCCTGACCCGAGCAGTGGGGGCCACCGACACGTTAACGCTGGACGTTCTTCGCTTGAACCTGCAACCGGGAGATGCCTTCCTGCTGTGCAGTGATGGCCTCTACCGCAGCCTTTCTACGGATGCGATGGGGGCTGCATTGAGCCATGGCTCACCCGACCAGGCACTGGAACAGCTGTTTCAACTCGCGCTGCTGGGGCCGGCCCGTGACAACCTCAGCGCAGTGGTCATTCAGAGCGATGAGAATTCGTAGATGAGTGAGCACCTCCATCTTCCTGCCGCTGCGGACCTCACCTACTTCGCGTTTGCTCCTCCGGCTTCAGCTCCTATGGCTGCAGAACCACGTCGGCTTAAGGAGTTGCCTGATCTGCTTTGTGGCAGGTATCGCATCGACAGGCTGCTCGGCGTGGGGGGGATGGGTGCGGTTTACCAAGCCTGCGATTTGTTGCGTGAGCAATTTGGCGAGCCCGCCCCACAGATTGCCATCAAGACACTCAACGAGGATTTCAGCGAGTTCCACGACGGCCAAGCGCTGTTGCATAGCGAATACGCCGTGCTGTCGCGTCTTCACCACCGACGGGTAGTGCGTGTCTTCAGTTTCGAAGTCGATCCTGGCAGCGAGCGGGCATTCATCACCATGGAATTGCTCAAGGGCTGCACGCTGGATGAGCTGCTCCTGCAGCACCCCCAAGGGCTACCCTGGGACCAAGCGCGAGAAATAGCCCAGGCACTGCTTCAGGCGTTGGCCTGCGCCCATGAGCAGGGGATCTGTCACGGAGACATCAAGCCCGGCAACCTGATGCTCGGCGATTACGGGATTCGGCTGTTCGACTTCGGCTTAAGCCATGTCAGCGAAGCAGCCTTGCCAGGCCTCCCCAAGCTCGCGCGAGATCGTTTCGCCGCACTCACGCCAAGCTACGCAGCACCGGAACTGCTGGACGGCGCAGACCCCACGCCAGACTCAGATGTCTACGCCGCCGCCTGTGTCATTTACGAGCTGTACCAGGGGGAGCATCCGTTCCAGCGCCTGAGTGCCAAGCAGGCGCTTGAGCGAAAGCTCTCCCCTCAGGCGCCCACATCAATGCCTTTGCCCGTTTGGAAAGCCTTGCAACCCGCCCTCTCGCTCGACAGCGGGCGACGGGACCGCAGTATCGGGCCGTTACTTGCCGCCTTTCAGAAAGCCCCGCGCAGCTCAACGTTGGACCGCTGCCGTAATCACCTCCACACCACGGTTTCCCGACTGATCAGAAGGAATGGACGCCATGTCTCAGTACTCAAGTGAACCCGAAGTTTCCTTCACTCTTGCCATTGCCAACGCCCCCGGCGACTTCAAGGTCCTCGCCTTCTCCGGCCGCGAGGCCATCGGTGCGCCCTTTCGCTTCGACCTCGAACTGGTCAGCGAAGACGCGGACATCAACCTCGACGCGCTGCTGCTGCAGCCGGCTTTTCTCGCCTTCGGCAAAGACCAGGGCGGTGTGCATGGCCTGATCGAGTCCCTCGCCCAGGGT
>DATJDB010000046.1:0-7370 GCA_035497635.1 Pseudomonas sp. | reverse complement strand
ACTGGCCAGGTTGCCGCGCAAGTTCGTCAACCGCGTGCGATCCACCCGCTTCTCCCACTCGTTGAAACAATTTTTTGACGCGCATCACAAACGCGCAGGAGTGATAGCAAGAAGCCGTCCAACTCGAAGGGCTGGCGAAGGGAAAATTGCACGTTTCGCAGGGCGGTCGGCACGGCACGGGGTGACGGCCGGGATGGCGCCGCTGGCGCATAACAGGAATGAGGTTTTCCGCGCGCAGAAAAGCTCGCGGCTGAAGCCGCTCCTACGGGGCGCGATGGATCAGCGCGTTGGCAGGAGCGGCTTCAGCCGCGATGCGTTCTGCGTTGGATATGAATCAGCGCTTGCGCAGCACCACGCTGCCGATGGAATAGCCGGCACCGAAGGAGCTCAGCACGCCTACCGAGCCAGCGGGAAGATCGTCCTGGTGCTTGTGGAAGGCGATGACCGAACCTGCCGAACTGGTGTTGGCATAGGTATCCAGAATCACCGGTGCCTCATGCGCCTCGGCGTCGCGACCCAGCAACCGGCGGGCGATCAGGTGGTTCATGCTGAGGTTGGCCTGGTGCAACCAGAAGCGCTTGATCTCGCTCACCGGCACGTTCACCTCCTGCAGATGCGCCGCGATCAGTTCGGCGACCATCGGGCAGACTTCCTTGAACACCTTGCGGCCTTCCTGCACGAACAGCTTGTCGCGCGCGCCAACGCCCTCCTCGGCGCAGCGGTTGAGGAAACCGAAGTTGTTGCGGATGTTGTTGGAGAACTGGGTCACCAGCTTGGTACCGACGATGTCCCACTGGTACGGCGAAGTGGCCTGATCGGCGCGTTCGATGATCACGGCGGTCGCGGCGTCGCCGAAGATGAAGTGGCTGTCACGGTCGCAGAAATTCAGGTGGCCGGTGCAGATTTCCGGGTTGACCATCAGTACCGCGCGGGCCTGGCCGGCCTGTACGGCATTGGCTGCCGCCTGCATGCCGAAGGTGGCCGAGGAGCAGGCCACGTTCATGTCGTAACCGAAGCCCTGGATGCCCAGCGCGGCCTGGACCTCGATGGCGATGGCCGGGTACGGGCGCTGCAGGTTGGAGCAGGCGACGATCACCGCATCGATGTCGGCGGCGGTGCGGCCAGCACGTTCCAGGGCTTCGCGGGCGGCGATTACCGACATCTCGCAAAGGACACTCCATTCATCGTTGGAGCGCTCCGGGATGCGCGGCATCATGCGCTGCGGATCGAGGATACCGGCCTTGT
Source organism: Pseudomonas sp. (assembly GCA_035497635.1). Classification (GTDB taxonomy): domain Bacteria; phylum Pseudomonadota; class Gammaproteobacteria; order Pseudomonadales; family Pseudomonadaceae; genus Serpens. The sequence goes on along the minus strand of DATJDB010000046.1, from coordinate 6,125 downwards.
CGGTCACGTAACGGCTCTTGATACCCGAGGCCTTTTCGATGAAGGCGGCACTGGATTCGCTCAGGGGCGCAATCTCGCCACGCTCGATGGCCTCGGCGTTTTCAGCATTGAAGTGCTGGACATAGGCATTGAAAGCAGCCACCAGCTCATCGTTGCTGATGCTCTGGGACGGGGTATACAAGCCGGTACCGCTGATCACGACGTTATGCACTGTCGGTCCTCTTGGCTGGTGTTCATGTAATTAATGTGACGATATTGTGCCCGAAAATTTCAATCGTTACCCCCCGTCTTGCTTTTCGAATCCGGCATGACCGAAACCCGGACATCCGATCCGCGCCGAACCCGGGAGCCCGACTCAGTCCACACCGGCAACGCGACCGCTGTTCGCGGCCCATCCGAGCACCGAATGGCGAGCCTGCGAGATATCCGGAAGGCGACTGGGCGAGGCTTTGGGTTTATTCTTGCCGCCCTTTTTCGCCATACCCGGACTGCCCATGAAAGATTCGCTTGCCGAGCTGATTCGCCTGATTGCTTCCGGCTGCCTGGCCGACGACGGGGTACTGCGCATTGCCGACGAAGCCGCGCAGGCCTACGCCGTTCCCGAGGCCTTTCTGGCCGCCAACCCGGACATCAACTACGACGACGACTTTCCGATTCCGCTGGGCGAATGGGTGGTGGTCGGCAGCCTGCCGGATACCGTGCTTTTCCAGGCCGATACCTACCAGGAACTTTTTCAGCAGATCCGAGGCTCCTTCGGACCCGATGTGAATTTCGTGCTGCAGGCCAAGCAGCTGGCCAAGGCCGATGCCCTGACGGCACTCAAGCGCATCCAGGTACAGCTTGGCGCGCTGTATCCGGAGAAAGGCGGTTATGTGCTGGTGGCTTTCAGCGAACCGCTGGATGACGAGCTGCAGGCGGTGTTGGTGTACGCCAGCGACCTGCAGCGCGTCCTGGACCTGGCGGTCGAAGTGGGTATCTACGCGGCGCCGGCCTACGAAAGCCTCAAGGCCGGACAGGAAGGCTGATCAGCCTTTATTGCTACGGGAGCGACCGGCTCGAGAGCCGCCTGAGCGGCCCGCACTCCTCAGGCGTTCTCGACCGGCAGGACCGGCACCGGCCGGTTGTCATCGCCTACCGCCACGAAGCTGAACACGCCGGTGATGGCATGCTCGCGGCCATCGTGCGACATGCTTTCCACATAGATATCCACCTGCACCTTCAGGCTGGTGTTGCCCACCTTGATGATGCGGCCCACCAGTTCGACGATCGAACCGGCCGGAATCGGGTGCTTGAAGTCGATGCGCTCGGAGGACACGGTCACCAGCGGCTTGCGGCAGAAGCGCGTAGCGGTGATGAAGGACACCTCGTCCAGCCAGGCCAGCGCCGAGCCGCCGAACAGCGTGCCGTGATGATTGGTGTTCGGCGGAAAGATCGCCTTGCTGATGCGGGTTTCGGAGCGTTCGATACGGCGCCGGATCTCGTCTTCGCGAGTACTCATTTCTTCTCTGGCTCGGTTGCACGTAAAAGGTAGGCATATCGCCGGAATGAAAAAAGCAGCCCGTAGGCTGCTTTTTTGGTAAAGCGGTCGGTTTAAACCAGCTTTTCCTTGATGCGGGCGGCCTTGCCGGACAGCTCGCGCAGGTAGTACAGCTTGGCCTTGCGTACGTCACCGCGACGCTTGACAGAGATGCTGTCAACGATCGGGGAGTAAGTCTGGAAGGTACGCTCGACGCCAACACCGTTGGAAATCTTGCGCACGGTGAAAGCGCTGTTCAGGCCGCGGTTACGCTTGCCGATCACCACGCCTTCGTAGGCCTGCAGACGGGAACGGTCGCCTTCCTTCACCTTCACTTGCACGATCACGGTGTCGCCGGGGGCGAATGCCGGAATCTCTTTGTTCATCTGTTCAGCTTCGATCAGCTGAATGATCTTGTTGGTCATGCTGTGCTCCTAAGACAAACCATCTCGGTTTGCCATCGATACGTTATCTATCGTTCCGCTGGCGAATGTACTCGTCCAACAGCTTCTTCTCTTCTCCAGAAAGCGAGCGGCAATCCAGAAGATCGGCACGGCGTTCCCAGGTTCGCCCGAGGGCTTGCTGCAAGCGCCAGCGCCGGATGTGTTCGTGGTTGCCGCTGAGCAGCACCTCCGGAACACGTTGATCCGCATATACCTCCGGTCGCGTGTAATGCGGGCAGTCGAGCAGGCCGTCGGTAAACGAATCCTCCTCAGCGGAATCTGCGTGGCCCAGGGCCCCCGGCAGCAACCGCGTGACTGCATCGATCAGCACCATGGCCGGTAGCTCGCCACCGGACAGTACATAGTCGCCAATCGACCATTCCTCATCGACATGCGCCTCAATGAAGCGTTCGTCGATGCCTTCGTAGCGCCCGGCGATAAGAATCAGGGATTCTTCATTCGCCAGCTCGCGCACGGCTGCCTGCTCAAGCGGACGGCCCTGCGGCGAGAGGTAGATCACCTTCGCCCGATCCCCGGCGGCTTCACGCGCTGCGGACAGCGCCCGTTCCAGGGGTTGAATCTTCATCACCATGCCAGGACCTCCGCCAAAGGGTCGGTCATCCACGGTCTGGTGACGATCCTCGGTATAGGTCCGCGGATTCCAGCAGTTGAGGCTGAGCAACCCCTGCCGTACCGCACGACTGGTAATGCCGTACTCACTGATGGCGGCAAACATTTCCGGGAACAGCGTGATGACTTCGACCTGCATGGTCAGAAATCCGCATCCCAGTTCACCTGCATTTCGCCGGCGGCCATGTCGATACCGAGTACGCATTGCTCCGTATAGGGCAACAGGCGCTCGCGATCATCCAGGCTACCCGCACAGGGTTTTATCGCCATCACATCATTCGAACCGGTTTCCAGCAGATGGTCGATCCGGCCGAGCAGTTGCCCGTCCTGATTGATCACCCGAAGACCTTCGAGCTGGTACCAGTAGTACTCGCCGTCGGTCAGCTGTGGCAGCTGGCTGCGCGGGATGCAGATTTCGAATTCGGCGAGCAAGCGCGCCTCTTCTCGATCGTTCAACCCTTTCAGCGTGGCTACCAGGACCTTGCCATGCAGGCGGCCCGTTACCAGTTCTGCCTGCCGCATCTCACCCTTTCGCCGAAGCGTCCAGTGGCGGTAATCCAGCAGGTTGTCGATCGGATCGGTAAAGGAATAGACCTTCACCTCACCTCGCACACCATGCACCGAAACGATCTTGCCGATGACGATCAGGTCTTCGGCCGGGGCCGGCGTCGTAGTCATAACAAGTGTGCTTAGGCGGCAGCCTGAGCAGCTTCCTTCAGCAGTTGAGCAACGCGCTCGGACGGCTGAGCACCCTGGGACAGCCAGTAAGTGGCACGTTCCTGGTTGACGGACAGCTTCACTTCGGCGCCGGAGGCGACGGGGTTGAAGAAGCCGATGCGCTCAACAAAACGGCCATCGCGAGGATTGCGGCTGTTGGTCACGATCAGGTGGTAGAAGGGGCGCTTCTTTGCGCCGCCACGGGCGAGACGGATGGTTACCATGTGAACTTCGTTCCTGTAGTCGGTGCTGCAAAAAACAGATGCAACGCGGGCCATAGGCCCGAAAGGCCGCGTATTTTAAGGAATATCCCGGCGATTGCAAATGGCTTTTGCTGGAATGGCCGAAGCCCCGGCAAAGCGCATGCGCCTCGCCAGAGCCTTTGGCCGTTGCGGGCTTGCGCCCGATCGATGATTCGCCAGGCGAATCATCAAAACTTTGGCATACCGCCGCCAGGGAACATGCCGCCCATGCCACGCATCAGCTTGGACATGCCTCCCTTGGCGGTGAATTTCTTCATCATCTTCTGCATCTGCTTGTGCTGCTTGATCAGGCGCCCGATATCCTGCACCTGGGTGCCGGAACCCAGGGCGATACGACGTTTGCGCGAGCCACTGATGATTTCCGGATCGCGGCGTTCAGCCGGGGTCATCGAATTGATGATCGCCTCCATCTGCTGGAACTGCTTCTCCGCCGCGCCCTGGGCATTACCCATCTGTGCCAGGTTGATGCCGCCCATGGACGGCAACTTGTCCATCAGACCACCCAGGCCACCCATGCCTTTCATCTGTTGCAGCTGGTCGCGGAAATCTTCCAGGTCGAAGCCCTTGCCCTTCTTGAGCTTCTTGGTGAGCTTCTCGGCCTTCTCGCGATCCATGGTCTGCTCGGCCTGCTCGATCAGGCTGAGCACGTCACCCATACCGAGGATGCGCGAAGCGACCCGGTCCGGATGGAAGGGCTCGAGCGCATCGCTCTTTTCACCCATGCCGAGAAACTTGATCGGCTTGCCGGTGATATGGCGCACCGACAACGCGGCACCGCCACGGGCATCGCCATCCACCTTGGTCAGCACCACGCCGGTGAGCGGCAGCGCATCACCGAAGGCCTTGGCGGTGTTGGCGGCATCCTGACCGGTCATGGCATCGACCACGAACAGGGTTTCCACCGGCTTGATGGCGGCATGCAGCGCCTGGATCTCGGCCATCATGTCGGTATCGATGTGCAGACGGCCGGCGGTATCCACCAGCACCACGTCGATGAATTTCAGTTTTGCTTCGCGAATCGCCGCCTCGGCGATAGCCACCGGCTTCTGGCTGATGTCGGAAGGAAAGAACGTCACGCCGATGTCGCTGGCGAGGGTTTCCAGCTGCTTGATGGCCGCGGGACGATAGACATCCGCCGACACCACCATGACCGACTTCTTCTTGCGCTCCTTGAGGAAGCGCGCCAGCTTGCCCACGGTCGTCGTCTTGCCCGCACCCTGCAGACCGGCCATCAGCACGATCGCCGGCGGCGTGGCGTGCAGATCGAGATCCTCGTTGGCCGCGCCCATCAGAGCTTCCAGCTCGGCCTGCACGATCTTCACGAATGCCTGGCCCGGAGTCAGGCTCCTGGAGACCTCGACACCGACCGCGCGCTCCTTGACGTTGTTGACGAATTCCTTGACCACCGGCAGGGCGACATCGGCCTCCAGCAGGGCCATGCGCACTTCACGCAGGGTGTCCTTGATGTTGTCCTCGGTCAGCTTGGCCTTGCCAGTGACGGTTCGCAGGGTATGCGAGAGGCGGTCGGTAAGGTTTTCGAACATGCGCGGTCCTTCGAAGGGGCGGTTGCGGCAGGCGGGCGAGTATATCAAGAGTGCAGGCACTCATCACGGTTGGCAGTCTTTCGTCGCCCGAAGGTCTATGCCACACTCAACGCCCTCGCGAATCAGCCTCGAATTGACTATGCATCCTCTGCTGCCCAGCCTCGCCGCCGCCTGTCTTTATGCCGGCGCCACTGCCTATCAGGGCACGCGCCTCGGCAAGCGGATCAGTCCCGCTCGCACCCTGCTGACGTTGCTGGGTGCACTGGCGCTGATCGCCCATGTCTATACCCTGATCGATCAGTTGTTCAGCCCGGCCGGGCTGACTCTGGACTTCTTCCGCGCCGCCAGTCTGATCTCCGCGGCGGTCATCGCCCTGATCCTGCTGGCCAGCCAGCGCATGCCTGTACAGAACCTGTTGCTACTGCTCTTCCCGCTCGGTTTTCTCACGGTGTTACTGGCGGCGTTTGCGCCCAGCGGCACTGCCGCCACCATCAACGAGGAGGCCGGCATTCTCGGCCATATCCTGCTGTCGATCCTGGCCTACGGTCTGCTGACCATCGCCATGTTCCAGTCGCTGTTGCTACTGGTGCAGGACCATCAGCTCAAGCAGAAGCGCCTGTCCAGCCTGGCAGTGCGCAGCTTTCCGCCGCTGCAGACCATGGAAAGCCTGCTGATCGGCTTCATCTGGGCCGGCTGGCTGCTGCTCAGCCTGTCGCTGCTCAGTGGCTGGATCTTCCTGGACAATCTGTTCTCCCAGCACCTGGTCCACAAGACCCTGCTGTCGATCATCGCCTGGGTGGTCTTCGGCATTCTGCTATGGGGTCGCCATCGCCTCGGCTGGCGCGGCCACACCGCCGTACGCTGGACCCTGGCCGGCTTCCTGCTGCTGATGCTGGCCTACTTCGGCAGCAAGCTGGTGCGGGAATTCATCCTGCACGTCTGACCCTGCGGGCGCCGCAGTGCCAACCTCACCCATGCCGGCCGGGATAAACCCGGCCCTACAGGCTCACGC
>DATJDB010000045.1:0-8974 GCA_035497635.1 Pseudomonas sp. | reverse complement strand
CGGCATCATGACGATAACGAACGTCTGTTCGTGGCCTGGCTTGGCCATCCAGACGATCCGTGAGCCCTTGGCGGGTCGCTGGTGAATCATTCGAAGTCCGCAGAAATCGGCGTAGAACGCCATGCAGGCGTCAAGATCGGGAACATGCAGCGCGATGTGCGTCAGTGTGGGTCCCATGACGGTTCTCCTGATCGAAATGCCCCTGCTTCAGGATGCTGGGGTATGCTGACGGCCTGAATCAGGAGACAACACTATGGCCTATGATTTCGACCTCTTCGTCATTGGTGCCGGCTCCGGTGGTGTCCGTGCGGCCCGTTTTGCTGCCGGCTTCGGGGCGCGAGTGGCGGTCGCCGAGAGTCGTTACCTGGGTGGCACCTGCGTGAACGTGGGTTGCGTACCGAAGAAGCTGCTGGTCTACGGCGCGCATGTTGAAGAAGAGCTGCGCCAGGCCAAGGGCTATGGCTGGACGAGTGGTGAGCCTGCGTTCGACTGGTCGACGCTGATCGCCAACAAGAACCGCGAGATCGAGCGCCTCAACGGGATCTATCGCAAGCTGCTGGTCGACAGCGGCGTCAAGCTCCTGGAGGGGCATGCGCGTCTGGTGGGTGGACAGCATGTCGAGGTGGATGGGCAGCGCTATAGCGCCAGACATATCCTGATCGCCACCGGCGGCTGGCCGCAGGTGCCGGATATTCCGGGTGCCGAACATGCGATTACTTCCAACGAGGCGTTCCATCTCGAACAGCTGCCGCAGCGCGTGCTGGTGGTGGGCGGCGGTTACATTGCGGTGGAGTTCGCCTCCATCTTCCACGGCCTGGGTGCGAAGACCTCGCTGCTCTATCGGCGTGATCTGTTTCTGCGTGGCTTCGATGAGAGTCTGCGGATGCATCTGCGCGATGAGATGGAAAAGAAGGGCATGGATCTGCAGTTCAACAGCGACATCCGTCGCATCGAAAAGCAGGCCGATGGCACCCTCAAGGCGACCCTGGCCGATGGTCGGGTGCTGGAAACCGACTGCGTCTTCTACGCCACCGGGCGCCGGCCGATGCTGGACAATCTGGGGCTGGAGAACACCCGTATCGAGCTGGATGAGCGGGGCTTCATCCGGGTCGACAATCTGTACCGCACCACGGATCCCTTCGTTCTGGCCATTGGTGACGTGATCGGTCGCGTGCAACTGACGCCCGTGGCGCTGGCCGAGGGCATGGCGGTGGCGCGCCGCCTGTTCAGGCCGGAGGAATATCGCCCGTTGAGTTACGAGCTGATACCGACTGCGGTGTTCTGCCTGCCGAACATCGGCACTGTGGGACTTTCCGAGCAGCAGGCCCGTGAAAAGCACCGTGTGAAGGTCTTCGAAAGCCGTTTCCGGCCCATGAAGCTGAGCCTCACGGATTCCCAGGAGCGCACGCTCATGAAGCTGGTGGTGGACGCCGACAGTGACCGGGTGCTGGGCTGCCACATGATCGGCCCGGAAGCTGGTGAAATCATCCAAGGTCTGGCGGTGGCAATGAAGGCCGGCGCCACCAAACGCGATTTCGACGACACCCTGGGAATCCATCCGACCGCTGCGGAGGAGTTCGTCACCATGCGTACCGCGCATGAGTGATTCCCAAAAAATGCGCGGATTCAGGACGTTACGAAAAAACTGATTGACAGGGCAGGGACTGTGCGTAGAATGCACGCCCATCGGAAGGCACATAGCTCAGTTGGTTAGAGCACCACCTTGACATGGTGGGGGTCGTTGGTTCGAGTCCAATTGTGCCTACCAAATTCCAAGAAAGGGTCGCCACAAGCGGCCCTTTTTTTATGGCTTGCTTGCCAGATGTCTGGCTTTCTGGAAGCATCCGCGACTTCGATTTTCCAGTGCTCCGGTTCGACGGGTCGGGCTTAGGCCTCCTGCCACAGTGCGGCGGGTTGTTCCGGCGGATCGCTTTACTGGCTCATCCCAACCCATGTGGCCTTTGGTAGGGGTCACCACTAGGAGAGGAGGCGCCATGCCCATCATTACTCTTCCCGACGGTAGTCAACGTTCATTCGAACATCCGGTCAGCGTGGCCGAGGTGGCGCAATCCATTGGCGCAGGCCTGGCCAAGGCGACGATTGCCGGCAAGGTCAATGGTCGGCTGGTTGATGCCTGCGACCTGATCGAAAGCGATGCCACTCTGCAGATCATCACGTCGAAGGACGAGGAAGGGCTGGAGATCATCCGTCACTCCTGTGCCCACCTGGTGGGACATGCGGTCAAGCAGCTCTATCCGAACGCCAAAATGGTCATCGGACCGGTGATCGACGAAGGCTTCTATTACGACATCGCTATCGATAGTCCCTTTACGCCGGAAGACATGGTGGCGATCGAGGCGCGCATGGCCGAGCTGATCGCCAGGGACTACGACGTCATCAAGAAGATGACGCCGCGCGACCAGGTCATCGATGTCTTCAAGGCGCGTGGCGAAGAGTACAAGCTGCGTCTGGTTGATGACATGCCGGACGAAAAGGCCATGGGCCTGTATTACCACGAGGAATATGTCGACATGTGCCGCGGTCCGCACGTGCCGAACACCCGTTTCCTCAAGGCCTTCAAACTGACCCGCATTTCCGGTGCCTACTGGCGCGGCGACTCGAAGAACGAGCAGCTGCAGCGCATCTACGGCACCGCCTGGGCGGACAAGAAGCAGCTGGCGGCCTATATCCAGCGCATCGAAGAAGCCGAGAAGCGCGATCACCGTCGTCTGGGCAAGCGTCTGGGGTTGTTCCACACCCAGGAAGAAGCGCCCGGCATGGTGTTCTGGCACCCGAACGGCTGGACCGTTTATCAGGTGCTCGAGCAGTACATGCGCAAGATCCAGCGCGACAACGGCTACCTCGAGATCAAGACGCCGCAGGTGGTCGATCGCGTGCTCTGGGAGAAGTCCGGGCACTGGGCCAACTACGCCGAAAACATGTTCACCACCGAGTCGGAAAGCCGCGACTACGCGGTCAAGCCGATGAACTGCCCGTGCCACGTGCAGGTTTATAACCAGGGGCTGAAGAGCTACCGCGAGCTGCCGCTGCGCCTGGCTGAATTCGGCGCCTGTCACCGCAACGAGCCTTCCGGTGCGCTGCACGGCATCATGCGCGTGCGTGGCTTCACTCAGGATGACGCCCACATCTTCTGTACCGAAGAACAGATGCAGGACGAGTCCGCTGCCTTCATTCGGCTGACTCAGGCGGTGTACGCCGACTTCGGCTTCGAGGATATCCAGCTTAAGCTGTCCACTCGTCCGGAAAAGCGCGTAGGCGCCGACGAACTGTGGGGTCGCGCCGAAGCTGCGTTGGCCTCTGCGCTGGATGCCGCCGGTCTGCCCTATGAGCTGCAGCCGGGTGAGGGCGCTTTCTATGGTCCGAAGATCGAGTTCTCGCTGAAGGATTGTCTGGGGCGGGTCTGGCAGTGCGGTACGCTGCAGCTGGACTTCAACCTGCCGGTGCGCCTGGGTGCTGAATACGTCAGCGAGAGCAACGATCGTCGCCATCCGGTCATGCTGCACCGGGCAATCCTGGGTTCGTTCGAGCGTTTCATCGGTATTCTGATCGAACATTACGAAGGTTCCTTCCCGGCCTGGCTGGCTCCGACTCAGGCGGTGATCCTGAATATCACCGACAAGCAGGCGCCATTCGCTGAGGAAGTCGAGAAAACCCTGAATTCCCAAGGCTTCCGAGCAAAGGTTGACTTGAGAAACGAGAAGATCGGCTTTAAAATCCGCGAGCACACCTTGCTCAAGGTTCCCTACCTCCTCGTTATTGGAGACCGGGAAGTTGAGACACGATCCGTCGCAGTGCGCACCCGCGAAGGTACTGATCTGGGCAGCATGCCCATCGAGCAGTTCCGCGAGTTGCTGACACAGGCGGTTTCCCGGCGTGGTCGCCAAGCATCGGAGTAATGACTATTAAGCGTGAAATGAGACAAGACAAACGGGCACCCAAGCCCCCGATCAATGAAAATATCAGTGCTCGTGAGGTCCGCCTGATCGGTGCGGATGGCGAACAGATCGGCATCGTCGCTATCGACGAAGCCCTGAAGCTCGCGGAAGAGGTAAAGCTGGATCTGGTGGAAATTTCCGCCGAAGCCCTTCCTCCAGTTTGTCGCATCATGGATTACGGCAAGCACCTGTTCGAAAAGAAGAAGCAACAGGCAGCAGCCAAGAAGAATCAGAAACAGATTCAGATCAAGGAAGTCAAGTTCCGTCCAGGAACCGAGGACGGCGATTATCAGGTCAAGCTTCGCAACCTGATGCGCTTCCTCAGCGAAGGGGACAAGGCCAAGGTATCGTTGCGATTCCGCGGTCGTGAGATGGCTCACCAGGAGCTGGGCATGGAACTGTTGAAGCGGGTCGAAGCCGACCTCGCCGAATACGGTACCGTTGAACAGCATCCGAAGCTGGAAGGACGCCAGCTGATGATGGTCATCGCACCTAAGAAGAAAAAGTAACTACCAGGGCACTGGCAGGCCTTGCAGTTATTTGTAAGCACTCAGCTACGGAGTACCGAACATGCCAAAGATGAAAACCAAGAGTGGTGCCAAAAAGCGCTTCAAGCCGACCGCAAACGGCTTCAAGCACAAGCACGCGTTCAAGAGCCACATCCTGACCAAAATGACGACCAAGCGTAAGCGTCAGCTGCGGGGCACTTCGTTGATGCATCCGTCTGACAAGGCGAAAGTCGAGCGCATGCTGCGCGTTCGTTAATCGGTCAAGATATCTAGAGGACTTTACTCATGGCTCGTGTTAAGCGTGGCGTTGTTGCTCGTGCTCGTCACAAGAAAATTCTGAAGCTCGCCAAGGGCTACTACGGTGCGCGTTCGCGCGTGTTCCGCGTCGCCAAGCAGGCGGTGATCAAGGCAGGCCAATACGCCTACCGTGACCGCCGTCAGCGGAAGCGTCAGTTCCGCGCTCTGTGGATCGCTCGTATCAACGCTGGTGCTCGTCTGAACGGTCTGTCCTACAGCCGTCTGATCGCTGGCCTGAAAAAAGCGGCCATCGAGATCGACCGCAAGGTTCTGGCCGATCTGGCAGTGAACGAAAAGACCGCCTTCGCCGCGATCGTCGAGAAAGCCAAAGCCACTCTGGCCTAACTTCCCCGGCAATGCCGGATTCGTCCGGAGCGAAGCGTCAACGATAGGGGAAGAGCCTTAAGGCTCTTCCCCTATTTTGTATTGGAAGGGGCTCTTGCAAAAACGCCTGCCGCAACGGGTGTTCTTGCAAGATCCTCGGGAGGATGTAAATGGAAAATCTCGATGCACTGGTCGCCCAAGCGCTGGAGGCCGTGCAAGGCAGCGTAGACGTCAACGCCCTTGAACAACTGCGGGTGCAATACCTCGGCAAGAAGGGTGAGATCACCCAGGTGATGCAGACCCTGGGCAAACTCTCGGCGGAAGAGCGTCCCAAGGCCGGTGCACTGATCAACGCCGCCCGCGACCAGGTACAGGGTGCGCTGGCTGCACGCAAGGCTGATCTGGAGGCTTCTGCTCTGCAGGCCAGACTCGCCGCCGAACGCATCGATGTGACGCTGCCTGGCCGTGGCCAGGCGTCCGGTGGTCTGCATCCGGTTACTCGCACCAAGGAGCGCATCGAGCAATTCTTTTCCCATATCGGTTACAGCGTGGCCGAGGGTCCGGAAGTCGAAGACGACTACCATAATTTTGAAGCGCTCAACATTCCCGGCCACCATCCGGCCCGGGCCATGCACGACACTTTCTATTTCAGCGCCAACATGCTGCTGCGTACCCATACCTCGCCGGTTCAGGTGCGCACCATGGAAAGCCAGAAGCCGCCGATCCGGATCGTCTGTCCGGGGCGAGTGTATCGGTGCGATTCAGATATCACTCACTCGCCGATGTTTCATCAGGTGGAAGGTCTGCTGATCGATAAGGATATTAGCTTCGCCGACCTGAAGGGCACCATCGAGGAGTTCTTACGGGTGTTCTTTGAAAAGCCGCTGGGTGTGCGTTTCCGTCCTTCCTTTTTCCCGTTTACCGAGCCTTCCGCCGAAGTCGACATGCAGTGCGTGATGTGCTCCGGCAAGGGCTGCCGCGTCTGCAAACAGACCGGCTGGCTTGAGGTCATGGGCTGCGGCATGGTGCATCCGAATGTGCTGCGCATGTCTGGAATCGATCCCGAGGAATTCCAGGGCTTTGCCTTCGGCATGGGTGTGGAGCGTCTGGCCATGCTGCGCTATGGCGTCAACGACTTGCGCCTGTTCTTCGATAACGACCTGAGGTTCCTGGCGCAATTCCGCTAGGCCCGCGTCCGACACGAACCGAACAGGAGAGAACAGAAAATGAAATTCAGTGAACAATGGCTGCGCAGCTGGACCAACCCCACAGTCGATCGCGACGCGCTGGTGGCCAAGTTGTCCATGGTGGGTCTGGAAGTCGATAGCGTCACGCCGGTGGCCGGTGCCTTCCATGGCGTAGTGGTGGGTGAAATTCTCAGCGCCGAACAACATCCCGATGCCGACAAGCTACGCGTCTGCCAAGTCAGCAACGGCAGCGAGACCTTCCAGGTAGTCTGCGGTGCACCCAATGCCCGCGCTGGTATCAAGATTCCCTTTGCGATGATCGGCGCCGAGTTGGGCGACGACTTCAAGATCAAGAAGGCCAAGCTGCGCGGCGTCGAGTCGTTCGGCATGCTCTGCTCCGCTTCCGAGCTGAAGACCAGCGACGATCACAGCGGATTGCTGGAGCTGGCCGCCGATGCGCCTGTGGGTATGGATGTACGGGAATACTTGGGCCTGGATGATGTAGCCATCGAAATCGGCCTGACCCCCAACCGTGGTGACTGCCTGTCCCTGGCTGGCCTGGCTCGTGAAGTCGGTGCCATATACGGTAGTGATGTGAAGCCGGTGGCTATCCAGCCGGTTGCGCCTGCTCATGATGAAACTCGCCCGGTGGAGCTGCTTGCCCCGCAAGCCTGTCCTCGCTATCTGGGGCGGGTCATTCGCAACGTCGACCTGAGTCGTCCGACGCCGCAGTGGATGGTGGAGCGCCTGCGTCGCTCCGACATTCGCAGCATCGATCCGGCCGTAGATGTCACAAATTATGTGATGCTGGAACTTGGCCAGCCCATGCATGCCTTCGATCTGACCGAGATTCGCGGCGGTATCCGGGTGCGCATGGCAGCGCAGGGCGAGAAGCTGGTGCTGCTGGATGGCCAGGAAGCCACGCTGAGCGCCGAAACGCTGATAATTGCAGACCATGAGCGCCCACTGGCGGTCGCCGGTGTAATGGGCGGCGAGCACAGCGGCGTGAGCGCGCAGACCCGCGACCTTTTCCTGGAGTCGGCGTTCTTCGATCCGATCGCCTTGGCCGGCAAGGCCCGCGGCTATGGCCTGCATACCGACGCTTCGCATCGCTTTGAGCGCGGTGTGGATTTCGAGCTGACTCGTCAGGCCATGGAGCGTGCCACTGCGCTGCTGCTGGAAATCGTCGGCGGTGAAGCCGGTCCGGTCGTCGAGGCCGTCAGCACGGCCAATCTGCCCAAGCGCGAAGCCGTTACTCTGCGTGCTGAGCGCATCGCCCAAATGCTTGGCCTGGAAATGGACGCCGCGATGATTGAGCGGATGCTCGGCGCACTGGGTCTGGGTGTGAGCGCCAAAGGCGAGGGTGTATGGGAGGTTCGCATTCCCAGCCATCGTTTCGATATTGCGCTGGAGGTTGACCTGATCGAGGAATTGGGTCGTCTTTACGGCTACGATCGTTTGCCGGTTCGCTACCCGCAGGCCCGCCTGGCTCCTCAGGCACGCGCGGAAGCAACGGCTGAGCTGCCTGCGTTGCGCCGCTTGCTGGTCGCGCGCGGCTACCAGGAAGCGATCACCTATAGCTTCATCGATCCCAAGTTGTTCGCCCAGTTCAATCCTGAGACAAGCCCGCTGCTGCTGGCCAACCCGATCTCCGCCGACATGGCCGCAATGCGCGCCTCACTGTGGCCCGGCCTGGTCAAGGCGGTACTGCATAACCTCAATCGCCAGCAAAGTCGCGTGCGTCTGTTCGAAAGCGGCTTGCGTTTTGTGGGGCAGCTTGCCGAACTCCGGCAGGAATCCATGCTGGCGGGCGTGATTACCGGCAACCGTCTCGCTGAATCCTGGAGCCATGGTCGCGAGAGCGTGGATTTCTATGACCTCAAGGGGGATGTAGAAGCGCTGTTGGCTGCCGCAGGCGATGCGGGAGCATTTCGTTTTGTGGCCGGCGAGCATCCCGCGCTGCATCCGGGACAGTGCGCATGCATCGAAAGGGAAGGGCGCGCTGTTGGTTACCTGGGTGCACTTCATCCGCAACTGGCCACCGAGCTGGGCATCGAGCAGCCGCTGTTCCTCTTTGAGCTGCAGTTGGCCGAACTGGCCGTGGGTAAACTGCCGGCCTTCAATGAGCTGTCGCGCTTCCCGGAAGTGCGCCGCGACCTGGCGCTGTTGGTGGATCGCGACACACCTGCCGAGGAGCTTCTGAGTTGTATTCGTGAGAATGCAGGGGCTTACCTGACAGATCTCAAGCTGTTTGATGTTTATCAGGGCAAAGGCATTGATCCGCTTCGTAAAAGCCTGGCCGTCGGCTTGACCTGGCAGCATCCTTCGCGCACTCTTAACGACGATGAGGTGAGTGCCGCGACCCAGACTATCCTCACCTCGCTGGGAGAAAGGTTTAACGCCACGTTAAGGATGTAGCGTATGGGGGCTCTGACGAAAGCTGAAATGGCTGAACGTCTCTATGAAGAGCTGGGCCTGAACAAGCGAGAGGCCAAGGAATTGGTCGAGCTGTTCTTCGAGGAAATTCGTCAGGCCCTTGAGCAGAACGAACAGGTCAAACTGTCCGGGTTCGGCAACTTCGATTTGCGTGACAAACGTCAGCGCCCCGGGAGAAACCCGAAAACGGGTGAGGAGATCCCCATCACGGCGCGCCGTGTGGTGACTTTCCGCCCGGGCCAGAAGCTCAAGGCCAGGGTTGAAA
>DATJDB010000044.1:0-2624 GCA_035497635.1 Pseudomonas sp. | reverse complement strand
GGTTCACCGAGCCAACCGTGCCGGCCAACGGCAGCGAGCGAATCAGCGAGCGTCTGTTCGGCCCCGCAACGCAGCCTTAATTCTTTCCGCCCCCCATTCGAGGAGGAGCCGAGATGATCTCGGAAACCGTCGTCGACCTGTCGCGTCTGCAATTTGCCATGACCGCGATGTACCACTTTCTGTTCGTGCCCCTGACCCTGGGGCTGGCCTTCCTGCTGGCCATCATGGAGTCGGTCTACGTGATGACCGGCAAACAGGTCTACCAGGACATGGTGAAGTTCTGGGGCAAGCTGTTCGGCATCAATTTCGCCCTGGGTGTCACCACCGGCCTGACTATGGAATTCCAGTTCGGCACCAACTGGGCCTATTACAGCCACTACGTGGGGGACATCTTCGGCGCGCCGCTGGCCATCGAGGGGCTGATGGCGTTCTTCCTCGAATCGACCTTCATCGGTCTGTTCTTCTTCGGCTGGGACCGCCTCTCCAGGGTGCAGCACCTGGCGGTCACCTGGCTGGTGGCGCTGGGCTCCAACCTGTCGGCGCTGTGGATCCTGATCGCCAACGGCTGGATGCAGAACCCGGTCGGCTCGGAGTTCAACTTCGAGACCATGCGCATGGAGCTGGTGGATTTCGGCGCCCTGCTGTTCAACCCGGTGGCGCAGGTCAAGTTCGTGCACACCGTATCGGCCGGTTACGTCACCGGCGCGATCTTCGTGCTGGCGATCTCCAGCTGGTACCTGCTGAAGAAGCGCGACCTGGGCTTCGCCCGCCGCTCGTTCGCCATCGCCGCGGTGTTCGGCCTGGCCGCGTCGCTGTCGGTGATCATCCTCGGCGATGAATCCGGCTATGAGATCGGCGACGTGCAGAAGGTCAAGCTGGCGGCCATCGAGGCCGAGTGGGACACCCACCCGGCGCCGGCCAGCTTCACCCTGTTCGGCCTGCCCAACCAGGAGGAGATGCGCACCGATTACGCGGTGAAGATCCCCTACGCGCTGGGGCTGATCGCCACCCGCTCGCTGGACGAGGAGGTCAAGGGCATCAAGGACCTGATCGCCGAACACGAGGGGCGCATTCGCAACGGCATGCGCGCCTATGCGCAACTCGAAGCGCTGCGGGCCGGTGACAAGTCGCCGGACGCCATCGCCGCGTTCAACGCGGTCAAGCAGGACCTGGGCTACGGCCTGCTGCTGAAGAAGTACACCGCCAACGTGGCGGACGCGAGCGAAGAGCAGATCAAGCTGGCCGCGCTGGACACCATTCCACATGTGCCCAGCCTGTTCTGGACCTTCCGGATCATGGTCGCCTCGGGCTTCCTGATGCTGCTGCTCTTTGCGCTGGCCAGCTGGGCCTCGGTGAAACGCAACGCCGAGGGCAAACCGTGGCTGCTGCGCTTCGCCCTGCTGGCCCTGCCGCTGCCCTGGCTCGCCGCGCAGACCGGCTGGTACGTGGCCGAGCATGGCCGCCAGCCCTGGTCGATCGGCGAGGTGCTGCCCACCCATCTGTCGGCCTCCAGCCTGTCGAGTGGCGACGTCTGGGGTTCGCTGATCGCGCTGATCGCCTTCTACAGCCTGCTGCTGGTGATCGAGATGTACCTGATGATCAAATTCGCCCGTCTCGGCCCGTCCAGCCTGCACACCGGCCGCTACCACTTCGAGCGTCTCGCCGGCGCGCACGCGGCCAAGGCCTGAGGAGGAACCACCATGTTCGATTACGAAACCCTGAAGCTGCTCTGGTGGGTGCTGATCGGCGTGCTGCTGATCGGCTTCGCCCTCACCGATGGCTTCGACATGGGCGCCATGGCGCTGATGCCCTTCGTCGGCAAGACCGACAACGAGCGGCGCGCCGCGATCAACACCATCGCCCCGCACTGGGACGGCAACCAGGTGTGGTTCATCACCGCCGGCGGCGCGCTGTTCGCCGCCTGGCCGATGGTCTACGCGGTGGCCTTCTCCGGGCTTTATTGGGCGATGCTACTGGTGCTGTTCGCGCTGTTCTGTCGGCCAGTCGGCTTCGACTACCGCAGCAAGCTGGAGAACCGGAAGTGGCGCAACGCCTGGGACTGGGCGCTGTTCACCGGCGGCGCGGTACCGGCGCTGCTGTTCGGGGTGGCCTTCGGCAACCTGTTCCTCGGCCTGCCTTTTCGCCTCGATGAGTTGATGCGCTCCAGCTATGAAGGCTCGTTCTTCGGCCTGCTGCATCCCTTCGCCCTGCTCGCCGGGCTGGTCAGCCTGAGCATGCTCAGTGCCCACGGCGGCGCCTGGCTGATGCTGCGCACCGACGCCGAGCTGCACCAGCGTTCGCGCCTGGCCACCCGCCTGTGTGCCCTAGTGTTCCTGCTGGCCTTCGGCGGCGCCGGTCTGTGGCTGAGCCTGGGATTGCCGGGCCTGCGCCTGGCCGGCGGTTTCGCCGACCTGGGCCTGGCGCTCAATCCGCTGCACAAGCAGGTGGCCATGGATAACAGCGGCTGGCTGGCCAACTACGCGCAGTACCCGCTGACCCGCATCGCCCCGCTGCTCGGCCTGGCCGGCGGTCTGCTGGCACTGCTCGGCGCGCAGATCAATCGTGGTGGCATGGCCTTCCTGGGCAGCAGCCTGGCGATCGTCGGCACTCTTTGCACCGCCGGC
>DATJDB010000043.1:0-10990 GCA_035497635.1 Pseudomonas sp. | reverse complement strand
GGAGCGACAGCAATACTCAGTCCAGGTGATCTGATGCGCGACAACAGCAGTAACTACCGCGACATCTTTCTCAATGATCGACCGCTGATGGATGCGCGGGCACCCGTCGAGTTTCACAAGGGCGCTTTCCCGCAGGCCATCAACCGGCCGCTGATGGACGATACCGAACGCGAGCAGGTCGGCACCTGCTACAAGCAGCGCGGGCAGCAGGCAGCCATCGAACTGGGCCACAGCCTGGTATCCGGCGCGCTCAAGGAACAGCGCATCGCGGGCTGGGCGGCCTTCGCCCGCGCCAATCCCGAAGGCTACCTCTATTGCTTCCGCGGCGGACTACGTTCGCAGATCGTCCAGCAATGGCTGAAGAGCGAGACGGGCATCGACTATCCGCGTGTGGTCGGCGGCTACAAGGCGATGCGCACCTTCCTGATCGACACCACCGAACAGGCCATTGCCGACTGCCGCTTCGTGGTACTCGGCGGCTACACCGGCATCGGCAAGACCGAAGTCCTGGCGCAGCTGCCCAACGCGCTGGATCTGGAAGGCCACGCCAATCATCGCGGCTCCAGCTTCGGCCGCCACGCCACGCCGCAGCCGGGGCAGATCGATTTCGACAACGGCCTGGCCATCGACATCCTCAAGAAGCGCGCGGCCGGCTTCGAGCACTTCGTGCTGGAAGACGAGGGCCGCATGGTGGGCAGTTGCTCGCTGCCGTTGTCGCTGTGCCACGGCATGCAGGAATATCCGCTGGTCTGGCTGGAGGACAGCTTTGAAAACCGGGTCGGGCGCATTCTCAAGGACTACGTCATCAACCTGCTGGCCGAATTCGTTGCCCAGCAGGGTGACGAACAGGGCTTCGATGCCTTTGCCGAGCGGCTGCGCTTGAGCCTGTCGAACATCCAGCGCCGCCTCGGCGGCGAGCGTGCCCAGCGGCTGATGACGCTGATGGACGAGGCACTGGCCGAACAGGCCAGAAGCGGCGCGGTGGATCTGCATCGGGCCTGGATCGAGGGCTTGCTAAGTGAGTACTACGATCCCATGTACGCCTTCCAGCGCGAGAAGAAGCGTGAGCGGGTGATCTTCACCGGCGAGCGTGACGCGGTCATCGACTACCTGTCGCGGCTGACCTTCCGCTAGCGTTCGCGCGGCGGCGTGCAGAATGTGCGCGCCGCACGGCCAGGCGTCTGGCCAGTTCACAGAATCACCGCGTGCGGCCTTGCCCGCCCCGGAGTGGTCAGTAGCATCGACCGCTCACCAAGGGGGCTGCATGCACACGAAACTGGAACGCTGCCTGTCAGCAATTAACGAGGTGGTCCTGGGCAAGGAAACGCAGGTGCGGCTGGCCGTGGCCTGCCTGCTGGCCCGGGGGCATCTGCTGATCGAGGATCTGCCCGGCATGGGCAAGACCACCCTCAGCCACACCCTGGCGCGCGTACTGGGGCTGGATTACCAGCGCATCCAGTTCACCGCCGACCTGCTGCCCGGCGACATTCTCGGCACCTCGGTATTCGACCCGCGCAGCGGCCAGTTCACCTTCCATCCCGGGCCGATCTTCGCCGAGCTGGTGCTGGCTGACGAAATCAACCGCGCCACGCCGAAATGCCAGAGCGCCCTGCTGGAGGCGATGGAGGAAGGGCAGGTGACCCACGAAGGCGTCACCCACGCGCTGCCGTCGCCATTCTTCGTCATTGCCACACAGAATCCCAGCAGCCAGAGCGGCACCTACGCGCTGCCCGAATCGCAGCTGGACCGCTTCCTGATGTGCCTGTCGCTGGGTTATCCAGCGCTCACGGCCGAGCGGGATCTGTTGCTGGGCAGCGCGCGTCGCGGGCTGTTGGCGGACCTTCAGCCGTTGCTGGCCAGCGGCGAGCTGGCCGAGGCGCAGCGGGCGGTGGACGCCGTGCATGCCAGCGGCGCGGTGGTGGATTACGTGCTGCGCCTGGTCACGGCGACCCGTCAGAACGAACCCGGCGGCACCGGTCTTTCGCCGCGCGCATCCCTGGCCCTACTGGCGGCGGCGCGGGCCTGGGCCTGGCTGGCCGGGCGTGACTACCTGATTCCCGAGGATGTGCAGGCGGTGCTGCCGGCCGTGGCCGGACATCGACTGGGGGCGCACGAAAGCGGAGCCGGGGCCGCCCAGCTGTACTGGCTGCTGGACGAGGTGCCGGTGCTGTGATGCCCGGCCTGCGCGGCGAGCGCTGGCTGGCGCGGCGCGTTCCCGCCGCGCGACATGTCCGCCTGGGACGCAGCCAGATATTCATCCTGCCGACCCGCGCCGGCCTGCTGTTCGCCAGCGTGCTGATGCCAATGCTGTTGGTAGCGATCAATTACCAGAACAGCCTGGCTTACGGGCTGACCTTCCTGCTCGTGTCTCTGGCGCTGGTATCGCTGCTGCATACCTGGCGCACCCTGCTGGGTGTCGAGCTGCGCGCCGGTCCCGCCGCAGCCACCTTCGCCGGGCAGGCGGCCGGCTTTCAGGTCCTGCTGGAATCGGACGACGCCCGTCAGGCCATCGCGCTGGGCTGGTCACGCTGCGAACGAGTCTTTATCGACATTCCTCCCAACGGCCAGGCCCGCGTCGAGCTGTTGCTGCCGGCACCCGCTCGTGGCTGGCTGGCGGCACCGCGCCTGCGTGTGGAAAGTCGCTATCCGCTGGGGCTGTGGGTGGCCTGGAGCTGGGTGAACCTGCAACAACGCGCACTGGTGTACCCGCAACCCCTGAGTGGGCCGTTGCTGACCGGCCGAGCCGGAGCGGGCGAAGAGGGACAGCAGTCGGAGGGCCAGGGCGTGGATGACTTTAGTGGCCTGCGCCAGCACCAGCCCGCCGATGGCACCCGGCGCCTGGATTGGAAAGCCTTCTCCCGGGGCCAGGGTTTGCGAGTCAAGGAGTTCGCCGCGCTGGCGGGCGGCGAATGGCTGCTGGACCTGGATAGCCTGTCCGGCCCGCTGGAGGAGCGCCTGTCGCGCCTGTGTCAGGCGGTGCTGCAACTGTCGGCGGAGGGGCGGCCGTTCGCACTGTGCCTGGACGGAACGTCGCTGGGACCGGCGTGCGGCACGGCACATCGCGAAGCCTGCCTGCGCGCCCTGGCACTGCACGGGGTCGCGCCATGAGTCAGGCCAGGGACATGCCGCGTATCGCGTTGAGCTGGCTGCTGGCGGCGCAACTGCTGGTCATCCTGCCCTTCGTGCCGCACCTGCCGGTCTGGCTGGCGCCGATCTGGCTGGGCTGCGCGGCGTGGCGGATCCAGGTCTATCGCATGCGGGCCAGCTTCCCGCCGGCCTGGCTCAAAGGCCTGCTGTTGCTGGCGGTGATTGCCGGACTGGTTGTTTCCAATACCGGGTTCGACCTGAACGCCGCCACCGCGTTGCTGGTTTCGGCGTTCATCCTCAAGGTGCTGGAAATGCGCCGGCGCCGCGATGCGCTGGTGGTGATCTTCCTCGGCTTCTTCGTGCTGGTGACTGGTTACCTGTTCGAGTCCGGCTTGCTGGCCGCCCTCTATAGCCTGCTGCCCATTGCCGCGCTGGTGGCGGCGCTGATCGGCCTGCAGCAAAGCCGTCTGGCCCTGCAGCCCGGGCCAACGTTGCGCCTGGCCGTCACGCTGCTCTTGCAGGCGCTGCCGCTGCTGCTGGTGCTATTCATGCTGTTTCCTCGCCTCGGGCCGTTATGGTCGTTGCCCCAGGCCAAGCCGCAGGGCGTGAGCGGTCTGTCCGATCGCATGGCGCCGGCGGACATCGTCGAACTGAGCCGCTCCGGTGCGCTGGCCTTTCGGGTCGGTTTTGACAGCGTGACGCCGGCGCGCAACGAGCTGTACTGGCGCGCGTTGACCCTGGAGCGCTTCGACGGCCGCGAATGGAGCCAGGCGGCCGAGCCCGCAGCGCTGGCCCCGCCGCAGTGGCAGGCACGCGGCGAGCCGCTGCACTACAGCGTGGTCATGGAACCCAGCGGCCGCACCTGGCTGTACGGCCTGGATGTGGCACAGACCGAGCAGCCCCGGGTGCGTCAGGGCGCTGACTTTCGGCTGGAGCACTGGCGGCCGGTGGACCAGCCGCTGCTGTACTCGGTCACCTCATGGCCGGCGGCGCTGCGCGAACCCAGCGCGACACCGGCTACCTTGCAGCGCGCCCTGCAGCTGCCCGCAGCGGGCAATCCGCAGGCGCGGCTGTGGGCCCGGCAACTGCGTGCGGAGCATGACCAGCCGCGGGCGCTGGTGCAGGCCATGCTCGCGCATTTTCGCCAGCAGCCCTATGTCTACAGCCTGCGTCCGCCGCCGGTGGGCGTGCACATCGTCGATGACTTCCTGTTCGCCAGCCGCAAGGGCTTCTGTCTGCATTTCGCCGGCGCCATGACCTTCGTGCTGCGCGCCGCCGGCATACCCGCGCGGCTGGTGGTGGGTTACCAGGGCGGGGAATTCAACCCGGCCGGCAACTACCTCACGGTGCGCCAGTTCGACGCTCACGCCTGGGTGGAATACTGGCTGCCGGAGCAGGGCTGGCAGCGCGTCGACCCGACTTTCGCGGTGGCGCCCGAGCGCATTGAGCAGGGCCTGGAACAGGCGCTCGACGAGGAGCAGAGCTTCCTGGCCGATGCGCCGCTCAATCTGCTGCGCTATCGAAACGTCACTTGGCTCAACGATCTGCGCCTGGACTGGGAACGCATCAACTATGGCTGGCAGCGCTGGGTGCTGGGCTATCAGGCCGAGCAGCAGTGGCGGCTGTTGAAGGAGTGGTTTGGCGTGTTCGAGTGGCGCGCGCTCGGCGGGCTGCTGCTGATGGCACTGGTGGTGCCGCTGAGCCTGCTGACGCTCTGGCTGCTGGCGCCATGGCGACGCCGAGCGGACCCGCTGGCGCGACTCCATGCACGCTTCGAAGCGCTGTTGGCCCGGCACGGTCTGCGGCGCGCCGGCGGAGAAGGGCCGCGGGATTTCGCCGAGCGGGCGGCCCGGGCGCTGGCGGCGCAGAGTGAGCCGATCCTGGCCTTCGCGCATCTGTACGAACAGGCCCGCTATGCCGGTCGGCCGCAACCGCGAGGTGCGCTGCGGGCGGCGCTGGCCGAGTTGCGTCGTTGCCTGCGCTGAGCGGCTTTTGTTGCGCCGCCTCGCTGGCTAAGCTGCGCCTTCAGCAACGGAGACCGCCATGATTTTTTTCCAACTGATGCAAACCCCGACGAGCGAACTCAGCATTCCGGCTCACTGGGGGCAGGGCCGCTCGGTGTTCGGTGGCCTGGCCGCCGCGCTGGTCTACCGGGCCCTGCGGGAGCGGGCGCCGACCGATCGCCCGGTGCGTTCGCTGGCCATCACCTTCGTGGCCCCGATGCAATGTGAAACGCCACTGCGCATCGAGGTCGAAGTGCTGCGCGAGGGGCGCGCCGTCAGCCAGTTGCTGGGCCGGGCGCTGCAGAACGGCGAGGTGGTGACCCTGATGCAGGCCAGCTTCGGCGCCGGGCGTTCGTCATCCGTGGCGGTCGAGGCCGAGCCGGCGCCAACCCTGAAAGCGCCTGACGACAGCCAGAAATTTCCCTATCTGCCGGGCATCACGCCCGAGTTCACCCGCCATCTGGAAATGTGCTGGGCCCAGGGCGGCCTGCCATTTTCCGCCACGCCGGCCCGGGAAATGGGCGGCTGGGTGCGCTTGCGCGGCGAGCAACCGGGAAGGCCGGTGGACGAGGCGGTAGTGCTGGCACTGGTGGATGCCTGGCCCCCGGCCCTGCTGAGCCATCTGCGCCGCCCGGCGCCGGGCAGTTCGCTGACCTGGACCATCGAATTCGTGCAGCCGCTGCCGGAGGCGGACGTTGGCGAATATTTTCTCTACCAGGCGCGCATCGAGCATGCCCGCGACGGCTACGGGCACGTGGCCGCGAATCTCTGGACCGCCCGGGGTGAACTGCTGGCCATCAGCCGCCAGACCGTGGTGGTCTTCGACTGAGCGAAAGCGCCTGGGCTCGCTCAGTCACTTTCGCGCAGCGTGGGGCTACAGCTTCAGCTTGCCGATGGCCTGGTTCAGCTCGCTGGCCAGGTTGGCCAGTTCGGTGCTGGTGCTGGTGGAATCCTTGGTCTGCAGCACGGTCTTTTCCGAGAAGTCGCGGATGCCGATCACCGAGCGGGTCATTTCCTCGGCCACCTGGCTCTGCTGTTCGGCGGCAGTGGCGATCTGCATGTTGCTGTCGCGCATCTGCGCGACCGCCTGGGCGATCTCCGACAGCGCCCGCTCGGCTTCGCGAGCCAGCTGCACGCAATCGTCGGCGCGCAGCGAACTGTCGCGCATGAACTCCACCGCGTCCCGGGTCCCGCCTTGCAGGTTGTTGACCATGCTGGTGATTTCGTCCGTGGAGTCCTGTACCCGCTTGGCCAGGTTGCGCACCTCGTCGGCGACCACGGCGAAGCCGCGACCCTGTTCGCCGGCGCGGGCGGCTTCGATGGCGGCGTTGAGCGCCAGCAGGTTGGTCTGTTCGGCGATGCCGTGGATCACGTTGACCACGCCACTGATCTTTTCGCTGTCCACCGCCAGCCGTTCGACCATCTGCGCGGTTTCCTGAATACCGTTTGAGAGTCCGGCGATGGATTGCTCCACATTTTCAACCACCGACTTGCCGGTGTTTGCCAGTTGATCCGCGGCCAGCGACTGATCGCGGGTGTCGGCGGCATGCTGGGCGATGTGGTGAACGGTCATCGACATCTCGTTGATAGCCGTGGCGGTCTGATCGGTTTCGCTCTGCTGGCCGATCATGCCCGACTGCACCTGGCCCATGCTGGTGGCCAGTCGCGTGGCGCCTACGTCCAGTTGCGCGGCGCTCTGCGCCACCACACCGACGATGCGCTGGTAGCCGGCCTGCATGGCGTTGAAGGCACTGGCCATCTGGCCCACCTCGTCGCGGCTGTCGAGCGGCACCCGGGCGGACAGGTCGCCGCTGCGCTCGACGTGCAGCATCACCCCATGCAGGGTGTTCAGGTGGGTGAGCAGGAAGTGGATCAGCAATTGCGAGCTGGCCAGCAGTAGCAACATCAGCACCATGACCGCCAGCGCATAGCTGCCGGCCCGCTCGATGAATACTTCGCCCAGGCCTGCGCCCCGCGCCAGCACGGCGGCGCGACGGCCATCGGCGAGATCGATGAGGTGGGTGCCGATCAGTGGCTGACGTTCGAAATGGCCATGTTCCAGCGCCGTCCAGCCGTTCTGCCGGGGCAGCGACACGGAAGTGCCGTTCAGGCTCGGTTGTTCATTCTGGGCGTATACCAGTACCTGCTCGCCGAGCGGCAGCGCCACGCCGGCCGGCCAGCTGGCCAGCAGCGTGGCCAGGGTCTGGGCCTGCTGGCGCGCCGCCGTTTCGCGGGCATCCTGCTCCTGATACATGGCGAACAGCACCAGTAGCAGGGTGATGGCGAAGGAGACGGCGTTGAGCGCCCAGAACTTGTACTTGAGAGAGAGATCGCGAAGGTGGAGTCCCATGGATTGGTCTTTTTTATCGTTATAGGGATGTGACGCAGGCAACACTATATCGGCGCCTGGCCGGCCGGCATGAGAAAAATCAAGAAACCTGTTCGTCCCCTGGCGTCTCGGGCAGGCCGAAAAAGGCTCGCGCGCAGGCGCTGGTGTGGGCGGCGACGGCCTCGGGCGGTTCATTCCGCTGGCGCGCCACCATGGCGAGCACTTCGCCCAGATAGGCCGGCTCGTTGTGGCCGCTTTTCGGCTTGGGCCGCAGGGTGCGTGGCAACAGGTAGGGCGCATCGCTTTCCAGCATCAGGCGGCCGGCGGGAATGTTGCGCACCAGTTCCTGCAGGTGGGTGCCCCGGCGTTCGTCGCAGATCCAGCCGGTAATGCCGATGTGCAGGTCCATATCCAGATACGCATACAGCGTGCGGCGCTCGCCGGTGAAGCAGTGCACGACCGCCGCCGGCAGCTGGTCCCGGAATTCCTTGAGGATGGCCAGCAGGCGTTGGTCCGCCTCACGCTCGTGGACAAACACCGGCATGCTCAGCTCGACCGCCAGTTCCAGCTGGGCAGCGAAGACGTTCTCCTGCACGGGGCGGGGCGAGAAGTCACGGTTGAAATCCAGGCCGCATTCGCCGACGGCGCGCACCCGTGCGTTGCGCAGCAAGGCCCGCAACTGGCCAGCGTGCTCGCTGCGCCATTGGCTGGCATCGTGCGGGTGAACACCGGCGGTGCTGAACAGGCGGCCGCCGTCGGGGTTGTGCCTTTCGCACAGGCGCAGGGCCTGTTCGCTTTCGGCCAGGCTGGTACCGGTGACCATCAGCTGCGTGACACCGGCCTGACGGGCGCGTTCCAGCACGCCGTCCAGGTCGGCGGCGAGGCTGGGATGGGTGAGGTTCACTCCGATATCGATGAGCATGGCGATTCCGCAGGCGGCAGGGGAGTGTCCTTATAAATCAACAGCCTGCTGCTGCCTATCCCTATCCAGATCGCGTTCGTGCTGGCGCAGGCGCTCGCGCTCGGTGTCGTCGAAGTAGTCGATCTGCAGCTGCTGGATAGCCAGCCGCTGTGCGTCGCTGTCCAGTTGGTCATTGAGCTGGATGCGCGCCCTGGCCCGATGATAGGCACGCAGGCGGTGCTCCCAGGCCCGCGCTTCGCTGACGCTGAGCGGTAGCAGGTGAGGGGTGCTGTCCGTTTCGCCCAGCAGGCGCAGGCCGCCGAAGGTGGAAATCAGAATCAGGCCCAGGGCCAACAACAGCTTATTCATCGGCGACTCGATGACTCAGAGCGAAGCGTCCTGCTTCGTGATCACTTGTCTAAGCAGGAATCGTGCCTGAGCGCCCGGGCCGCATGGTTACGGGGTTGCGCGTCGGCGCGGCGATTCAGGGAGCGGGAAAACTGTTACGGCCCGACACAGTGGGCCAGCGGGCCAGGCACTGGTAACGCGGCTGTTGCTCGACACTCCGGTACAGGCCCCATTCGCGGACCCGCCAGGCGACCTGCGGGGCGGGGGCCGGCAGCTGGCTGGCGGCAAGCCGGCGGACCAGGGTCAGATGCGGACGATAAGGGCGTGGTTCGAAGGCCACGCCCGCCGTCTGCAGTCGCTCCAGCAGACTGGCCTGGAATTCCAGCAGCGCGACTGGAGCCTGGTCGGGCATCAGCACCAGCAGGTCGGACCAGCGCTCCAGCACCGATAGCTCCAGTTCGAAGTCCGGTAGCGTCAGGCCGGCGGCTACGGCACTCAGATCCGGCAGTCGCTCCACCGGTTGAGTGCCGAGAAAGGCCAGGGTGACATGCAGGTCGGCGGGGTGCAGCGTTCGCCCGTCGGGACAGTTGGCCCGGGACCAGGCGTTCAGCGTTTCGGCGACGGGCGCGGGACAGGGCAGGGCGAAGAACAGGCGCAGGTGATCGATTGTCATGCGGGCGGCCGTCGGTGGTTGACAGGTGGGGTGAGGCTTCCTAGCATTTCGCCCTTGCGCCGATTTAGTCAGCTACTTGCGGGGCGCCTGAGAAAAATACCGCTAAAGCGCTGGTTCCGGTGATGCCTCCCACCGCTGTCCAGTGGTTCTCGCGAGGCGGAAGCGTCCCTCCATGAATTCCTCCCTGTTCACTCTGCGTACCGCTCCGCTTGTCCGCGGCCAGGCCGGTCGCGACCTGCAGATTCTGCTCGGCGGTCAGCGCCAGGTCGAACTGCTCAAGCAGCTCGATGAATTGCCAGGCCAACGCGGACCGTTGCACATCCGCTTCGCCGAGGAAGGCGCGGCGCTGACCGAAATGGCGACCGACAGCATCGATCTGGCGGTGATCGAGGCGCCCGGCCTCGACTGTATCGGCCAACTGGTGCGGGTCGCGCGCAAGGGCCTGATCATCCGACGCTGAGAACCCTGCTGGCGTTCAGGCCTCGGGGTATTCGATCTCCACCAGATACCAGCTCCTGACGCCGGTGGGCGTGGGCACCTGCACTTCGGCGTCCAGGCTCTTGCCCACCAGGGCGCGGGCCAGCGGCGCGTCGATGCTGATCAGGTTCTGTCTGAGGTCCAGTTCGTCCGGCCCGACGATGCGGTAGCGCGCCGTTTCACCGTCTTCGTCCTCCAGCGTGACCCAGGCGCCGAAATACACCTTGTTCGGGTCGGCGGGACGCTCGCGCACCACTTTCAGATTTTCCAGCCGCTTGCGCAGGAAGCGCACGCGGCTGTCGATCTCGCGCAGCATCTTTTTGCCGTAAGTGTATTCGGCGTTTTCCGAGCGGTCGCCCTGGGCAGCGGCCTCGCTCACCGACTGGGTGACCTGGGGGCGACGCACATTCCACAGTTCATGCAGCTCGGCGCGCAGGCGGGCCTCGCCTTCGGGCGTGATCAGCGGTGTACCGGCGGTGCGCGGGGGACGATAGCGGCTCATGGGTTCCTTCCTGACGATTCAGCCTTCGCGCAGCACTTGCAGGGGGCTGGCATTGAGGGCGCGACGGGTCCCCAGCACGCCGGCGGTGCCGACCAGCAGGGCGCCCAGCAATGGCAGCGCCAGCAGCCACAGGTGCGGCTGCCAGTCGAGATCGAAGACGAAACGATAGAGCAGGGCGCTGGACAGCTCGCAGCCCAGCGCGGCCAGCAGTCCGCTGGCGGCGCCAAGCAGAGCGAATTCGCTGCGCCGCGCACGTACCAGCAGACGCCGCGAGGCGCCGATGGCGCGCAGCAGGGCGCCCTGGCGAATGCGCTCGTCCAGTGTGGCCTGCAAGCCGGCGGCCAGCACTACCAGTCCGGCGGCCAGCACGAACAGCAGGACGTATTCGACCGCCAGGGTGACCTGCCCAAGGATGCTGCGCAGTTGCGCCAGCAGCGCATCCACTTGTAGCAGGGTAACGGACGGGAAGGCGCGAGCCAGGGCCACCAGCTCGCGTTCCTGGCCGGCCGGCAGATGGAAGCTGGTCAGGTAGGTTGCCGGCAGGTCCCGCAGGGAACCCGGCTCGAAGATCATGTAGAAGTTCGGTCGGAAGCTGTCCCAGTTCACCTGACGCAGGCTGGTAACCCGCGCCTCGTGCTCGCTGCCGGCGATGTTGAAGCGCAGCCGGTCG
>DATJDB010000042.1:0-8079 GCA_035497635.1 Pseudomonas sp. | reverse complement strand
ACGCCCGTGCCATCGTTGAGAACAGCCTGGGCATTGCCGCAGACATCTGCGTCTACACTAATCAGAATCACACGATTGAAGAACTGGAGTTCTAAGCATGTCCAGCATGACACCCCGAGAAATCGCCTCCGAACTGGACCGGCACATCGTCGGCCAGCAACAGGCCAAGCGCGCCGTGGCCATCGCCCTGCGCAACCGCTGGCGGCGCATGCAGCTGCCGACTGAGCTGCGCCAGGAAGTCACCCCCAAGAACATCCTGATGATCGGCCCGACCGGCGTCGGCAAGACCGAAATCGCCCGCCGCCTGGCGCGCCTGGCCAATGCACCGTTCATCAAGGTCGAGGCTACCAAGTTTACCGAGGTCGGCTATGTCGGCCGCGACGTGGAATCCATCGTGCGCGACCTGGCCGATGTTGCCCTGAAGATGTTCCGCGAACAGGAGGTGGCGAAGATGCGCCACCGCGCCGAGGACGCCGCCGAGGAGCGCATTCTCGACGCGCTTTTGCCGCCGGCGCGTGCCGGCTTCAACGAAGATCCGGTGACCAGCGGCGACTCGAACACCCGCCAGCTGTTCCGCAAGCGCCTGCGCGAAGGCCAACTGGACGACAAGGAAATCGACATCGAAGTGGCCGACGGGCCAACCGGCGTCGAGATCATGACCCCGCCGGGCATGGAGGAGATGACCAGCCAGCTGCAGAACCTGTTTGCCGGCATGGCCAAGGGCAAGAAGAAGTCCCGCAAGCTGAAGATCGGCGAGGCCATCAAGCTGATCCGCGACGAAGAAGCCGCTCGCTTGGTCAACGAGGACGAGCTCAAGGCCCGTGCCCTGGAGGCGGTCGAGCAGAACGGCATCGTGTTCATCGACGAAATCGACAAGGTGGCCAAGCGCGGCAACGTCGACGGCGCCGACGTGTCCCGTGAGGGCGTACAGCGCGACCTGCTGCCACTGATCGAGGGCTGCACGGTCAATACCAAGCTGGGCATGGTCAAGACCGACCATATCCTGTTCATCGCCTCGGGCGCCTTCCACCTGTCCAAGCCCAGCGACCTGGTGCCCGAGCTGCAGGGTCGCCTGCCGATCCGCGTCGAGCTCAAGGCGCTGTCACCGCAGGATTTCGAACGCATCCTCAGCGAACCGCACGCCTCGCTCACCGAGCAGTACTGCGCGCTGCTGAAGACCGAAGGGCTGGACATCGAGTTCGCCGGCGACGGCATCAAGCGCATCGCCGAGATCGCCTGGCAGGTCAACGAAAAGACCGAGAACATCGGTGCGCGGCGCCTGCACACCCTGCTGGAGCGCCTGCTGGAAGAAGTCTCGTTCAGCGCCGGCGACCTGGCCGCGGCGCATGAAGAGCAACCGATCCGCATCGACGCCGACTACGTCAATCAGCACCTGGGCGAACTGGCCAAGGATGAGGACCTGTCGCGCTATATCCTTTGATGGAAACACCGCTGGGCGGATAGCCCGCACAGCGGCCCTCCCTTCGCACCGCCCCGGCGGTGGACAATCGCCTGGCGAGGTGTCCACCCTGTGGGCTTTCGGTTTTCAGCGAGTTTCCCCATGCACATTCCCACCGCCATCAAGCTGCACAAGGCCTCGAAAACTCTGGAGCTGCACTACGGCGAACAGCGCTACCAGCTGAGCGCCGAATTTCTGCGCGTGCACTCGCCGTCGGCCGAGGTGCAGGGGCATGGCAATCCGGTACTGCAATACGGCAAGCAGCAGGTGGCCCTCGTGGGTATCGAGCCGACCGGCAACTATGCCCTCAAGCTGGTGTTCGACGACGGTCATGACAGCGGCCTGTACAGCTGGGACTACCTGCACCAGCTGGCCACCCATCAGAACGAACTCTGGCAGGACTACCTGCAGCGACTGAATGCCGCAGGCCGCTCCCGCGATCCCGACGAGTCGGCCGTGCGCCTGATGCTCTGACCCCTTTCCGGCAACGTCCCATTCCAGAGCCTGCCGCCACTCCATGCCCCGGACTGGCGCAGGCCTGCCCGCCTCCCG
This sequence comes from Pseudomonas sp., assembly GCA_035497635.1. GTDB lineage: Bacteria > Pseudomonadota > Gammaproteobacteria > Pseudomonadales > Pseudomonadaceae > Serpens. Next base: position 6,068 of record DATJDB010000042.1, on the reverse strand, counting down.
CTCGCACCCACCCTCGTTTTCAGTCGACATAGCGCCATTCGGCGCAAAAAAGCCGTCTGGAACTGGCAAGTATCTGAATGTCGCCTATACACCTGTTGCGGTCTGGCCCGGCCCTCTACGCCCGGGCCGTCCTCCGCTCACGCCACCTGCCCCATTCGGGGGCGCGCGGCATACTCGCATCAGGAGATGGAGCCTCTTTTCAATGAGCACGGACATGCAACAACCCCTCGCTCTGCACGCCTGCAAGCCTCATCCGATTGCCGGCCTGCGGGGCAAGGATCTGCTCAATTCCTCCCGCCAGGTTCTCACCCAGACCCTTCGTCAGCCGGTACACAGCGCCCGGCATCTGCTGCGCTTCGGCAGCACCCTCAAGGATGTCCTGCTGGACAAGGCCAACCTGCGTCCCGAGCCCAGCGATCGCCGCTTCAGCGACCCGGCCTGGACGTTCAACCCCGTCTACCGTCGCTACCAGCAGGCCTACCTGGCCTGGCGCAACGAGCTGCACGACTGGCTGGAAACCAGCAGCCTGCCCGCCGATGACATCCGCCGTGGGCATTTCATCCTCAACCTGTTCACCGAGGCCATGGCGCCCACCAACAGCCTGGCCAATCCGGCGGCACTCAAGCGCCTGTTCGAAACCGGCGGAGCCAGTCTGCTCAACGGCCTGTCGCAAATGTCGCGGGACCTGGTCAGCAATGGCGGCCTGCCTTCCCAGGTGAACAAGGCAGCCTTCGAAGTCGGCCGCAATCTGGCCACCACGCCCGGCTCGGTGGTGTTTCGCAACGAACTGCTGGAACTCATCCAGTACCAGCCGACCACCGAACAGGTACACACCCGCCCGGTACTGGTGGTGCCGCCACAAATCAACAAGTTCTATATCTTCGACCTGAGCCCGGACAAGAGCCTGGCGCGCTTCTGCCTGGACAGCGGCCTGCAGACCTTCATCGTCAGCTGGCGCAACCCGACCCGTCAGCACAGCCACTGGGACCTGAACCGCTATATCGAGGCGCTCAAGGAAGCCGTGGACGCCACGCTGGCGATCACCGGCAGCCCGGATCTGAGCATGCTCGGCGCCTGCTCCGGCGGCCTCACCGCCGCCGTGTTGCTCGCCCACTACGCCGCGCTGCAGGACAGCCGGGTCAAGGCGCTGACCCTGATGGTCAGCGTGCTGGACACCGATCTGGACAGCCAGTACTCGCTGTTCGTCGACGACAAGACCCTGGACGCCGCCAAGCGCCGCTCCAGCGAAGCCGGCGTGCTGGAGGGCCGCGACCTGGCCCGGGTGTTCGCCTGGATGCGCCCCAACGACCTGATCTGGAACTACTGGGTGAACAACTACCTGCTCGGCAACCTGCCGCCGGAGTTCGACATCCTCTACTGGAACAACGACACCACCCGCCTGCCGGCCGCGCTGCACCACGACCTGGTCGAGTTGTTCCGCCAGAACCCCCTGCGCACCCCGGGCGCGCTGGAAGTCTGCGGCACGCCGGTCAACCTGAAGGCCATCGATGCCGAGGTGTTCTGCATCGCCGGCACCACCGACCACATCACGCCCTGGCAGGCCAGCTACCGCTCCGCGCGGATGTTCGGCGAACACTGCGAGTTCGTGCTGTCCAACAGCGGACATGTGCAGAGCATCCTCAATCCGCCGGGCAACCCCAAGGCGCGCTTCCTGCACGGCGCCACCCTGGAGGACGACCCGGACACCTGGAAGAACGGCGCCACGGAGCAGCGCGACAGCTGGTGGCTGTACTGGCGCGACTGGCTGCAGGCCCGCTCCGGCGAGCTGAAGAAGGCTCCGCGCCGCACCGGCAACCGCGCCTTCCCGGCCGCCGAGCCGGCACCGGGCACCTACGTTCACGAACGTTGATGCCCCACGTGCGAACCGCAGGTTGAACGGGGCCCTAACCGACCCCGCACAGAATGGCGCTGCCCGCTACGCGGGTGGCGGCATTCGGCCGCAGCACGCTCACCGACCGGAGGATTGGCGCATGTCGCAGTCATTCGTTTTCCGCACCCTCATCCTCGACAAACAGACGCTGCGTACCGCCGTGCGCCCGGGCTCGTCGCACCTTCCACCCTTGCTGATCTGCAACGGTATCGGCGCCAACCTGGAGCTGGTACTGCCCTTCGTCAACGCGCTGCCCGCCGACCTGGAGGTCATCGCCTTCGATGTGCCCGGCGTGGGCGGCTCGTCCACGCCGCTGATGCCCTACCGCTTCTGCGGTCTGGCGCGCCTGATAGCGCGCATGCTCGATTACCTGAACTACGGCCAGGTGAACGTCATCGGCGTCTCCTGGGGCGGCGCGCTGGCCCAGCAGTTCGCCTACGACTTCCCCGAGCGCTGCAAGAAGCTGGTGCTGGCCGCCACCTCGGCCGGCGCCTGCATGGTGCCCGGCAAGCCCAAGGTGCTGATGCGCCTGGCCAGCCCGCGGCGCTACCTGCAGCCGTCCTATGGCGCGAAGATCGCGCCGCACATCTATGGCGGCGCCTTTCGCCGCGACCCGGAGCTGGCGATCGAACATGCCAGCAAGATCCGCTCCGGCGGCAAGCTGGGCTACTACTGGCAACTGTTCGCCGGCCTGGGCTGGACCAGCCTGCCCTGGCTGCACCGCATCCGCCAGCCGACCCTGATTCTGGCCGGCGACGACGACCCGATCATCCCGCTGGTGAACATGCGCCTGCTGGCCTGGCGCATTCCCCATGCCGAACTGCATGTCATCGATGACGGCCATCTGTTCCTGATCACCCGAGCCCAGGCCGTGGCGCCGATCATCATGGCCTTTCTCGAAGAAGAGCCGAAGCGCGCGGTCATGCACCCGCCCGGCGGGCTGGCGCGCGCCGGCTGACCATGACAAGGAGAGTTGCCCATGCTTGAAGACAGGCCGGCCGACGCCGGCTCCCCCCCGACGCGCTTCACCGCCCGGCAGGCCATCGTCGGCCTGCGCGGGCGCGATCTGCGCTCCAGCCTCGGCCTGCTGCTCGGCCAGGGTCTGCGCCAGCCGCTGCACAGCCTGCGCAACGGCATAGAGCTGGCCGGCAAGCTGGCCCGCGTGCTGCGCGGCGACATCCTGCACCCGGTTGGCGACGACCCGCGTTTCGCCGATCCGACCTGGCGCCTGAATCCCCTCTACCGCCGCGCCCTGCAGGCCTACCTGACCAGTCAGGAACAATGGCTGAGCTGGGTCGAGCACAGCAACCTGTCCAGTGACGACCGCGACCGCGTGCTGTTCCTGGTCACCCAGTTGAGCCAGGCACTGTCGCCCTCCAACAGTCCGCTCAATCCGACGGTGCTCAAGGAGTGCTTCGACACGGGCGGCGGCAGCCTGCTGAACGGCCTGCGCCAGCTGTGGCACGACCTGCCGAACGGCACGCCCAACCAAGTGCCGCACGGGGTCTTCCGGCTCGGCGTCAACCTGGCCACCAGCGCCGGCACGGTGGTGCTGCGCAACGAGGTGCTGGAACTGATCCAGTACCGCTCGATGACCGAACAGCAGCACGCCGTGCCGCTGCTGATCGTGCCGCCGCAGCTGAACAAGTACTACATCTTCGACCTCAACGCGAAGAAGAGCTTCGTGCAGCACTGCCTGAAACAGCAGGTCCAGGTGTTCATGGTCAGCTGGCGCAACCCCGACCGCGCCCAGCGCGAATGGGGACTGTCCAGCTATGTGCAGGCGTTGCAGGAAGCCATGGACGCCTGCCGCGCGATCTGTGACAGCGACCAGATCAACCTGCTCGGCGCCTGCGCCGGCGGCCTGACCATCGCCGCCCTGCAAGGCTACCTGCAGGCGACCGGGCGCCTCGATCAGGTGGCCAGCGCCACCTATCTGGTCAGCCTGCTGGACAGCCAGCTCGACTCCGCGCCGCTGCTGTTCATCGACGAGGAAGGCCTGGAAGCCGCCAAGCGTCACTCCTACCAGCAGGGCGTGCTGGATGGCCGGGACATGGCGCGGGTGTTTGCCTGGATGCGCCCCAACGAGCTGGTCTGGCCGTTCTGGGTGAACAACTACCTGCTCGGCCGGCAGCCGCCGCCCAATGACATCCTCTACTGGAACAACGACAACACGCGTCTGCCCGCCGCCCTGCACGGCGATCTGCTGGACTTCTTCAAGTTCAATCCGATGGCGCGCCCCGGCGGGCTGGAGGTCTGCGGCCAGCCGGTGGATCTGGCGCAGGTCGCGGTGGACAGCTTCAGCGTGGCCGGACACAACGACCACATCTCGCCCTGGCAGGCGGTCTATCGCTCGGCGCGGCTGCTCGGCGGCCAGCGCCGCTTCCTGCTGGTGAACAGCGGGCACGTGCAGAGCATCGTCAACCCGCCGGGGCATCCGAAGGCCAGCTACCAGGAGACCGACCTGCTGGATGCCGATCCGCAGACCTGGCAGACCATCAGCCAGACGCACCGGGGCAGCTGGTGGCCGCGCTGGGTGGAATGGCTGCAGGCCCACGCCGGCACGCTGCAAGCGGCACGCGCGGTGGCCGGCAACGCCGACTATCCGCCCCTGGAAGCCGCCCCAGGGCGCTACGTTCATCAGCGTCTGGAGGCCAAGCGATGAAGACCCGGGATCGCATCCTGGAATGTGCGCTGCACTGCTTCAACGCACGCGGCGAGGCGAATGCCTCGGTGCTGGAGATCGCCACCGAACTGGGCATCAGCCCGGGCAATCTCTACTACCACTTCCGGGGCAAGGAGCCGCTGGTGCTGGCGCTGTTCGAGCGCTTTCGCCAGGAGCTGGCGCCGCTACTGCAGCCGCCGCCCAGCGACACCCGTCTGGACATTGAGGACTACTGGCTGTTCCTGCAATTGCTGGTGGAGCGCCTGGAAGCCCATCGCTTCCTGTTCCAGGACCTGGCCAACCTGACTGAGCGGCAGCCCGCGCTGGCGCGTGGCATCCGCGCCTGGCTGGGGCAGCTTCGCCACTGTCTGGCCAGCCTGCTCGGCCAGCTGCAGGGCCAGGCCCGCCTGCGCGGCGAACCCTCGGTGATCAGCGAGCTGGTCGAGCAGATCACCCTGACCCTGCTGTTCGCCCTGGATTACCAGCGCATCCTCGGGCGGCGGACCGATATCGAGCAGGTGGTCTATCGGCTGATGATGCTGATTTCCCCGCACCTGACGAACGAATCCCGACAGGACACGGCCAGCCTGGCGCAGCGCTATCGGGGGTAGGAGGAGCAAGTCGACCACCTTGCATCCACAGCAGGGTTTTGACTCCGCCGGCCGGCATGAAGCCGGCCCCACAGGGAATCACGGCCTCCTGAAACAAAACGCCCCGCGCGGGGCGGGGCGTTTTAGACACCTCATTATTGCGAGGCGGCTTCCGACGTTTCATCCTGCGGCTGGCTTTCCGCCGCCTTGGGCTTGCGCGTGCGCGGCTTGCTCGCAGTGCTGCGCGCGGGCTTGCTGGCGCGCGCCGCCTGGGCCGGCGCCTCGTCGGCCGGCTCGTCGGAGACCAGTCGCAGCGTGCTCAGCCGATCCAGTTGCCGATTCAGCGACTCGATCTTGTCGTCCAGGGCCAGGATGTCGTTGCGGCTCGGCACACCCAGGCGAGTGATCGCGCCGTTCAGGCGCTTGTCGAACGCCTCTTCCAGCGCGTTCCACTTGCCCAGCGCCTTGTCCCTGGCCTCGGCGACCCGGCTACGCGCGCCGTTCTTCACCGACTCGATCTCGTCGCGCACCATCTGCTCGGTTCTTTCGCCTTCGCGCACCAGGGCATCGAACAGCTTGCTGCCGTCCTCGCCAACCTTCGCGTAGGCGCCCAGGCCGGCCAGCCAGATCTGCCGCGAATACTTCTCGACATCCTCGCTCCAGCCGCTCTGCTTGCGCTTGTCAGCCATGATGGCCTCCTCGTTACGGCTTGGCCGTACGTACCAGCATTTCATTCAGACCGTCGAGCTTGTCCGACAGCGCCTCGATTTCGGCACGGCTGGGTACGCCGGCGCGCTTGAGCACGCGACCCACGCGCACACCGACCCGGTCTTCGACCTTTTCCAGTCGCGAATCGACCCGGCGGCGGACCGACTTGAAGCGGTCGTTGGCCTGTTCGAGCTTCTCGCTGACCAGTTGCTTG
>DATJDB010000041.1:0-7630 GCA_035497635.1 Pseudomonas sp. | reverse complement strand
GCGCGTGTTGCAGGAACGCCGGGTGGAGCGCCTGGGCGGGCGCCGCGAGATCGAACTGGATGTGCGCATCATCGCCGCCACCAACCGCGACCTGCGCGAGGAAGTGGCCCAGGGCCGCTTCCGTGAAGACCTGCTCTATCGCCTGGACGTGCTGCCGCTGCACATTCCGCCGCTGCGCGAACGCCGCGAGGACATCCTGCCGCTGGCGCGCAGCTTCATTCAGCGCTGCGCGCCCCACGAAGACCCCGATCAGTTGCTTACCGAAAGCGCCTGCCAGGCGCTGTTGCAGCACGCCTGGCCAGGCAATGTACGCGAGTTGGAAAACACCCTGCAGCGCGCTCTGGTACTGCGCAACGGCCTGTTCATCCAGCCGGTCGACCTGGGCCTGGCGGCCCCCGAGCCGGCGACGGTCAGTCTGACCGATGCGCCCCAGGAAGGCACCGGCGGGCGGGCCGCGCTTAAAGCCAGCGGCAAACTGGCCGAATACCAGCATGTGCTGGACACCATTCGGCGTTTCGACGGGCACAAGGCCAAGGCCGCGCAAAGCCTGGGCATGACCCCGCGCGCCCTGCGGTATCGCCTCAACGCCATGCGCGAGCAGGGCATGCAGATCAATTTTTGACCGGCGGAGACAGGCATGGATTCAATCACACAGGTGCGCATGGACATGCTCACGCGCATGCAGCAGTTCACCAATGTCGCCCAGGGCGGCGCGGTGCGCGAGGCGCTGAATGTGGAAGAGGCACAGCCGGGCAGTTTCGGCGTGTCGTTCGAGCAACTGATTCGCGCGGTGGATTCCGATCAGCACCGCGCCAGCGCCGCCCAGCGGGCTGTGGAAATGGGCCAGAGCGACGACCTGGTGGGTGCCATGGTCGACAGCCAGAAGGCCAGCGTGTCCTTCTCGGCCTTGTTGCAGGTGCGCAACAAGCTGTCCTCCGCCTTCGACGAGATCCTGAAGACGCCGCTGTAAGCGTCACGAGAGCCAACCCGTGCTGCAAAATCTACTGAACACACTCCGCGAGCGGGGCTTGAAGCTCGACCCCCGCTGGTTCCTGGCCAGCCTGGCCGCCGTGGCCGCCGTGCTGGCGCTGCTGGTGGTCTTCTTCCTGTGGCGCGACAGTGAAACGCTGCGCCCGCTGTACGGCAGCGGGGAGACCTACCAGGTTTCCGAAATCATGCAGGTACTGGACAGCGAAGCTGTGCGCTACCGGGTACATCCGGTCAACGGCCAGGTGCTGGTCGCCGAGTCGGACCTGGCTCGCGCGCGCATGCTCATGGCCGCCAAGGGCATCAAGGTCAGCCGCCCGGCCGGCTACGAGCTGTTCGACAAGGAAGAGCCGCTGGGCACCAGCCAGTTCGTGCAGAACGTGCGCTTCAAGCGCAGCCTGGAAGGCGAGCTGGCGCAGACCATCATGACCCTGCGTGGTGTGAACAGCGCCCGCGTGCACCTGGCCCAGGAGGAAAGCCATTCCTTCGTGGTCGGCAAGCGCGCCCCAAGCAAGGCGTCGGTGATGGTGCAGCTCGATCCGGGCTACAGCATGGAGCCCGACCAGGTCACCGCCATCGCCAACCTGGTGGCCGGCAGCCTGCCCAACCTCAAGCCTGAAGATGTGCATGTGGTCGATCAGTACGGCGTGCTGCTGACCCGCGCCCTGGCGGCCGGCGGTACCGGGCCGACCCAGCAGTGGAAGGCCAACGAGGAATACCAGAAGAAGGTCGCCAGCAATATCGAACAGGTGCTGGCCCCGGTACTGGGCCTGGGCAACTACCGTGTCAGCGTGGCCGCCGACATCGACTTCAGCCAGCGCGAGGAAACCCAGCAGGTCTACGGCGAAACGCCGCGTCTGCGCAGCGAAGTGACGCGCGATGAGCGCACCCTGGACCAGTTGGCCCTCGGCGTGCCCGGCTCGCTGACCAATCGCCCGATCGCCAATGCCCCGAATGCCGAAGGCGAAGCGGAAAACCGCGCCGCCACCTCGACCCGCATGGAAAGCAATCGGCGTAACGATTACGACCAGACCATCACCCACATCAAGCACCCGGCCTTCCGCCTGCGTCAGCAGAGCGTGGCGGTGATGATCAACGCCGATGTGGCGCCCGAAGGCGGCTGGCCCGAGGAAACGCTTGCTCAGCTGGACACCATGGTGCGCACCGCTGCCGGCTTCAACGCCGAGCGCGGCGACCTGCTGGCCCTGAGCACCCTGCCTTTCGCACCGCTGACCCTGGTCGAGCCGGAGCTGACCTGGTGGCAGGACGACAAGATTCTGGAGTGGGGCAAGCTGGGTCTGGCCGGGCTGGTCAGCCTGCTGATCCTGCTGTTCGGCGTGCGCCCGGCGATCCGTGCCCTGAGCCCGCGCAAGGACGACAGCGAAGAAGCGACCGCCGCCGCGGCGCTGGCGGCCAGCGGCCAGGCGGCAATCGTCGGCGACGACTCGCACCTGCTGGCTCCGGCGCTGCCCGAAATGCCGGCGCCCTCCCTGCCGAAGATTTTCAGCGAACTCAATCCGCTGGCCGAGATCCGTCTGCCGGCGCCCGGTTCGGGTCTGGAACACCAGATCGAACACCTGCAGATGCTTGCCCTCAATGAGCCCGAACGGGTCTCCGAGGTACTCAAGCACTGGATCGGCCGCAACGAGAAGAAAGCATGAGTACCCAAAGCAGCGACACTACGAATTCGACCGAGCCGGTCAGCCGGGTAGTCAACACCAACCTGCCCAGCCCGATCGAGCAGGCCGCGATCCTCATGCTCAGCATGGACGACGAGGCCGCCGCCGGCGTGCTCAAGCACTTCTCCCGCGAGGAGATCATCGCCGTCAGCCAGGCGATGGCGCGCCTGTCCAACATCAAGCTGAATCAGGTCACCGAGGTGATCGGCCGCTTCTTCGAGGACTACAAGGAGCAGAGCAGCATCAAGGGCGCCAGCCGCAACTACCTGGACGGCATGCTGGCCAAGGCGCTCGGCGGAGAAATCACCCGCACGCTGCTGGACAGCATCTACGGCGAGGAAATCCGCGCCAAGATGTCCCGGCTCGAATGGCTCGACCCGCGCCAGCTGGCCACGCTGATCGCCACCGAGCACGCGCAGATGCAGGCGGTGTTCATCGCCTTCCTGCCGCCGGGCCAGGCCACCGAAGTGCTCGAATGTCTGCCGATCGAACAGCAGGATGATCTGCTCTACCGCATCGCCAACCTGAACGAGATCAGCGGTGACGTGATCGCCGAGCTGGAACAGCTGATTGGCCGCAGCCTCCACGTGCTTTCCGCCCAGGGCTCGCAGGTGCGCGGCCTGAAGCAGGTGGCGGACATCCTCAACCGTTTCAAGGGCGACCGCATGCAGATGTTCGAACTGCTGCGCGGTCACGACGAGTCGCTGGTCGACCGCATCGAAGACCAGATGTACGACTTCTTCATCCTCGCCCGCCAGGGCCAGGACGTGCTGCAGGCGCTGGTCGAGGCCGTGCCGCTGGAAGAGTGGGTGGTCGCGCTCAAGGGCGCCGAACCCGAGCTGGTCAAGGCCGTGCTCGGTGCCATGCCGCGCCGTCAGGCGCAGCAGATGGAGAACATCAAGCGTCGCCAGGGCCCGGTGCCCATCAGCCGTGTCGAGCAGGTGCGCAAGGACATCATGTCTATCGTCCGCGAAATGGCGGCCGACGGCGAAATCCAGATTCAGCTGTTCCGTGAACAGACGGTCGAGTGACAGGTGAGCGCATGACGGTACGAGTGATCAAAGACGATGCCCGCGGTTGGCGCGTCTACCGCTTCCCGCCGCGCCATCGCAGCGTGGCGGCCAGCGATAGTCAGGAAACCCTGGCCACCGATCCGGCCGCGCTGCAGCGCGCTCTGGCCGAGGGCTATCAGGAAGGCCAGGAACGCGGCTTCCAGGAAGGTCGCGATGAAGGTGTGGAAGTCGGTCGTTCCGAAGGCTACCAGCGTGGCCAGGAAGAAGGTCTGGCCAAGGGCCTGGAAGACGGTCGCCTGCAGGGTCGGCGTGCCTTCGAGCAGGCCTGCGCGCCGCTGGACCGCATGATGGAATCGTTCCGCGTGGCGGTAGGCGAATACGAGCGCGGCCGCCGCGACCAGTTGCTGGAAATGGTCGCCAAGGTGGCCCGCCAGGTGATCCGCGTCGAACTGACGCTGAATCCGGCACAGTTGCTGACCCTGGCCGAGGAAGTGCTCAACACCCTGCCGGGCAATCACGAGGATGTGCAGATCCACCTCAATCCCGAGGAATGCGCACGCATCCGCGACATCGATCCGGAGCGCGCACGCCGCTGGAAGCTGGTACCCGACGACCGTCTGCCCCACGGCGAATGTCGCGTGGTCACCTCCGAAGCGGAAGCCGACATCGGCTGCCAGCAGCGTCTGGACGCCTGCATGGATACCCTGGCCGGGCATCTGCAGGTCGAGGAGTAAGCGGCCATGCTGCTGGACAGTGACGCCCTCGACGAGGCCCTGAAATCCCTCGACAACGTCCAGCTAGCCAAGGTCAGCGGACGCCTGGTGCGGGTGTCCGGGCTGATCCTGGAAGGGCTCGGCTGTCACCAGCCGACCGGCCAGCGTTGCTATGTGGAGCAGACCGACGGCAGCCTGCTGGAAGCGCAGGTGGTGGGCTTCAACCGCGAAATCACCTACCTGATGCCGTTCAAGAAGCCGCTGGGCCTGGCCACCGGCGCGCGCATCTTCCCGATCCGCGAGGAAGCACGCCTGCGCATCGACGACTCCTGGCTGGGTCGGGTGGTCAACGGCCTCGGCGAGCCGCTGGACGACCAGGGCAAGCTGACCGGCCACGACCTGCTGCCGCCGCTGCCGCCACCGGTCAACCCGCTGCGCCGCCGTCCCGTGGAAGAGCCGTTGGACGTCGGCGTGCGCGCCATCAACTCGATGCTCACCCTCGGCAAGGGCCAGCGGGTCGGCCTGTTCGCCGGCAGCGGCGTGGGCAAGAGCGTGCTGCTGGGCATGATCACCCGGCAGACCAAGGCCGATGTGGTGGTGGTCGGGCTGATCGGCGAACGTGGCCGCGAGGTGCAGGAATTCATCCTGCATTCCCTCGGCCCGGAAGGCCTGCGCAAGGCGGTGGTGGTGGTCGCGCCGGCCAACGAATCGCCGCTGATGCGCCTCAAGGCCGCCGACCTGTGCCACAGCATCGCCGCGTACTTCCGCGACCGTGGCCAGGATGTGCTGCTGCTGATGGATTCGCTGACCCGCTACGCCATGGCCCAGCGCGAGATCGCCCTGGCGCTCGGCGAGCCGCCGGCGACCAAGGGCTATCCGCCGTCGGTGTTCGGCATGCTGCCGGAGCTGGTGGAGAGCGCCGGCAATGGCGCCAGCCCCACCGGCAGCCTGAGCGCCCTCTACACCGTGCTGGCCGAGGGCGATGACCATCAAGATCCGATCGTCGACTGCGCCCGGGCGATTCTCGACGGGCACATCGTGCTGTCGCGCAAGCTGGCCGAAGTTGGCCACTATCCGGCGATCGACATCGGCGCCTCGGTGAGCCGCTGCATGGTCCAGGTCACCGAACCCGAGCACCGCAACGCCGCGCGTCTGCTCAAGGAGCTGTACAGCACCTACGAGAAGATTCGCGAACTGATCCCGCTGGGTGGCTACACGCCGGGCGCCGACGCCAAGACCGACCGTGCCGTGCAGCTGGCGCCGGCCATCGAGCGCTTCCTGCGTCAGGAAACGGGCCAGGACGCCGACCTGACCCTCAGCGTCCAGACCTTGCAGCAATTGCTGGGTAGCCGCGCATGAAGGACCAGCTGACTACCCTCGGCAAGCTGGCCGCTATCCGCCAGATGCGTGTGCGCCAGATGCTTGGCCGGGTGCAGTACCAGCGCAACCTGTGCCAGCGTTACCGCAACAACATCAGCGGCCTGGGCCGCCTGAGCGAGTATGTCGGTGGCGCGGAAACCGGGCTGCACCGCCTCAATCAGCAGCAATACAAGACCAACCTGTACAAGATGATCGACCTGCAGCGCCGCGAACTGGCCACCGCCGAGGAGCATCTGGAGCGCCTGCAGAACGACCTGCTGCGCGCCATGCGCAGCGAGAAGGCACTGGAGCAGTTCATCGAAGGCAAGGCCGACGAGTGGAACCGCGAATTGGTGCGCCAGGAACAGAAGATCCAGGACGCCCTGGCCAGCCAGTCCTGGTGGCGCGGCACCGGGACCTAGCGGCAAGCTGGTACGGCGCCCGGTAGGAGCGAATTCATTCGCGAGCTGTTGGGCGCGGCCTGCACGAAAGAGCTCGCGGACAAGTCCGCTCCCACCAAAGCCGTGGCGCACGAAAGCGGCTACCGGCCACCTGTCGCGCTGCGCCGACGCGCTCCGTGCGCCGGCCATACTTGCCGGCGAGGTGATCGCCATGTCCGACGCAAGCGCCGCGCTGATTCTCGATACCGCCCTGTCGCTGGCCGAAGCGCGCGGCTGGGAGCGCCTGCAGCTGTTCGAAGTGGCCGATGCCCTGGGCATCGGCCTGGATGCCATCGCCCGCCATTATCCGGACAAGGACGCCCTGGTCGACGCCTGGTTTGCCCGTGCCGAGCAGGCGATGCTGGCGCGCGCCCGTGACGAGGATTTGGCCGGCATGCTGCCGGCCGAGCGCCTCGAGGAACTGCTGGCCGCCTGGCTGCAGGCGCTGGAGAAACACCATGCGCTGACTGGCCAGATGCTGCTCTACAAGCTGGAACCCGGGCATCTGCACCTGCAGCTGGGCGGGCTGCACAGCCTGAGCCGCGTGGTGCAGTGGTGGCGCGCCGGTGCGCGGCTGCGCGGCGTCTGGCTGAACCGCATCGGCCAGGAATGCCTGCTCAGTGGCCTGTTCCTGCGCACCTTTTGTCACTGGCTGCGGCGGCCCGATCCGAATCTCACCGATACCCGCCGCTACCTGCGCCGCCGCTTCGATAGCGCGCCGCTGCGGTTCATGTTGCATTAGGGCAAAAGCCGGAAACATTCTGCGCTGGCAATCACCCTGGCCACTGGGCAAGATGGCGCGCGTGAATCAACCAATAGGATTCCCTCTGATGCAGCGTTTTCTCAGTATCGCCCTGGCCTTCTGCCTGGGTCTGACCTTTACCCTGGATGCCGACGCGGCCCGCTTTGGCGGCAAGAAGAGCTTCGGTTCCGCCCCGTCTCACCAGACCCGCCAGGCCGCTCCAACTCAACAGGCTCAGGCACCGGCCGCGCGTCCGGGTGCCGCCGCTCCGGCTGCCAGTGGCGCCTCCCGCTGGCTCGGCCCGCTGGCCGGCATCGCCGCCGGTGGCCTGCTGGCGTCCATGTTCATGGGTGATGGCTTCGAAGGCCTGCAGCTCATGGACATGCTGATCTTCGGCCTGATCGCCTTCGTGATCTTCAAGCTGATCGCCGCGCGCCGCCGCAAGGCCCAGGCCGCCATGCCCCAGCAGCAGTACGCAACCGCCGGCGCGCCGCCGGTGATGCAACGCGAAGCGTCGGGCACCAATATCTTCGGCCAGTCCATCGGCGCCCCGGCGTCCGCCGCGCCGGTGATCAACGCACCGGCCTGGTTCAACGAGCAGCGTTTCATCGAGCAGGCCCGCAGCCACTTCCTGGCGCTGCAGCAGCACTGGGACGCCGCCGAGCTGGAGAAGATCGCCGAGTTCGTCACCCCGCAG
>DATJDB010000040.1:0-2231 GCA_035497635.1 Pseudomonas sp. | reverse complement strand
CGATTTCCAGGGTGGTGAAGTGCAGCGCCATCAGGATCACGCCCTGCCCATCGGCCTGGACGCGCTGCAGATGCTCCAGCCCCTCGACCTGGGCAAGACGCTGCAGGCGTGCACGTGGCCACCACCAGCTCATGGCCATCTCGAAGAAGGCGATGCCCATGGAGGCGAAGTTTTCCTTGAGCAGGCACGAGAGCTCAGCCTCGCTCAACTGCGGGAAGGCCAGCTCCAGATTGCGGCGGGCAATGGCGCGACGCTCGGCCCCGAACCGGTACAGCAGCCGTCCCACCACCCGACCCAGACGCAGCAACAGCGGATAGGGCAATTGCACGATCAACCACAGCAAACCGAGGCCGAACCACAATAGCCAGAAGCGCGGATGCAGGTAATAGGAGCGAAAGGGTGAACGTTCCATGCCGGGACTCGTTTGCGTAAAAGGGCGGCATGTTACCGGGAATTGAACGCCTTTTGCAGCGCAGCGACCTGTAGGAGCGACTTCAGTCGCGAGCTTTCTAACCGGGCTGGACATAAACATCGCGGCGGAAGCCGCTCCTATGAAAGGCGGATGCACTACGCACTTCCACAGAAAAACGACGCCAGAAACCCGGCTGTCCAAAATGCGCATTCACCCTTGGAAAACCCTTCTATTTCCCGCTATAAGTCCCCTCATTTATCGAAATGGGCAAATGATGAGCCAGGAACAGGACGCGGTATTCCAACTCAAGGGCAGCATGCTGGCCATCACCCTGTTGGAGTTGGCCCGTTACGACCTCGGCAGGCTCGAGCGCCAATTGGCCGACAAGGTCGCCCAGGCACCCAAGTTCTTCGACAATACGCCGCTCATTCTGGCGCTGGACAAGTTGCCGGAAGCAGCCGTTCCCATCGACTTGCAGAAACTCATTGGCGTTTGCCGGCAACATGGCCTGCGGACACTGGCGGTGCGCACCAATCGCCAGGACGATATGTCCCTGGCTGGCGAGCTCGATGTGCCGGTGATTCCCTCCGCCAGCGCCAGCGGCCGCGCCCTGGAGCCGAGTGACGACGCCAGCCAGGGCGAGGTGGCCCGGCCGAGCAAGATCATCCACCGCCCAATCCGTGGCGGCCAGCAGGTCTACGCCCAGGGCTGCGATCTGATCGTAATCGGACCGGTGAGTCCCGGGGCGGAACTTCTCTCGGACGGCAATATCCATGTTTACGGCCCCCTTCGCGGCCGCGCGCTGGCCGGTATCAAGGGCGATGGCAAGGCGCGGATATTCTGCAAGGAATTGAAAGCCGAGCTGGTTTCCATCGCCGGGCGCTACAAGGTTGCCGAAGACTTGCGCCGCAGTCCCTTCTGGGATCAGGGTGTACATATCAGCCTCACGGGGGATTTATTGAATATCCACCGGCTATGAAAGATGTTTCGCGGTATTGCAGTTAGGAAGATCCGGAAAGGAAGCCACCTTTCGGTTCTCGAAGTTCCCGTTTTACTCATTCAGGGGTGATTTACCTTGGCCAAGATCCTCGTTATTACTTCCGGCAAAGGAGGCGTGGGTAAAACCACTACCAGCGCAGCACTGGGCACCGGACTCGCCCTGCGAGGGCATAAAACCGTCATCGTCGACTTCGACATCGGCCTGCGTAATCTGGACCTCATCATGGGCTGCGAGCGCCGGGTGGTGTACGACTTCGTCAACGTCATCAACGGTGACGCCACGCTGCATCAGGCACTGATCAAGGACAAGCGCCTGGAGAATCTCTACGTGCTGGCCGCCAGCCAGACCCGTGACAAGGAAGCGCTGACCCAGGACGGCGTCGGCCGGGTGCTGGACGAACTGTCCCAGAACTTTGAATACGTCATCTGCGACTCGCCCGCCGGCATCGAGCGCGGCGCCCATCTGGCCATGTACTACGCCGACGAAGCCATTGTGGTCACCAATCCGGAAGTGTCCTCGGTGCGCGACTCCGATCGCATGCTGGGCCTGCTTTCCAGCAAGTCGCGGCGCGCCGAGCGTGGCGAAGAGCCGATCAAGGAGCATCTGTTGCTGAGCCGCTACGATGCATCCCGTGTCGACAAGGGCGAGATGCTGGGTGTCGATGACGTCGAGGAAATCCTCGCGATCCGTCTGCTGGGCGTAATTCCCGAATCCCAGTCGGTGCTCAAGGCTTCCAACCAGGGCGTGCCGGTCATTCTCGACGAGCAAAGCGATGCTGGTCAGGCATACAGCGACGCGGTGGACCGTCTGTTGGGCAAG
>DATJDB010000039.1:0-7600 GCA_035497635.1 Pseudomonas sp. | reverse complement strand
CGGTCGCGCAGCAGGCGGGCGCTGGAGTAGTGGCGGCCATCGGTGAAGGCGGGGAAGTTGAGCGCCACGATCTGGAAGGCTTCCAGCGCGTCGCTGATTTCTTCCACGGCTTCGTCCGCATCCAGCCAGATGCCCAGGCCGCCATCACGCGCCTTCAGCGCGTGGGCATGTTCGCGCCACAGTGTCAGCGGGACGATCAGGTTGTCGCTGTTGGGCAGCGCTTCGAGGGTGGCGTCCTTGTCCAGCAGATGCCAGCGATCATCCACTACCTGCTCGTGCTTAATGATGCGCTGCATAGACGCGCTCCTTGAAAGGGTCGATGCCGATACGGCGGTAGGTATCGATGAAGCGCTCGTCTTCGGTGCGCTGGGCCAGGTAGACGCCGACGATCTTCTCGATCACGTCGGGCATGTCGTCCTGAGCGAATGACGGGCCGAGAATCTGGCCGAGGCTGGCGTCGCGACTGGAGCTGCCACCCAGGGAAACCTGATAGAACTCCGCGCCTTTCTTGTCCACGCCGAGAATGCCGATGTGGCCGATATGGTGGTGGCCACAGGCGTTCATGCAGCCGGAGATGTTCAGGTCCAGATCGCCCAGGTCGAACAGGTAATCCAGATTGTCGAAACGACGCTGGATGGCTTCGGCCACCGGGAGGGACTTGGCATTGGCCAGCGAGCAGTAGTCGCCGCCGGGGCAGGCGATGATGTCGGTGAGCAGGCCGATGTTCGGCGTGGCCAGGCCCAGCTCGCGCAACTCCAGCCACAGCTCGTGCAGGCGGCCCTGTTCGACGTCCGCCAGGATCATGTTCTGCTCGTGGGAATTGCGCACCTCACCGAAGCTGTAGCGGTCGGCCAGATCGGCGATGGCATCAAGCTGCCGGTCGCTGACGTCACCGGGCGCGATGCCGGTTTTCTTCAGCGACAGGGTGACGGCGGCATAGCCGGGCTTCTTGTGCGCCGTGACGTTGCGCGTGCGCCAGCGGGCAAAGCCCGGGTGCTCCGCATCCAGACGAGCAAGCTGTTCGTCCGCATCGTCGAGCACACGGTATTCGGGATCGACAAAGAAGCGGCTGACCCGGGCGACTTCGTCTTCGATCAGAGTGGTGGGGCCGTCCTTCAGGTGCTGCCATTCGGCGTCCACCCGCTCGGCGAACACTTCGGGCGTCAGCGCCTTGACCAGGATCTTGATGCGCGCCTTGAACTTGTTGTCGCGGCGGCCGTAGCGGTTGTAGACCCGCACGATGGCATCCAGGTAGCTGAGCAGGTGCTGCCAGGGCAGGAACTCATTGATGAAGCTGCCCACGATCGGCGTGCGGCCCAGGCCGCCGCCCACGGATACCCGGAAACCCAGCTCGCCGGCGTCGTTGCGCACCGCTTCCAGGCCGATGTCATGCACTTCGATGGCGGCACGGTCGCGCACCGCACCGTTCACCGCGATCTTGAACTTGCGCGGCAGGAAGGCGAATTCCGGATGGAAGGTGGACCACTGACGGATGATTTCGCACCAGGGCCGCGGGTCCACCTGCTCATCGCGGGCCACGCCGGCGAACTGGTCGGTGGTGGTGTTGCGGATGCAGTTGCCGCTGGTCTGGATGGCATGCATCTGCACGGTGGACAGTTCGGCCAGAATTTCCGGCACGTCTTCCAGTTCCGGCCAGTTGTACTGCACGTTGGTGCGGGTACTGATGTGCGCGTAGCCCTTGTCGTAATGACGGGCGATATGCGCCAGCTTGCGCACCTGCGTGGAAGACAGCAGACCATAGGGCACGGCGATACGCAGCATGGGGGCGTAGCGCTGGATGTAGAGGCCATTCTGCAGGCGCAGCGGGCGGAACTCTTCTTCCTTCAGTTCGCCGGCGAGAAAGCGGCGCGTCTGGTCGCGAAACTGCCGGACGCGCTCCTCGATGATGTGCTGGTCGTACTGGTCGTAAACGTACATAGGGGTCCTGTAAGCGGTCACTGCCGGGTCGCGCGCGCAGCCGCGCCACCGCACCTTGGGGCCGGCACGATAGCAGTATCGATTTATGCGTAAAAGTGAAGATTAAGAATATGTTTATCGCTAAAAGCGATTAAAAGACGGCTTCGGGCATCGGGCGCAACGCTGGTCTTTACTCGAAGCGGGTCGCACAGAATAAGGGAGTTCATATGGACAAGCATTCCGGACATGACGAAAGCGACAGCCGAGTCGATGCACTCGCCATTCTTGCGTTGATTCTTCTTGCCGTCATTACCGCCGTCTATTGGGTCAGCAGCCAATAGCTGGCAGAATGCCGCGCTCTTTGAATGCAGGCGCGGTAGTCAATGGGACGTGTGGTTGCGGGATTGTTTTTCTACTGGATGATGGTTTGCGCCTATGCGGCGCCCTCGGTGGCCTTCATCAATCCCGGTTATTCCAGCGAGCCGTTCTGGGTCGGCTATTCGCGCTTCATGCAGGCGGTGGCGGACGATCTGGGTATGGAGCTGGAAATCCATTATGCCGAGCGGGATTTCAACCGCCTGCTGGAATTGGGCAGGCAGATGCGCGAACGCCAGCCGGATTACCTGCTGTTCGTCAACGAGATCTATGCCGGCCCCGAACTGCTGCGCATCTTCGAAGGCAGTCCGGTTCGGCTGTTCAATGTGCACAGCACGCTGACCGCCTCGCAGCGCGAGCGCACCGGCAACCCGCGTGAGCGCTATGGCAACTGGATCGGCAGCCTGACTCCTGACGATGAGCGGGCCGGTTACCTGATGGGCAAGGCCCTGGCGACCATGAAACCGGCAGGCCCGGTGGAGATGCTGGCTTTTGGTGGCGTGCCGCAGACCCCCTCGGCGCAACTGCGCAACATGGGCCTGTTGCGGGCACTCGATGAACATCCGGATATCCGTCTGCGTCATCTGGTGAATGGCGAGTGGTCGCGTCAGCGCGCCCAGGTTCAGGCGCGCACGCTGTTCGAGCGCTATCCGGCTGTCCGGCTGGTGTGGTCCGCCAATGACGAGATGGCGCTGGGCGCCATGCAGGCGCTGCGCGAGCGCGGACTGCAGCCGGGCCAGGATGTGCACTTCAGCGCGGCGAACAATTCCCCGGAGATCTTCCAGGCGCGTCTGGCCGGTGAGGTCGAGGCGCTCACTGCCGGGCATTTCACCCTTGGCGGCTGGGCCCTTCTGCTGCTCCATGACTATCACCAAGGGCGGGATTTCGCCGACAGCATTGGTGTCGATGTGCGCGCCGATGTGTTCCGCCTGCTGGACGAGGAACAGGTTACCCGCCTGCATCAACGCCTCGATGTGCCGCGCCTGCAAGTCGATTTCCGCCGCTACAGCCATGCGCTGCATGGCGATCGGGCGGGGTACCCCTTCGACCTGTCCCCGTTGCTCGAAGTGACGGTTCAGGCCAGGTAGAGCACCAGCTTCACCACGCCGAGCACGCCGAGCACGAAGAACAGGCAGAACAGCAGCCCGAGCACGATGAACTGCACCGGCCGCCCGCGGCTGAAGTCGCGGGCGCGATTTTTACCGCTCTGCACGCCCAGTGCGGCCGCCAGCATGGTCTGCAGCAATTCGCCCCAGCCGAGGGGGCGCTTGTCATCTGGATCGTCCATACCGTTCCCCTTCGATAAGTTCCCTTCCAGAGTAGAGCGTGTCGCGGCTCGTGATGCCGTTCACGTCGCTGTCCTGGCGGGCGGATACGCCGCAGGCCGGGTGCTAAAGTCGCTCACATGCCGGAGCGGACGGCGAGGAGAGCGGGAAGTGGAAAACACGGCGTCGAAAGACTGGGAGACAAGCGCGCTGCGCTTGCTGGCCCTGATGCTGCTGGTCATGTTTACCGCCTGGCTGGGCATCGCCACCCGCCCGGTCGGCATGCAGGCCTCCTTCTGGCCCGCCAATGCCGTTCTGCTGGGCCTGTTCATTCTCTATCCGCGCCTGGCTACGCCAGCGAGCTGGGTCGCCGCGCTGGTCGGCTTAGTGTTGGCCGATCTGGTCATGGAGGGTGACTTTCTGGTCTCCCTGCGTCTGTCGCTGGTCAACCTGACCTTTGTCGCCTGCGGCCTGTTGCTGGTGCGCATCGCCCCGGCCCGCTGGCGCACCCTGCGCCGGCCCGCCGGCCTGCTGACCCTGTTCGGCGTCTGCCTGCTCGCTTCGGGTTGTTCCGCACTGGCCGCCATCCTGCTGGGCCGGATGCTCGGCCCGCCGGTGTTTGCCACTGCCTGGGATGCGGCGAGTTCCTGGTTTGGCGCGGATCTGGTCAACGCCGTGCTGATACTGCCGGTCATGCTCTCGGCGCCGGAGTTCTTCTCGCGTCGGGCCAGCGGCCGTCATTCCAGGCGGCGCGAGGATATCTGGGAATTCGCGCCGGTCGTGGCCTTGCTGGTCTCGCTGATGGTCTGTGCCGGACTGGGTGGACCGGGCTCCCTGGGCTTCGTGGTGCCGGCGCTGCTCTGGTGCGCACTGAGTTATTCCCTGTTCATGTCGGCCCTGTTGATTCTGCTCACCTGCATCTGGCTGGTGGCGGTCGTGAGCCTCGGGCTGCTGCCTCTGCTGGACGCCGACACCGATGCGGCAAGAACCCTCTCGCTGCACCTGGGCATTACCCTGTTCGCGCTCGGACCTCTGGCGGTTGCCAGCATCACGCAGGCCCGGGACCGACAATTGAAGGCGCTGCGGCGCCGGGCCGATCACGACATCCTGACCGGCGCGCTGACACGGCGTGGCTTCTTCGGTCGGGGAGAAGCGCTGCTCGGCCAGTGGGCAGGTTCACGGGAGTCGCTGGTGGTGATGATGCTCGATCTCGATCATTTCAAGCGGGTCAACGATTGCCACGGCCATGCGGTGGGCGATGGCGTGTTACGTGCCTTTTCCACCACGGTCAAACGGAGCCTGCGCCAGAACGATCTGTTCGGCCGGCTGGGTGGCGAGGAGTTTGCGCTGGTGCTGAAGGGCCTTGCCGAGAAGGATGCGCTGGCCCTTGCCGAGCGTATCCGTAGCGAAGTGACTCGCCGATCATTCAAGCAGCCGGATGGCGTCAGCGTGCCCGTGACTCTGAGCATCGGTCTGGCCTGGTTCTCCGAGTGTCCTGCCGAACCGCTGGAACAGCTGCTGGCCGAGGCCGACCGGGCGCTTTACCAGGCCAAGGAAGCGGGCCGCGACCGGGTGGTAGCGGTCACGCGTGCCGGGCAGGAAGCTTCCGGATTGTCAGGCCTGCCCCTGGGTTGAGCGCCGGGCGCGCTCCACCCGCTCGGCACGGGCACGCAGCTGGCCGCAGCCGCCTTCCACATCCTGCCCCGCCGAATTGCGTACTTTGGTCAGTACGCCGTTGTTGTGCAGGTAGCGGACGATCTGGTAGATGCGCTCGCTGTCCGGCCGCTGATACTCGTCCTGCTCCAGGCTGTTGTAGGGAATGACGTTCATGATCGCGTACTTGCCCTTGAGCAGGCGGATGATGCCGTCCATCTCGGCCTGGCTGTCATTGATGCCCTTGAGTAGGGTCCACTGATACTGGATCGGGAAGCCCACCGTGCGCGCGTAGCGCTCGCCCAGTTCCACCAGCTCGTCGGGAGTAATGCGCGGCGCGCGTGGCAACAGCTGTTCACGCAGGTCGGCATCGGTGGTGTGCAGGGACAATGCCAGCGCCGGCTTTACGCGCTGCTGCGGCAGACGCTCGAAGACCCGCGGATCGCCCACCGTGGAGAACACCAGGTTCTTGTGGCCGATGCCGCCTTCGCTGCCCAGTATGTCGATGGCGTCCAGTACGTTGTCCAGGTTGTGGGCCGGTTCGCCCATGCCCATGAACACCACGCGCTTTACCGCCCGTCTGCGCCGTGCCAGCGCCACCTGGGCGAGGATTTCGGTGCTTTCGACCTGGCGCAGCAGGCCGCTCTTGCCGGTCATACAAAATGTACAGCCGACCGCGCAGCCCACCTGGCTGGACACACACAGGCCGTCGCGCGGCAGCAGCACGCTTTCCACCATCTGCCCATCGTCCAGCTCGACCAGCAGGCGGGCCGAGTCGTCCGCGCCGGGATGCTCGGAATTTACTTGGGCCAGGCCATCGAGCTGGGCGCTAAGCGTCGGCAGGTATTCGCGTACCGTCAGCGGCAGGAAATCCTGGCTCTGCTGGCGTCGTGTGCCGATGTCCAACGGCCGGCCCTGCAGCCAGGCGCGCAGGATGCGGTTGATGTGCAAGGGCTTGGCGCCGTGCTCGGCAAGCTGTTGGCGGATCTGCTGGATTCGCATGGCAAGCGGATTCCGAAAGGTTTAGCGGGGAAGGCGTGATGTGCTGAACAGCATGCCCAGCAACAGGACGGCGACCAGCGCAAAGGCGACCGCCAGGGAACTCACATGGGCCACCAGGCCCATCAGTGCCGGGCCGGCCAGCACGCCGGCAAAGCCCACGGTGGTGGCGGCGGTAACCGCCAGATGCACCGGCATGTCCTGCTGACGGTTGAGCGAGGAAATCAGCACCGGCGAGATGTTGGCGCAGCCCAGGCCGCACAGGGCATAGCCAAACAGGGCGATCAGCCAGTGATCGGTGAGGATGCTCAGCAGCAGGCCGGTGGCGGCCAGCAGGGCGCCGATCACCACCACGCGCACCGCGCCCAGCCGGGTGATCAGCGCTCCGCCGCCGAAGCGGGCGAAGGTCACCAGCAGGGCGAAGCTGGCGTAGCCCAGGCCGGCCAGGCTGATGGCCATGCCCTTGTCCTGGATCAGATAGAGCGCGCTCCAATCCAGAATCGCCCCTTCGGCCAGGTAGACGACGAAGCAAAGCAGTCCCACCACCAGCACGACCCCGGTGGGCCGGGCGAACAGGGCGCCGCCGGCCGGCGAGCGGTCGGGCAGTAGCCCGTTGCGGATCAGCAGCGTGGCAATCAGGATCAACGCCACCACCAGCAGGGTGCCGGCGGCGGGCGTCAGGCCCAGGCGCAGCAGGCCCGTCAGACAGGCCGCGCCAGCGATGGTGCCGAGGCTGAACATGCCATGAAAATGGGACATCAGCGGTCGGTCGAGCGCGCGCTCCACCTTGAGTGCCTGGATGTTGATGAGAATATCCAGCACGCCCAGCGTGCCGCCAAAACCGAACAGGGCGACCGCCAGCCAGAATATGGAATCCGTCAGGGCCATGACCGATAGCACGGCCATCAGCAGGCCCATGCACACGAGCGCGGCCGGACGGATGCCGAAGCGGGCGGCGAGCATGCCCGACAGCGGCATGCAGGTCAGCGATCCGGCCCCCACACACAAGAGCAACAAGCCGAAGGTGGCGTCGCTCATGGGAATGCGTTCGCGCACATAGGGCACCAGTGGCGCCCACACCGACAACCCGAAGCCAGCGATGAAAAAGCCGCAACGGGTGGACCAGCGCACCCGGGGCGCGCGGATTTCGACGGACGACATGGACAGCAGAAAACCTCTGGCAAAGTGCCGGCACGAGCCGCGCGCCGGGGGGCGGGGAACATACCGCAAAGCGG
The DNA here is from genome assembly GCA_035497635.1 of Pseudomonas sp. Lineage (GTDB taxonomy): Bacteria > Pseudomonadota > Gammaproteobacteria > Pseudomonadales > Pseudomonadaceae > Serpens. Next base: position 156 of record DATJDB010000039.1, on the reverse strand, counting down.
CGTCGGGTGGGAGATTATCGGCGCGGCGTGCTATTGTGCGCGCCCCTCGTTAGACCCCTGTTGAAACCCATGAAATTCATTCACCGGCGCGAATACCTCAACGAAGATGATCTGGTGATCATCGAATCTTCCCAGCCGTGCAATATCCGGCTGATG
>DATJDB010000038.1:0-12891 GCA_035497635.1 Pseudomonas sp. | reverse complement strand
CAGCCGCCGGCGGATGACCGCTTCCTTGACCTCATCGGCGGCGGCATGGGCCACCGCCTGCAACTCGGCCGTGTTGGGCGGCAGGAAACGGCGATATACCGTGCCACCCTCGTATTCCACCCAGACCAGACTGCCCCAGCGCGCCGAAGGCCGTTCGCGTATCACCAGGTTGAAATCCAGGCGACTGATGTCGCGCAGCCGCTCGCTGAAATACCGATAGAACTGGTGGCCGATGTGGCTGATGGTCTGATCGACGAGAAAGCCGTTGAGTTCGTCATGCAGACTTCCGGCGCGGGCCTGGCTGACCGGCAGGAGCAGCAGCAGGCAAAGGAGCACCCGGACGAGTGCGGGCGGTAGGCGGAGGAAATCCATGTCGGCGTTCAGCATCCTGCTGCGCGGCGTCGGCGCGACGGCCGGGGAAAGGCAGTGCGAACTGTAGTCGATGCCGTTGCCGCCTGCGCTTGCGGGCCGCAAAGCGTGACACGCATCACGCGCTCTATTGCCCGCGACCCCGCCCGACCGGGGTAAACCCGGCCCCACAATGGCTAGGTACACTTCTGTAGGGCCGGCTTTATGCCGGCCAGCGGCGGTGGGAACCCTGGCTGCAGTCTCGATGCAGCCCGGCCGGGGCAAGCTCGGCCGCGAAAGGTTCTGGACCGGCTCATGCTTTCCCGCCGCAAAAAAGAACCCCGCACCAGGCGGGGTTCTTTTTTTGCTGCGAAAAGCCGATCAGCCAACGAAGGCGAGCAGCACCCCCGCCGCTACACCCGAGCCGATGACGCCGGCCACGTTGGGCCCCATGGCGTGCATGAGCAGGAAGTTGTGCGGGTTGGCTTCCAGCCCGACCTTGTTCGACACCCGCGCCGCCATCGGCACCGCCGAGACGCCGGCCGAACCGATCAACGGATTGATCGGCGTGCTGCTGAAGCGGTTCATGATCTTGGCCATGATGATCCCCGCGGCGGTACCCGCCGAGAAAGCCACCATGCCCAACGCCAGGATGCCCAGCGTCTTAATCTGCAGGAACGCATCGGCAGACAGCTTGGAGCCGACAGTCAGACCCAGCGCAATGGTGACGATGTTGATCAGCGCGTTGCGCGAGGTATCGGCCAGACGATCCACCACACCGCATTCACGCAGCAGGTTGCCGAAGGCGAACATGCCGATCAGCGGCGCGGCGTCCGGCAGCAGCATGCCGACCAGCAGGCACAGCAGCAGCGGGAAGATGATCTTCTCGACCTGGCCGACATGCCGCAGCTGGGTCATGACGATGCTACGCTCCTCCGGAGTGGTCAGCGCACGCATGATCGGCGGCTGAATCAGCGGCACCAGCGCCATGTAGGAATACGCGGCCACGGCGATCGGACCGAGCAGATCCGGCGCCAGCTTGGAAGTGACAAAGATCGAGGTCGGACCATCGGCACCGCCGATGATGGCGATCGATGCGGCTTCCTTGAGCGTGAATTCCAGACCCGGGATGCCCGATGCGGTCAGCGCCAGGGCGCCAATCAGCGTGCCGAAGATGCCGAACTGCGCGGCGGCGCCGAGCAGCAGCGTCTTCGGGTTGGCCAGCATCGGCCCGAAGTCGGTCATAGCCCCGACGCCCATGAAGATCAGCAGCGGGAACACACTGGTCGGCAGGCCCACTTCATAGAACAGGTTGAGGATGCCGAGTCCCTCGGCCATGTTGGCCACCGGGATATTGGCCAGGATGCCGCCGAAGCCGATGGGAATCAGCAGCAGCGGCTCGAAGCCCTTGCGAATCGCCAGGTAGATCAGCCCGATGCAGATTGCCATCATCAGAGCCTGACCGGCCTCCAGATGATAAAGGCCGGTGCTCTGCCAGAGCGTGAGGAACTTTTCCATGGAACGCTCCTTAAGCGATGCTCAGCAGAGGATGGCCGACTACGACCGCATCGCCGACCTTGACGTCGACGGTGGCGACAGTGCCAGCCCGGAAGGCGCGAATCTCGGTTTCCATCTTCATGGCTTCGAGGATCACCACCAGATCGCCTTCCTGAACCATCTGCCCGGGCTGGACCAGCACCTTGAAGATGTTCCCGGCCAGCGGGGCCGGTTGCGGCTCACCCGCGTCGGCTGCCACAACACCCGCCGCAGCTGGCTGCACAGTCGCGGCGCCGCCATTCAGGGCCTTGATGCCGGCGATGTCGCCGCCGTCGCTGACCTGTACCACGAAGGACTTGCCGTTGACGTCCACGGTGTAGACCTCCGGCTTGCCGGCCTCGCGCGGCGCCAGTTCCTGGCCGTTCGGCGCCGGCTCGAAGGCCGCCGGGTTGCCACGATTTTCCAGGAATTTCAGGCCGATCTGCGGGAACAGCGCATAGGTCAGCACGTCGTCGATCACATCGGCGGCCAGCTTGATGCCCTTTTCCTGGGCGATGCCCTGGAGTTCGGCGGTCAGCTTGTCCATCTCGGCTTCGAGCAGGTCGGCCGGGCGGCAGGTGATCACCTCGGCGCCATCCAGCACACGGGTCTGCAGTTCGGCGTTGAACGGCGCCGGAGCCGCGCCGTATTCACCCTTGAGGATGCCGGCGGTTTCCTTGGTGATGGATTTATAGCGCTCGCCGGTCAGCACGTTGATCACCGCCTGGGTGCCAACGATCTGCGAGGTGGGCGTGACCAGCGGGATGAAGCCCAGGTCTTCGCGCACGCGCGGAATTTCCTCGAGCACCTGGTCGAACTTGTCCAGTGCGCCCTGCTCCTTGAGCTGGCTTTCCATGTTGGTCAGCATGCCGCCGGGCACCTGGGCAACCAGGATGCGCGAATCGACGCCACGCAGGGTGCCCTCGAACTTCGCGTACTTCTTGCGCACTTCGCGGAAATAGGCGGCGACTTCTTCGAGCAGCTCCAGGTTCAGGCCGGTGTCGCGTTCGGTGCCCTGGAAGATGGCGACCACCGACTCGGTCGGCGAGTGGCCGTAGGTCATCGACAGCGAGGAGATCGCGGTATCGACGTTGTCGATGCCGGCTTCCACCGCCTTGAGGATGGCGGCCGTGGACAGTCCGGCCGTGGCGTGGCACTGCATGTGCAGCGGAATGCTCAGGCTGGCCTTCAGGCGCGAAACCAGCTCAAAGGCCTGGTACGGCGTGAGGATGCCGGCCATGTCCTTGATGGCGATGGAGTCGGCGCCCATGTCTTCGATCTGCTTGGCCAGATCGACCCACATCTCCAGGGTGTGTACCTGGCTGGTGGTGTAGGACAGCGTGCCCTGGGCATGTTTGCCCTGCTGCTTCACCGCCCGCAGGGCCGTTTCCAGGTTGCGCGGATCGTTCATCGCGTCGAATACGCGGAACACGTCCACGCCGTTGACCGCGGCGCGCTCAACGAACTTTTCCACCACGTCATCGGCGTAGTGGCGATAACCGAGCAGATTCTGGCCACGCAGCAGCATCTGCTGGCGCGTGTTGGGCATCGCCTTCTTCAGTGCACGGATGCGCTCCCACGGGTCTTCGCCCAGGTAGCGAATGCAGGAGTCGAAGGTCGCCCCGCCCCAGCTTTCCACCGACCAGAAACCCACCTGATCGAGTTTGCCGGCGATGGGCAGCATGTCTTCCAGGCGCACGCGGGTGGCGAGGATGGACTGGTGAGCGTCACGCAGCACCACGTCGGTAATGCCGAGCGGCTTCTTGTTTGCAATGGTCATGACAAAGATTCCCTTTCCTGGGTCAGCCGCGGCGCGCGCGGTAGAGATGGATCGCGGCCTTGATGGCGGCCAGGGTGTCTGCGTCGGCCTCGACGGCGGCAGCCGTCTGGACACGCGCCGGGGTCACCTCCGGTTCTTCGACGAACCGATCGGTGAAGTAGGACATCAGGCGGATGCAGATGATGAGGAGAACCAGAAAGACAAAGACGGATCCCATGCCGAATAGCATGATCTCTACGCCTTCGAGCAGAAGTTGGCTGGTCTGCATGCAACTCTCCGAAGGGCGCCCTTATGGAGCGCATCGTTATTGTTTGAGTGATCGACTCGGCTATTGGCTGCGGTCAGCGCATGTCTGAGACGGTGCGGCCGCTGCGCACGCTACCTACGCACCCGGAAGCGAGTCAATGACTATTGCCGGGAAAATCGCACCGAAAGGCTTCGACACAGCGCAAGAACGGAGCGCCGGTGCAGGGCGATCGCCCGGTAGCAGCGGCGCTTCGCTCGCAGCAATCGGCCCAGCCGCGTGCCGGTGCCGCGACGACGGGTCGCACCAAAATGAGCCACCGTGGCGGCACACTAGCGCGCGCCTGCTACCTGCGCGCCTGCGCCCGATAACCCAGCGAAACCGCCATGACCCTCGACGACATCAACTTTGCCGCCCTGTATCGCGAACACCTGCGCCAGGCCGGCCGCGCACCCAAGCCGGCCAGCGACTGGGATCGCCGCGCCAGCGACCTGAACCGCAGCAGCCAGGCCTCGCGCTACGCCAGCGACTTCATCGGCCGCATGAACCTGGACGACGCCCGCACGCTGCTGGATATCGGCTGCGGCCCCGGCACCCTGGCACTGCCGCTGGCCGCGCGCCTGGAGCGGGTGTACGGACTGGACTTCAGCGCCGGCATGCTCGCCTGTCTGGCGGAAAACGCCCGGCAACAGGGCCTGGACAATGTGCTGACTATCCAGCGCGCCTGGGAAGAGGACTGGAGTGATGTGCCGGTGTGCGACATCGTGGTGGCGTCGCGTTCGGGGCTGGTCGGCGATCTGGCCGACGCGCTGGAGAAGATCAACCGCCACGGCCGCCTGCGCGCCTACATGACCCAGCTGGTCGGCGGCGCCTTCAGCGAACCGGAAATCGCCGCCCTGCTCGGTCGCCGCCCCCAGCGCCTTCCCGACTACCTCTATACGGTGAGCTTGCTGCACCAGCGCGACATTCATCCGCGCCTGGATTACCTGGAAACCCGCAACCGCCTGGGCGGCACCCGCGATTTCGAGGAGTTCGCCCAGCGCGTGACCTGGGCCTTCGGGCCCATCGACGCGGCGCAACGCGCCGAACTGCAGCGCTGGTACCAGGCCGACCCCGAACGCGCCCGCAGCGGCGGCGCGCCGATGCGCTGGGCCTTTATCAGTTGGGATATTCCGCCAAGGCATCGCGGCTGAAGCCGCTCCCACTAAAGCCGGACGCCCGCGAGCCGCTGACCGACCCGCACAACCCCCTGTAAGGCCGGCTTTATGCCAGCCAACAGAGGTCAGGCCGACACGGCAGCGTAATCTGCAGCCCCGTTGGCCGGGATAAACCCGGCCCCACAGGTCCCGCCACCCCTCTGAGCGCCAGCCGCTAGCAAAGGGCCGTGCTGCAGGACCTGTAGGAGCGACTTCAGTCGCGAGCTCTTGCCCGCAGCTCGCACAAAAGCAGAGAGCCGCAGCGACTTGTCTCAGCCTTCTACCGCCGCCCACTGCTTGCCCAGACGCTTGTCGGACACCGGCATCCGGGTGCCCAACTGCTGAGCAAACAGCGAGACGCGGTATTCCTCCAGCATCCAGCGGTACGCCATCAGTTCCGGGTCGCGCTTGCCTTCCTGCTGATGCTTCTTCAGCCGCGCCTGGTACTGCTCCCAGTAGCCGGCCAGTTCGCCGCTCCACACGCGGTCGCGCTGCAGCTGGGCGCCGACCTTGTCGAGGCGCTGCTCGATGGCCTTGAGATAACGCGGATATTCACGCAGCCACTCGACCGGCGTCTCTCGCACGAAGCCGGGATAGACCAGATTGCCCAGTTGCGCCTTGATGTCATTCAGCGCCACCGCCTGGGCCAGATCAATCCGCCCCTTGAAGCGCTTCTGCAGCGCATGCCAGTGCTTGAGAATCTCCAGCACCAGCCGTGACAGGCGCTCGGCGTGTTCGGTCCAGGCGCCGCGCTTCTGCTCGGCCAGGGTGGCAAGAGCCGCGCCGTCACGCGGCAGCGGCTCGACGCCTTCCAGCACACAGCTGTCCAGGCTGGCCAGCAGGATGTCTTCGGTGAGCGCTTCGATCCGGCCCAGGTCGCGGTAGAGCATGCCCATGTCGGTCAGCCCTGGCAGCTTGCCGCGCAGGAACTTCGCCTGTTCGCTCAACTGCTGCAACAGCAGGCGCTGCAGGGCGCGACGATGCTGGAAGTTGGCCTCGGCCTGGGTCGGGAAGCGCCCTTCCTTGACCACTCCGCCCTCTTCCACCAGCGCCGGATAAACCGTCATCGCCAGGCCGGCAATCTTCTGCTGGGTCTTGGCCGCCACCGGAGCGAAGGCCTTGGCCTCGACCGGCTTCTGCTGCTCGGCCTTCTGGGTCGGCAGCGCCAGCGCGGCCTGGCTGGCCTCGCTGAAGCGCGCGGTGATTTCAGTCAGGTCGCGGCCTTCGCCAAGCAACTTGCCACGCGCATCGACCACCTCGATGTTCATGCGCAAGTGGTTTTCCACTTTCTCACCCGCTTCCTGCCAGGCTTCGTCAGACACGCGGGCACCGGTCATGCGCAGCAGTTCGCGGCCCAGCGCGTCGGGTAGCGAGCCTTCGGCAAAGGTGACCTTGGCCAGCGCGGCGCGCACGAAATCCGGCACCGGCACGAAGTTCTTGCGCAGCGCCTTGGGCAGGTTGCGCACCAGCTCGATGGCGCGGGTTTCCAGCAGGCCGGGCACCAGCCACTCCAGGCGCTCGGCCGGCAGTTGCGGTAGCAGCGGCGCCGGCACGCGCAGGGTCACACCGTCACGCGGGTGGCCCGGCTCGAAGTGATAGGTCAGCGGCAACTGCAGCTCGCCCAGGCGCAGGTGATCCGGGTACAGCGCGGCGGTGATCTCGCTGGCATCGCGGGCCAGCACGTCTTCCTCGCGCATCAGCAGCAGTTGCGGGTCCTTCTGGCTCTCGCGCCTGTACCAGGTCTCGAAACTGGCGGCCTGGTAAATGTCCTGAGGAAGGCGCGCGTCGTAGTAGGCAAACAGCGTGTCCTCGTCGGCGAGGATGTCGCGGCGGCGGGCCTTGGCTTCCAGCTCGTCGAGTAGTTCCAGCAGGTCGCGGTTCTCGGAAAGACACTTGGCGCGGCTGTTGATCTCGCCGCGCACCAGCCCCTCGCGGATGAACATCTCGCGCGCCATCGCCGGGTCGATGGGGCCGTAATGCACCGGGCGCTTGCCGACCACAATCAGGCCGAACAGGGTGATCTGCTCGAAGGCCACCACCTGGCCGCGCTTCTTCTCCCAGTGCGGTTCGAAATGGTTCTTCTTGATCAGGTGGCCGGCCAGCGGCTCGATCCAGTCCGGCTCGATCTTCGCCACCATGCGCGCGAACAGCTTGGTGGTTTCCACCAGCTCGGCGGCCATCACCCACTGCGGCTTCTTGCGACCGATGACGCTGGACGGGTGAATCCAGAAGCGTCGCTGACGGGCGCCGAGGAAGTCGCCGTCCTCGGTCTTGCTGCCGATGTGGCTGAGCAGACCGGCGAGGATCGCCTGATGCACGGCGGCATAGCCCTTGGCACGTTCGGCGGCGGCCTGGGCGTCAGCCTGCTCGCGCAGCTTGACGTTGAGCTTGGTGTCGGTGGTGGGGGTGACACGCGGTGCGGGCGTGTCGGCGGACAGGACAACGCTGTCCGCCCTACGGGGCTGGCTCAATTGCAGGTCACGGCAGATCAGTACCAGTTGCCGATGCGCATCGCGCCATTCACGCAGGCGCAGGTAGTTGAGGAAGTTCTTGCGGCACCAGCTGCGCAGCGCATTGGCGCCCAGCTCCTGGCGCTTTTCCTCGAAGCCGCGCCACAGGTTGATCAGCGCGGCGAAGTCGGAGTCCGGGTCTTTCCATTGCGCATGGGCCTGGTCGGCGGCCTGCTGGCGGTCGGACGGCCGTTCGCGCACGTCCTGCACGGACAGCGCGCTGGCGACGATCAGCACCTCGTCGAGGCTGCCGAGGCGCACCGCCTCCAGCAGCATGCGGCCCAGGCGCGGGTCGATGGGAATACGCGCCAGCTGCCGGCCCAGCGGCGTCAGCTGGCTCTCGCGGTCAACTGCCGACAGTTCCTGCAGCAGGTTGAAACCGTCGCTGACCGCCTTGCCGTCCGGCGGCTCGATAAAGGGGAAGTCGGCAATCTCGCCCAGGCGCAGATGCAGCATCTGCAGGATCACCGCCGCCAGGTTGGTGCGCAGGATTTCCGGATCGGTGAATTCCGGCCGGCCGAGGAAATCCTCCTCGCTGTACAGGCGGATGCAGATACCCGGCTCGACCCGGCCGCAGCGACCCTTGCGCTGGTTGGCGCTGGCCTGCGACACCGCCTCGATGGGCAGGCGCTGCACCTTGGAGCGATAGCTGTAGCGGCTGATGCGCGCGGTGCCGGAGTCGATCACGTAGCGGATGCCCGGCACGGTCAGCGAGGTTTCCGCCACATTGGTGGCCAGCACGATCTTGCGTCCGGCAGCGGACTTGAAGATCTTCTGCTGCTCGGCGGGCGTCAGGCGCGCATACAGCGGCAGCACTTCGGTAAAGCGCAGGTTGGCCTTGCGCAGCACCTCGGCGGCGTCGCGGATCTCACGCTCGCCAGGCAGGAACACCAGCACGTCGCCGGGGCGCTTGCCGATGCTCTTTTCATGGGCCTCGATTTCGCCCAGCGCGGCGAGAATGCCCTGATCCACCGTCAGGTCGTCCTCGACGCGGTTGCCGTCCTCGTCGGTCTCGGCGGCCAGCGGGCGGTACCAGGTATCCACCGGGTAGGTGCGCCCGGAGACCTCGATGATCGGCGCGTCATTAAAGTGTTTCGAGAAGCGCTCCAGGTCGATGGTCGCCGAGGTGATGATCACCTTGAGGTCCGGGCGGCGCGGCAGCAGCTTTTTCAGGTAGCCGAGCAGGAAGTCGATATTCAACGAGCGCTCGTGGGCTTCGTCGACGATCAGCGTGTCGTACTTTTCCAGGAAGCGGTCGTGCTGGGTTTCCGCCAGCAGGATGCCGTCGGTCATCAGCTTGATCAGCGTGCGGTCGGTGCTCTGATCCTCGAAGCGCACCTGGTAGCCGACCAGCTCGCCCAGCGGCGTGGCGATTTCTTCCGCCACGCGGGTCGCCACGCTGCGCGCCGCCAGCCGGCGCGGCTGGGTGTGACCGATCAGGCCGTTCACGCCCCGACCGATTTCCAGGCAGATCTTCGGCAACTGCGTGGTCTTGCCCGAACCGGTTTCGCCGGCGATGACCAGCACCTGATGCTGCTCCAGCGCCGCCTTGATCTCGTCGCGCTTGGCGGCAATCGGCAGCGCATCGTCGTAGCGGATGACCGGCACGCTCTGCCGACGCGCCTGCACCTTGGCGACCGAGGCCTGGAAGCGTTCCAGCCACTGCGCCAGCCGGGCATCGTCGGGCTTCTTCTGCAGGTCGAGCAACTGGCGACGCAAGCGGTGACGATCGGTGGCAAACGCCTGATTGAGGTTCTTCAGCAGAGCGGAAATGGCGGGCAGGGCATCGGTCATCGAACAATCGCGGCAACAACGGAAAGGGCGCGATTGTCGCAGATTTCAGGAAGCCCGGCGCGGCGGAGCCTTCGACCGGTAGAATGCGCGCCTTGCCTCACACGTAACGGCCCCGAGATCCCCGCATGGACACCATCCAGCCCTGGCGCGAGCGCCTGTACCTGATCTTTTTCGGCACCAGCACCCGGGCCGGTCGCCTGTTCGATACCCTGTTGCTACTTGTGGTGCTGGCCAGCCTGCTGGTGGTGATGCTGGAAAGCGTGCCGGACATTCAGGACCGGCACGCAACCCTGCTGCTCGGACTGGAATGGGCATTCACCCTGACCTTTCTGGTGGAGTACTGCCTGCGCATCTACAGCCATCCGCAACCGCGCAAGTACGTGTTCAGTTTCTTCGGCATCGTTGATCTGTTGTCGATCCTGCCGGCATTCCTGGCGCTGGTTCTTACCGGCAGCCATTACGCGATGGTCATCCGGGTACTGCGCCTGCTGCGGGTGTTCCGCGTTTTGAAACTCACGCGCTATCTGACCCAGGCCAATTTCCTGCTGGTGGCGCTGCGCGGTAGCCGGCAGAAGATCGTGGTGTTCCTGCTCACCGTGAGCACGCTGGTGGTGATCTACGGCACGCTGATGTACGTGATCGAAGGCCCGCGAAACGGCTTCACCAGCATTCCCACCGGCATCTACTGGGCCATCGTGACCATGACCACGGTGGGCTACGGTGATCTGGTGCCCACGACGGTGCTGGGCAAGACCCTGGCCTCGCTGATCATGGTGACCGGCTATTCGATCATCGCCGTGCCCACCGGCATTTTCACCGCCGAACTGGCCAGCGCCATGCGGCAGGAGCAGTTGCAGCAGGAATGCCCGAGCTGCCGCAAGGCACTGCACGAGGCCAATGCGGCGTTTTGCAGCCGTTGTGGGGAGAAATTGTTCTGAGGCGATTGTTGCTACCGTCAGCGGCCGAGCGGATTTTGTAGGGCCGGCTTTATGCCGGCCAGCGGTGCACAAGACCCTGCCGCAGTTTGGGGGCCCGGCTCCGTCGGCCGGGATAAACCCGGCCCCACGCAGGGCCTCGCACCGATTCCCCTACAGCTCGAACTCGCTCTGCAGCGCGGCCCGCACGCAGTGCAGCACGCCGACCGGCACGCGGCCCTTGAACTGTTCGGCCACGTCGGCCACCGGCGGCAGTTCGCCCTCGCCGTCGAGGAAGGCGTCCTGCATTTCCATCATCAGCTCTTCGGGCAGGTCGAGGGTCTGATCCAGCGATAGCTGCTGGTTGCCGATGGCTTCGGCCAACAGGCTGTAGACATTCTTTTCCGTGCAGTTGAGCTGATTGGCGATCTGCGCGGGCGTCATGCCGGCGCGGGCCAGGCTGATCAGCTCGTGGCGCAGGTCGGTGACCACGCGCGGCGCCTCGCCCTGGGCGCCGCCGAGCACTTCGAGGAATGCCTCGCCATAGCGCTCCAGCTTGCGCGCGCCGACGCCACTGACCCGACCCATCTCGGCCAGGTTGCGCGGCTGGCTGCGCAGCATTTCCAGCAGCGTGGCGTCCGGGAAGATCACATAGGGCGGCACGCCGTGTTCCTCGGCCAGCTTGCGGCGCAGGCTGCGCAAGGCTTCCCAGGCGGCGCGCTCCTCGGTGCGCACCAGCTGGCTGGCCGGGCTGGCGCCGGAAGACTGCTTGGGCTGCTTGCCGATCAGCTCGCGGCGCAGTTCCAGGGTTACCTCGCCGCGCAGCAGCGGGCGGCACTTGTCGGTCAGGCGCAGGCCACCGAAGGCGTCCAGGTCCACATCGGCCAGGCCGCGGGCGACCAGCTGGCGGAACAGCGTGCGCCAGTCGCCTTCCGAGAGCGCCTTGCCGACGCCGTACACCGACAGGTGTTGGTGGCCGAACTGGCGGATCTTGTCGTTGTCCCGACCCAGCAGGATGTCGACCAGATGACCGACGCCGTAACGCTGGCCGCTGCGGTAGATGGTCGACAACGCCTGGCGCGCCGGCTCGGTCACGTCCCAGGTCTGCACGCCGTCGACGCAGTTGTCGCAATGCCCGCAGGGTTGCGGCAGGTCCTCATCGAAATAGGCCAGCAGCGCCTGGCGGCGGCAACGGGTTTCCTCGCACAGCGCCAGCATGGCTTCCAGCTTGTGCTGCTCGACGCGCTTGTGCTGCTCGTCGCCCTCGGAGTTGCTGAGCATCTGCTTGAGGAAGATCACGTCCTGCAGGCCGTAGGCCATCCAGGCATCCGCCGGCAGGCCGTCGCGGCCGGCGCGGCCGGTTTCCTGGTAGTAGGCTTCCAGGCTCTTGGGCAGGTCCAGGTGCGCCACGAAGCGCACGTTCGGCTTGTCGATGCCCATGCCGAAGGCGATGGTCGCCACCATGATCAGCCCTTCCTCATTGAGGAAGCGCTTCTGATGGTAGGCGCGCAAATCACTGGGCAGGCCGGCGTGGTAGGGCAGCGCCGGGAAACCCTGCTCGGTGAGGAAGGCGGCCAGTTCGTCGACCTTCTTGCGCGACATGCAGTAGACGATGCCGGCGTCGCCCTTGCGCTCGGCGAGGAAGGCCAGCAGCTGCTTGCGCGGCTGGTCCTTGGGCACGATGCGGTAGAAGATGTTCGGCCGGTCGAAGCTGGACAGGAAGCGCTCGGCGTTCTCCAGCTTGAGGCGCTGGACGATCTCCTCGCGGGTGCGCTTGTCCGCCGTGGCGGTCAGCGCGATGCGCGGCACGTCGGGGAACAGCTCGGCCAACTGGCCCAGTTGCAGGTATTCCGGGCGGAAGTCGTGACCCCACTGGGACACGCAATGCGCTTCGTCGATAGCGAACAGTGCGATCGGCAGGCGCTGCAGGAAGGCCAGCATGCGCGGCTGCACCAGGCGCTCGGGGGCCAGGTACAGCGCCTTGATCTCCTGGCGGCGCAGGCGCTCGGCGATCTCGCGCTGCTCGTCCGCGCTCAGCGTAGAGTTGAGCGCCACGGCCGATACGCCCAGCTCGTCGAGGGTGGCGACCTGGTCGTCCATCAATGCGATCAGCGGCGACACCACCACCGCCAGCCCGTCGCGCAGCAGCGCCGGCACCTGAAAGCACAGCGACTTGCCGCCGCCGGTGGGCATCAGCACCAGGGCATCGCCGCCGCCGGCCACCCGTTCGATAATCGCCGCCTGGTGGCCACGAAAGGCGTCGTAGCCGAATACGTCTTTGAGGATGCGCTGGGCTTGGTCGAGCATGCCGGTCTCCGAAACTGGTCGCGGAGTATACGCGAGCCATCCGCCGCGGGTGCCCCGCCGCGCGACGGATCGGCGGGTCGGTGCGCATCTTGGTAGCCCTGCCCTGCCCACTCGACTAGAATTCGTCGCTATCCATCCGCCAAGGTAGTGCCCGCATGTCGTTTTCCGAACAATTGACCCGTCTACAGGATTTCCTCGATTCGGATGACCTGCACGAGGAAGCGCTGGATTACGTGGCCGCCCATGGCTATCTGACCGCCCT
>DATJDB010000037.1:0-9370 GCA_035497635.1 Pseudomonas sp. | reverse complement strand
CTGGGAGGATTCTCCGCCGGCACCCGTGAATGAGCTGGCATCCGTGCCGGTGGTTGACGCGTTGGCGCCAGCACCCGAAATGGCTGCCGAGGACGACGACAGTCAGGACGATGACGAGCCGCCACCTCCCGCCGAAGAGTATTACGACTCCCTGGCCAGCTACGACTATGTGGCGCCTGCCGAAGAGCAGGCTCCGGCCGAGCCGGAGCTGCCCGCCGCACCGGCGGCCACCGGTCTGGCCGCCGAGTGGCTGGATATCTTCCCGCGCCTGGGTCTGGCCGGTCTGACCGCCAGCATCGCCGCCAACTGCTCGCTGATGGCGGCGGGCGATGTCTGGCGTCTGCACCTGGAGCCGACCCAGAGCGCGCTATACAACGCGGCCCAGCATCGCCGCATGAACGGGGCGCTGAATCAGTATCTGGGGCGCACTGTGCAACTGGAGGTCGAAATCGTTCGGCCCGAACAGGAAACACCCGCCCAGGCCGCCGCCCGCTGGCGTGCCGAGCGTCAACAACAGGCCGAGCAGTCGATCCATGACGACCCGCTGGTGCACGAAATGATCCAACAGTTTGGCGCGACGATTCGCCCGGACTCCATCGAACCGTTGAATAGCTGAGGAACCCATCATGATGAAAGGTGGCATGGCAGGCCTGATGAAGCAGGCCCAGCAGATGCAGGAAAAGATGCAGAAGATGCAGGAAGAGCTGGCCAACGCCGAGGTGACCGGTCAGTCCGGCGCCGGGCTGGTCAGCGTGGTGATGAACGGTCGCCATGACGTCAAGCGCGTCAGCCTGGACGACAGCCTGATGCAGGAAGACAAGGACATCCTGGAAGATCTCATCGCCGCCGCCGTCAACGACGCGGTGCGCAAGATCGAGCAGAACAGCCAGGACAAGATGTCCGGCATGACCGCCGGCATGCAACTGCCGCCCGGTTTCAAGATGCCCTTCTGACGAGGTATGGCTCGGCACCGGTTGCGCCGGTGCCGAGGCGAACCTCCGTGCCGCAACGCGGTCTTGCCCTTCACACCCTGAATGGCGGAGATCGACGATGAGCCGGCACATCCTGATGGTGGTCACCAGTGCTGACCGCCTGCTCAATGGTGAACCCACCGGCCTGTGGCTGGAGGAATTTGCCATCCCCTACAAGATCTTTCTCGACGCCGGTTGCCGCGTGCGGGTTGCCAGCCCTGAGGGTGGCGCCACGCCGCTGGATCCGCGCAGCCTCGAAGAAAGCCAGGACCGACCGGAATGGGCGCGCGCCCGTGAAGCGCTGCGCGACACCGAGGTGCTGGACACCCGGCTGAGCGCGCGCGATTTCGATGCCATCTTCCTGCCCGGCGGGCACGGGACCGTCTTCGATTTGCCCGGGCATCCGGTGCTGGGTCGCCTGCTCGCGGAATTCGATGCCCAACACAAGGTCTGGGCGGCGGTCTGCCATGGGCCGTCGGCCTTCGTCGGGGCCGAGCGTCAGGATGGCAAGCCGCTGGTCGAGGGCCGGCAGCTGACCGCTTTCAGCGATGCCGAGGAAATGGCCATGGGCCTGGAGCAGGCCGTGCCGTTCCTGCTGGAAAGCACGCTGCGCGAGCTGGGTGCGCTGGTGGAAGTGGGCGAGAGCTTCGCGCCGTTCGTGCTCCGCGATCACCTGCTGATCACCGGACAGAACCCGGCTTCCAGCGAACTGGCCGCACGCCGTGTGCTGGAGGCGCTGGAGCAAGCGCAGCGGGCCGATTGACGCCTGCTGGCGGGCGCGGGTATAACCCGCGTCTTTCCAGCAGTTCCGGCAGTAGTCCCCCATGAGTTTCACTCCGCTGATCCGCCAGCTCATCGACGCCCTGCGCATCCTGCCCGGCGTCGGCCAGAAGACCGCGCAACGCATGGCGCTGCAACTGCTGGAACGGGACCGCAGCGGCGGGCTGCGTCTGGCCGAGGCGCTGCGCCAGGCCATGGAGGGCGTGGGTTACTGCCGCCAGTGCCGCACGCTCAGCGAAGACGAGATCTGCCCGCAATGCAGCGACCCGCGCCGTGACGACAGTCTGTTGTGCGTGGTGCAGAGTCCGTTGGATGTATTCGCCGTCGACCAGACCGGCTTTCGCGGCCGCTATTTCGTACTCAAGGGGCATCTGTCGCCGCTGGATGGTCTCGGACCGGAAGCCATCGGTGTGCCCGAGCTGCTCGAACGCATTGCACAGGCTGGTTTCACCGAGGTGATCCTGGCCACCAACCCCACCGTAGAAGGCGAGGCCACCGCGCATTACATCGCGCAGATGCTGCTACCCAAGGGGCTAGTGGTATCGCGCATCGCCCATGGCGTTCCGCTGGGTGGCGAGCTGGAGCTGGTCGATGGCGGCACCCTGGCTCATGCCCTGGCGGGACGCAAGCCGATCAATCTCTGAGGCACCTTCGCTGGCGGGTTCAGACGGCCCGCAGATAAATCCGCATTCACCCGCTGTCCGGCATAGATGAGAAGCGTTAGCATTCGCGATCTTCGATTCAAGACAGGGCAGGGCCATGACGACCCGCGTATGCGACCCGGACCAGCTGCAACGGCTGTACAGCGCTCATCACGGCTGGTTGCGCCTGTGGCTGCGCCGGCAACTGGGCTGTTCGGAACAGGCGGCCGATCTGGCCCAGGACACCTTCCTGCGCATTCTCGCCAGGGAGCGCGAGCTGAGCCTGCTGCGTGAGCCGCGCGCCTATCTGGCGACCATCGCCCGCGGACTGCTGATCAACCACTGGCGCCGACAGGCCATCGAACGTGCCTATCTGGAGGCGCTGGCCCGGCAACCCGAAGCCGTGGCGGGATCGCCCGAGGAGCAGGCGGAGATCGTCGAGACCCTGCTGCGTCTGGATGCCCTACTGGCGCGCCTGCCCCACAAGGTGCGCACGGCCTTCCTGCTTTCCCAGCTCGATGGCCTGGGCTACGCCTGCATCGCCGAGCGCCTGGGGGTCAGCGAGCGCATGGTGAAGAAGTACATGGCTCAGGCCATGTTGCACTGCCTGACCTGTTGCGCGGAGTAACCCATGGCGATCACGGAGCCGAACGGCAGTGCATTCGACACCCTGCAGCAAGCGGCGGAATGGTTCGCCATTCTGCAGGACGCGCCCAGCCCGGCGGAGCGCGAGGCCTGGCGTCTTTGGCTGCAGGCGTGCCCGGAGCATGCGTCGGCGTGGGCGCGCGTCGAAGCGATCAGCCGGCCCTTCCATACGCTTCCTGACGAAGCCTGCCGTAAAGCGGCCGGCGTGGCTCTGCGAGCCCCCGTCACCCGTCGCCAGCACCTGAAGATGCTGGCGCTGCTCTGCGGCAGCGGCGTCCTGGGCTACGCCGGGCTACGCCAGGCACCCTGGAACGTTTGGAACGCGACCCTGCGCACGGCCGTGGGTGAGATGCGGGAGGAGCGCTTGGCAGATACCTCGCGGGTATGGCTGAACACCGACACGGCGCTGGATGTGGATCTCTCCGGCGCCCAGCGCCACCTCACGCTGCACCGTGGCGAGCTACTGGTGGAGCTGGCGACTGATCCGCGACCACTGCTACTGCAGTCGCCCAAGGGCGCAGTGAAAGCCATGGCGGCGCGCTTCAGCATGCGCCTGGATCAGGACGTCGGCCACCTGGCGGTGTATGCCGGCAGGGTCGAGCTATTGGAGCCGCAGGGTGCGTCGCGGCGGCTCGACGCGGGCCAGGGTTTGCGGTTCGGCGGTCCATTACCCAGTCAACTGCTGAGCATGAACGAGGAGCGCGAGGTGGCCTGGAGCCGCGGCATGCTGCTGGCCGACGACATGCGCCTGGGTGATTTCGTGGTCGAGCTGTCCCGCTACCGGCGAGGCTACCTGGGCTGCGCACCGCAGGTGGCCGACCTGCGCCTGGTGGGAGCCTTCCCCTTGGCGGACACAGGCCGGGTGCTGCGTGCGCTGGCCGAGACGTTGCCGGTGCGCATCCACCGTCCGCTGCCCTGGTGGGTCAGCATCGAGCCCCGGATCTCCTAATAAATAAAAATATTTCGCATTTACGGTTCCCCTTTTTTGCCGTGACGTGGCCTTGGTAGTACCCCGGCGTTTCGACGCCTTACCGATTCGAGGTATGCCATGCACCGCACAGGTTCACTTGCCGTATTCGTCTCCTCGCCGCTGTCCCGCGCCATTCAGGCTGCCGCGCTGGCAGCGCCGCTGCTGTTGTTGCCCGGCTGGACAGCGGTCGCCCAGGCCGCCGAGCCGGGCAGCCAGCAGCAGGCGCCACGCAGCTACAGCATTCCGGCGGGGCCCCTGTCGACAGCGCTCAGCCGCTTCGCCAGCGAAGCGGGCATCCTGCTAGCGGCGGATGGCGGACTGACTGCCGGCAAGCAGTCGCCGGGGCTGAACGGCCGCTACACGCCGGAGCAGGGACTGGCGGTGCTGCTGGGCGGCAGCGGCTTGCAGGCGCGCAGCGACGGGCAGGGCGGCTTTACCCTGCTAGCCCGGGCGGAGCAGGGCGCGCTGGAGTTGCAGGCCACCCAGGTGTTCGCGCTGGGCAACGCGCTGGGCAGCATGGAGGGTTACCAGGCGACCCACAGCAGCGTGGCGACCAAGACCAGCATGCCGCTGCTGGAAACCTCGCAGAGCGTATCGGTGGTGACCCGCGCGCAGATGGACGACCAGGGCGCCCGCAGCGTCGCCCAGGCGGTGCGTTACACCCCCGGGCTGATGAGCAGCCCATACGGTGCCACTACGCGTTACGACTACGTGGCCCTGCGCGGCATCACCGACGGTGCGGTGGACAACCTCTACCTCGATGGCCTGAAGCTGATGGGCGACAGTGGCACCTATAGCAGCCTGCAGGTGGATCCGTTCTTACTGGAGCGGATCGATATCCTCAAGGGGCCGTCTTCGGTGCTCTATGGCCGCAGCCTGCCCGGCGGGCTGGTGGCGATGACCACCAAGAAGCCCGAATACGCGCGCCGCAATCAGCTGCAATTGTCCGCCGGCAGCAATGATTACCAGCAGCTGGCATTCGACGTCACCGGCCCGCTGGGCGAGCAGGAGCGGCTGGCCTATCGCCTGGCCGGCGTGGCGCGCGACGCCGGCAACCAGGTGGACGACATCGAGGAGCAACGCTTCGCGCTGATGCCCTCGCTGAGCCTGGAGCTGGGCGAGGCGACCCGCCTGACCCTGCAGGCGCTGCTCCAGCGCGACCCGGAAAGCGGCTATCACGGCGGCTTGCCGGCCGAGGGCACAGTTCGCCCCTACCGGGGCCAGCGCATCCCGCGTAGCTTCTTCGAAGGCGAGAAGGACCGCGAGCGCTTCGAGCGCGATCAGCAGCTGTTCGGCTACCAGCTCGAACACCGCTTCAACGAGGTGGTTTCGGCTCGGCAGAACTTCCAGTACCTGGACGCCCAAGTGGATTCCGAGCAGGTCTACCAGTACGGCTACACCCTGGACGACTACGGCTACGGTGCCCCGGGGGATCTCTATCGCGCCTACACCGGGGCCGAAGAAGCGCTGCATGCCTGGACGATCGACAACCAGCTGCAATTCGAATTCGACACCGGAAGGCTCAGCCACACCTTGGTGGCCGGCCTGGACTACCAGCGCCGCAAGGCCAAGGTGAGCTACGACGGCGGTACGGTGAGCCCGGTGAATCCCTACGCCGCATCACGTCCCGTAGCGAACTACAGCTTCTACCACCAGTACGATGAAAGCCGGCGTCTGGAGCAGACCGGCCTGTATGTGCAGGACCTGCTGGCCCTGGACAACTGGCGTTTCTCCCTGGGCTTGCGCCACGACTGGGTGGACGTCGGCTTCGAGCAGACCGAGTCGCTGTACGGGGATCAGGCCGACAACGCCACTCAGGAGCAGCTGACCGGACGGGTCGGTGTGCTGTATGCCTTCGACAACGGCCTGTCGCCCTACGTCAGCTACGCGGAGTCCTTCAATCCCAATACCACAGCGGCCTACAACTACAACGGTTCCACCTACGACATCAGCCTGCTGGAACCCACCAAGGGTCAGCAGGGCGAAGCCGGTTTGAAGTACCAGCCACAGGGTCGCGACGACCTCTATACCCTGTCGGTCTTCGAGCTGCGGCAGACCAACCTGGCCAGCAAGGATTCCAATGAGAACTTCTTCCGCGCGGTGGGCGAAATCACCTCTCGGGGCGTGGAGCTGGAGGCGCGCTTCCAGCCGCTGGAGAACGCCAGCGTGCTGGCCAGTTACACCTACCTGGATGTCGAGTATTCCAAGGACTTCGTCGGTGCCGCCGGGGTCAACAACCGTGGCAATACGCCGAACGCGGTGGCGCGTCACATGGCCGCCCTGTGGGCCGATTACCGCTTCCGCGGGGGCCTGCAGCTGGGTGCGGGGGCGCGTTACTTCGGCCACAGCTGGGCTGATGCGGAGAACAGCCTGCGGCTGCCGTCCTACACCCTGTTCGATGCTTCGCTGAGCTATGACCTGACGCAGGTCGGCCTGGCCGGCGTGGCGCTGCGCCTGAATCTCAACAACCTCACCGATGAAACCTACGTGTCGGCCTGTAACAGCTTGCTGCAGTGCTACTACGGTGAGGAGCGCAACGTCATGGCCACCCTCAGCTACGACTTCTGATCCGGTTCGGGCCGCTGCCAGGCGCGCGGCCTTTCGCATCTACCCGCAGGAATAACCGATGCGTGCGATTCTTGTCCGGCTACACCGTTATCTCGGTCTGGCCACCGCCCTGTTCCTGGCACTGGCCGGTCTCACCGGCAGTGTCCTGGCCTTCCACCATGAACTGGATGAATGGCTGAACCCCGGCTTCCACCACACGACCGGCGTCGGCGAGGTGCTGCCGCCGGAACACCTCGTGGCGCGTGTCGAGCAGGACTACCCGCGCATGCAGGTGTGGTACATGGAGTTTCCCGAGGAGCCGGGGCATGCCGCCTTGCTGGCCCTGGTCCCGCGCAACGATCCGCAAAGCGGCCAGCCTTATGCGGAAAAACCGGTGGTCCGCTACCTGGACGCGGTGACGGCCGAGGAAGTCGGATTCCGCCATTGGGGCGAGTGCTGCTTCTCCCGGCAGAACCTGGTGCCATTCCTGCTGGAGTTCCACTACAACCTGGCGTTGCCGGGTAACTGGGGTCTGTGGCTGATGGGGCTCGTGGCGATTCTCTGGGTAGTGGACAGCTTCGTGGCGCTGGTACTGACCTTCCCGCGCGGGCGGCCGTTCTTCGCCAAATGGGCGGTGGCCTGGAAGGTCAAGCCGCAACGCCTCAACTACGATGTGCACCGCGCCGGGGGCTTATGGCTGTGGTTATTGCTGCTGCCGGTGGCGATCAGCAGCGTGGCGATGAACCTGCCCGAGCAGGTCTTCAAGCCGGTGGTCTCGCTGGTCTCGCCGGTGCAGCCCAGTGTCTACCACGCGCGCAGCCAGCTGCCCGTCGAGGAACTGGGCACCACCGCCTACGGCTACGGCGAGGCCTATGGGCATGCGCTTCGCCATGCTGGCCGGCTGGGGCTCGACGAGCCCATGACCGAGCTCTACTACAGCTTCGAGTACAACTTCTACGGCGCCGGGTTCGGCGCCCACGACAGCGACCAGGGCAATGCCTGGGTGTTCTTCCACGGCAGCGACGGCCGCTTGCTGGGCAGCGAGATCCCGGGGCAGGGCACGCTGGGCGAGCGTTTCTTCCGCCTGCAGCTGCCCATCCATGGCGGACGCATCCTTGGTTTCCCCGGCCGGGTGCTGATTGCCGTGCTGGGCGTGGCGATCGCGGTGCTGTGCGTCACCGGCACGCTGATCTGGTGGCGCAAGCGGCGCGCCCGGCGCGGGACGCGGGTTTCTCAGGCGCAGGAGATGGCGGGCATGGATGCCGATTGAAAACCAAGCAAGCGCTTGGTAAGGTTCCTCCACAAAAACAAACCCGGAGCCGATCCATGGCCGCATTCCAGGAATACTTCGACGAATCCCATCAACTGGTCCGCGACTCGGTTCGCCGCTTTGTCGAGCGCGAGATCCTGCCGCATATCGACGACTGGGAGGAGGCCGAAGAATTCCCCCGTGAGCTGTACAAGAAGGCTGGCGATGCCGGCATTCTCGGCATCGGCTTTCCCGAGCAGTTCGGCGGCAGTCACGAAGGCGACCTGTTCGCCAAGATCGCCGCGAGCGAGGAGCTGATTCGCTCCGGCTCCACCGGCCTGGTGTCCGGTCTCTGCTCGCTGGACATCGGCCTGCCGCCGGTCCTCAAGTGGGCCAAGCCGGCGATTCGCGACCGCGTGGTCCCCGAAGTGCTGGCCGGCGACAAGATCATCGCCCTGGCCATCACCGAGCCGGGCGGCGGTTCCGACGTGGCCAACCTCAAGACCCGTGCCGTGCGCGAGGGTGACTTCTACCGCATCACCGGCAGCAAGACCTTCATCACCAGCGGGGCGCGCGCCGACTACTACACGGTGGCGGTGCGTACCGGCGGCGAAGGCTTCGGCGGTGTCAGCCTGCTGTTCGTGGAGAAGGGCACCCCGGGTTTTACCGTCGGTCGCAAGCTGAAGAAAATGGGCTGGTGGTGCTCGGACACCGCCGAGCTGTTCTTCGATGATTGCCTGGTGCCGGCGGAGAACCTCATCGGTGCCGAGAACATGGGCTTCGCCGGCATCATGGCCAACTTCCAGAACGAGCGTCTGGCTCTGGCCCTGATGGCCAACATGACCTCGCAAATGGCGCTGGAAGATGCCCTGGCCTGGGCCAAGGAGCGCAAGGCCTTCGGCAAGCCGATCAGCAAGTTCCAGGTGATCAAGCATCGTCTGGCGGAAATGGCCACTCAGTTGGAAGTGTCCCGCGAGTTCACCTACCGCCAGGCGGCGAAGATGTCGGCCGGCAAGAATGTGGTCAAGGAAATCTCCATGGCCAAGAACTTCGCCACCGATGTCTCCGACCGCATCACCTACGATGCCACGCAGATCCTCGGCGGCATGGGCTTCATGCGCGAGAGCCGGGTGGAGCGCCTGTATCGCGACAACCGCATCCTGTCCATCGGCGGCGGCACCCGCGAGATCATGAACGAAATCATCAGTAAGCAGATGGGGCTGTAAGTCCCCATCCGGAAACCAAAAGCCCTGCCAGTCGGCAGGGTTTTTTTCATTCCGCCACTTCGGGTGTCGTGCCGGGTGCTTTGGGTGCGAAGCGGGCGGCCAGACGCAGGCTCAGCACCACCATGCGCTGATACAACGACGGCATGCTGCGCATCATCAGGTCCACGCCACGGGCGTCGAGGCCGATCAAGATGCGCCGCTGGTTGCGCTGCACGCCGCGCAGAATCACCGCCGCAGCCTTGTCCGGGCTGGTGCGCAGCAGCAGGTCGTTGAACTGCTGCCGCGACTGGTCGGCGTTGTGGCCGGTCACTTCGACCAGGCTTTCGTTCATGCGCGCATTG
>DATJDB010000036.1:0-27961 GCA_035497635.1 Pseudomonas sp. | reverse complement strand
CCGCTGCGCGCTTCTTCATAGATGTGTTCGACGCCGCTGGCGTCGCGGTGCTTCTGCGGGCTGACAAAGTCGTCCGGATACAGCACCAGCTCATGGAAGCCCTGGTACCAGTCCAGGTCGGGCAGAAACAGCAGCGGCAGTTGCGCCTGGGCGGCCAGGCGCAGGCGCGCGAAGGCATTCAGCTCCACGCCGGGCAGGGCGGTCAGGCGCTTGGCATGCAGGAACAGTACGCAGCGCTCGCCGAGGTGGCGCAGTTCGGCGTCGGACAGGCCATCGAGGATCGGCAGGCTGTCGAGCACCTCGCGCCACAGATGAGCATCGAGGGGATGGCGGGCAAGCAGGCGGCGTCGGCGCCAGGCGCGAAATGACCACATGGGGACGGCAGCGGCTGAGGGGGGTGGCCACCTTAAGC
This sequence comes from Pseudomonas sp., assembly GCA_035497635.1. GTDB lineage: Bacteria > Pseudomonadota > Gammaproteobacteria > Pseudomonadales > Pseudomonadaceae > Serpens. The sequence goes on along the minus strand of DATJDB010000036.1, from coordinate 27,549 downwards.
AGGCGAGGTGGGGAGAGCAAGGGGGAGGGAGCCCGGCTCTGCCGGCCGATAACCGTTGCAGAGCCTGCTCGGAGGCCGGTTAGCACCGGCGGATCGGGGACGCGCGCAGCCTCGTGAGCTTTGGCGTACTCCCCCGGACGGGTACCTGACCGAACCTGCCGGCGAGAGCGGCGCAAGGGTAACAGCTGTGACCGATGGGTCAATCGATACCTTCGTACGCCCGTTTGAAAGACGCGGTGCGCACAATCCGCCGAGCGGTCATGGCCCTTGGGTGCAGCGCAACCGCTCTGCAACGCGGGCTGTAGGGTGGATGGTGAGGATAGGAATTCCACTGCGGCTTGTATTCGACTTACGTCGTAGGTGCATTTCGGGGTCAGTCGTTAGAATGCCGCCTCAATTCCCCCCCCCCCCCCGGTAGTCAGAGATTTCGCATATGCATACCGATCGTATCCGCCTGTCTTCTCTTAACAGCAAAGTCATGAGCGCCGAACAGGCGGCTTCTTTGATTCATGACGGCATGACAGTCGGTATGAGCGGATTCACCCGTGCCGGTGAAGCCAAGGCCGTGCCGATGGCGCTGGCCGAGCGCGCCAAGAAGACCCCGATGAAGATCAACCTCTTCACCGGCGCCAGCCTGGGCAACGATCTGGACAAGATCATGACCGAGGCCGGTCTGCTGGCCCGTCGTTCGCCGTTCCAGGCCGATGCTACCCTGCGCAAGGCGATCAACGCCGGCGAGGTGATGTTCGTCGACCAGCACCTTTCGCACACCGTGGAAATGATGCGCAACAACCAGCTGAAGAAGCCGGAAATCGCCATCATCGAAGCCGTGGCCATCACCGAGCAGGGTCACATCGTACCGACCACCTCGCTGGGCAACTCCGCCAGCTTCGCGCTGTTCGCCGACCAGGTGATTGTCGAGCTGAACCTGGCTCACAATCCGAATCTGGAAGGTCTGCACGACGTCTTCATTCCGACCTACCGTCCGAACCGTCTGCCGATCCCGCTGCTGAAGGTCGATGACCGCATCGGCACCACCGCTATCCCGGTCGATCCAGCCAAGATCGCGGCCATCGTGATCACCAACCAGCCGGACTCCTATTCGACCGTCACCCCGCCGGATGACGAGACCGCAGCCATTGCCGCCAACCTGGTCAAATTCTTCGAAAACGAAGTGGAAGCCGGCAACCTGCCGCGCAACCTCGGCCCGCTGCAGGCCGGCATCGGTAATATCGCCAACGCCGTGCTGACCGGCCTGAAGGATTCGCCCTTCCAGGATCTGGTCATGTACTCCGAGGTGCTGCAGGACTGCACCATCGAGCTGATCGATGCCGGCAAGATGAAGTTTGCCTCGGGCTGCTCCATCACCCTGTCCGAGCGCTGCAACGAGCGCGTGTTTGGCAACATGGAGAAGTACAAGGACAAGCTGGTGCTGCGTCCGCAAGAAATCTCCAACCACCCGGAAATCGTTCGTCGCATCGGCATCATCGGCATCAATACGCCGCTGGAATTCGACATCTACGGCAACGTGAATTCCACCCACGTGGGCGGCACCAAGATGATGAACGGCATCGGTGGCTCCGGCGACTTCGCCCGCCACGCGCTGGCCATCTTCGTCACCAAGTCCACCGCGAAGGACGGCAAGATCTCCTCCGTGGTGCCGATGGTGGCGCACGTCGACCACACCGAGCACGACGTGGACATCGTGGTCACTGAGCAGGGTCTGGCTGACCTGCGTGGCCTGGCGCCGCGTGAACGCGCCCGCGCGATTATCGACAACTGCGTACACCCGACCTACCGCGCCAAGCTGAACGACTACTTCGAGCGCGCTTGCGCCAAGGGCGGTCAGACCCCGCACATCCTGCGCGAAGCGCTGGAATGGCACATCCAGCTGGAAGAAACCGGCTCGATGCTGTAAGCGCTGCACACCGAAAGACAAAAGCCCCGATGAGCGATCATCGGGGCTTTTTGTTTGTTTCGTCAGGTGAGCTCGGGGAGTGCCATGACCTGTGGGCCCGGCTAGCACCGGCTTTTGGCCGGGATAAACCTGGCCCGACAGGCCTGCAGGCAGGTTCAGCCGGCACGTTCCCCTTGTAGGGCCGGCTTTGTGCCGGCCAGCGGTGCCAAGGCCGTACACCGGGCTCGACTGGCGCCGGCCTTGGCCGGGATGAACCCGGCCCTATAGGTTTTGCAAGCAGGTCCAGCCGGGCACGTTCCCATGTAGGGCCGGCTTTATGCCGGCCGTTGCTGCTGAAATCCTCACCTTGGCAGCGGCCGGCCCGATCACTCTTCCCCAGCCAGAGTTTGCTGTTCAGGCGCTGGTCGAAGCGCGGCATTATACGGTGCAACCGAAGCCGGGTCAGTCAACCGATGGGCTTGGCCTGCGCAAGGCTTGCGCCTACAGTGGTGCGCTGCCTGAGGAGTCGTTATGCGCGTGGATACTTCTACGGGCTGGGTCGACGGCATTCGCCACTGCCCCTCGCCCAATTACAACCAACGCCCGCTCGGGGAAGTCTCCCTGCTGGTGATCCACAACATCAGCCTGCCGCCCGGACAGTTCGGCACCGGCCAGGTGCAGGCGTTCTTCGGCAATCAGTTGGCAGTCGATGAGCATCCCTACTTCGCCGGGATTTGCCACTTGCAGGTCTCAGCGCATTTCCTGATCGAACGCGATGGCGCGATCACCCAGTTCGTGTCGTGTCTGGACCGTGCCTGGCATGCGGGTGTTTCGCACTTTGACGGGCGCGACAACTGCAACGACTTCTCGCTGGGCATCGAGCTGGAGGGCACCGACGAGCAGCCCTACACGGATCGCCAGTATCAGATGCTCGTCGAGCTCACCGAGCACTTGCGAGACGTCTGGTCGGCCATTACCGTCGAGCGCATTTGCGGACACTGCGACATTGCGCCGGGACGCAAGACCGATCCCGGCCCCGCCTTCGATTGGGCGCGCCTGCGGGCTGCCCTGGCCGTACGAGGAACCTGGGTATGAGTTTTATTGTTCTGTTGCTGGTGCTCTGGGTCGAGAAATTCACCGGCTGGCGCCACCGCGTGCAGCACGATGCTTTGTGGCTGCGCCTGTTAAGCCGGGTCGAGGCGACCGCACGCCTGGCGCAGCGGCCCTGGCTGATGCTGTCGGCTCTGCTGCTTCCGCCGCTGCTGTTGCTGGCCTTGCTGCTCTGGCTGCTGCAGCCGGTGGCGTATGGCTGGCTGGCCCTGCCGGTGCATCTGGTGGTGCTGCTCTATAGCCTGGGCCGCGGCGACGTACAGTCAGCCCTCGGCGCGTTCCGTGACGCCTGGCGGCGCGAGGAGCTGGAAACCGCCTCGCAGGCCGCCGAGCGCGACCTGCAGGTGCGGGCCGAAAGCCCTGACGAACTGCTGCCGGCGGTGCAGGAGCGTCTGGGTCAGCAGGCCCACGAGGCATTCTTTGCGGTGATCTTCTGGTACGCACTGCTCGGTCCGCTGGCCGCGCTGGGCTATCGCCTGCTGGCGCTCACCGAAACCCATGCTTGCGCCCAGCCTCTGCGGGATCTGGCCGGGCAGTTTCGCCATGCCCTGGCCTGGCTGCCGGCGCGCGCCCTGGCGGCCAGCATGGGGCTGGTCGGCAACTTCGTGGCGGTCAATCGCGTGCTGCTGCCTGAACTGCTGCACTGGCAGCAGCCGGCCGAACGCCTGGTGGGTACCGCCCTGCGTGCCGCTGGCGACTGCCGGGGCGCACCGCGCGGTGAAGTGGGCGCGGCCAGTCTGGATGAGCTCTGGCAATTGCTGGTACGCGCGGCATTGCTCTGGTACGCGGTTTTCGCGCTGTGGTTGCTAATCGTGGGGTAGCCACTGGTTCTGGTTAAGACGTGCGTCCACCCACTGCAACATGGTTTTGACGCGCGCCTCGACAGGCCTGCGGTGAGCGTCGTCGGTGAAGCGCCCGGTCAGTTGGGTGTGTCGGCCGTCTTCGGCCGAGAAACTCAGTGTTCCCTCGGGTGTTAGCCAGGTGATGATGGAGCCGCGCTGCGCCACCACGCCATCAAGGCTTGCTGAACCATCCAGTAACGAGTGGCCAAAACTGGCGATGGGCTGGTCGATATTCAGCAGCGTCATCAGGGTCGGCAGCACATCGTATTGCGAGGCGAAGTCCGATTCGCGACCCGGGGCAACCGAGCCGTCGGGGGTATAGACGAAGAAGGGCACCCGGAACTGGCTGGCCGGCTCCTGGGGATCCGGAAAGATGGTGTGGTCTGACAGAAATACGAACGTGGTGTCCTGGTACCAATCCTGTTGCTGCGCGTGCTGCATGAATTGCTCGATGGACCAGTCGCTGTAACGCAGGGTGTTCAGATAGGCATCCAGGGAGCCGGTTACATGCGGGCGGATATGGAATTCCGCGCCGGGGTCCGGGAAGGGGTAGTGGGTGGTGCCAGTAAAGAAGAATGTGAAGAACGGTGAATCTGGATTCGGACGAGTATCGATCCACTGTGCGGCGTACATCAATCCGTCGTAATCCCAGCCGAACAGCGGGACTTCCTGGGGATACTGGCGAATCAGGGAAATATCTTCCTTGGCAAAGTAGTGCTTGAAACCCAGTTGTGCGGCAATACCATCCATATGGAACGAGCGGCGGTTGGACGTCTGCACCATGATGGTTTCGTAATTCTGCCCGGCCAGTAGTTGCGCCAGACGGGTCATGCGGTTCTGCTCCAGACCCCAGCCTAGCGTAGGCTGGCTGGGCAGCACCGGTACCGAAGTGAGAATCGCCTGGATGCCCTCGATGCTGCGTTGGCCAGCTGCGAAGAAATTCTCCCAGACGCGGGATTTCTTCATCAGTTCGTCCACAAAAGGCGTGGCGCCGTACTGGGTTCCTGAAAGTCCATCAATATGCGGATAACTCCAGCTTTCCAGCAGAACCAGCACCAGGTTGCGCCGCTTTCCCCCTGCGGCAGGCTGGTGCCAGTTGGCTAGAAACGGGTCTCTCGCCTGCCAGCCCATGCCGTCAAGGTTGGTCGCCAAATCGGTCTGCGTGAAGAATGCCAGCGGCTCGCGATCTTGCTTGCGGGCCTTGCGGGTGTTGTGAATCACCGCGAACGCACCGTTGAGGGCCAGGGATGCCTGCTTTTCGCCGCCTGCGGCAAATGCATCGATGGTGCTGAGGGGCTTGCCGGTGATTACACCCCGGGCTCCCAGAAACACCAGCATAAGAGCCAGCACCGCCAGTGCGGAGCGTGAGGCCCAGTGGCCGCTCAATGGCTGGTTCAGGGTGGGGCGTATCACCAGTCGCTGCCAGGCGAGGGCGGCGACAGCAGCGGCTGCGAGGCTGCCCAGGGTGACGGCCAAATAAGACGAAAATGCCGCATCGAGCAGCATCGGGTAATCGTCGCCCAGCAGCAGAATTTCCCGGCCGGCATGGCGATACACCTCGCCGAAGTACAGCAGATCGCCCATGTTGATCATGAACAGACCGGTCAGTGCGAGGAATGTCGCCCAGAGACCGAGATGAATCAGGACGGTCCGCAAGCGAATGCGGAAGGGAAACAGGGCCAGCGCAAGGAAAGGCAGGCTGGCGAGCATGGCGATGGAAAGATCGAAGCGAATGCCAATGAGATAGGTGTAAGCCAGCTCGGCCAGGTCAAAACTGCCGAAGTATTCCTTGTACGCCAGGTAGTAACCGGTGCGGATCAGCGCAAAAATCAGCAATGTAAATACGGCAACCCGTAGCGGCATCAACAGCAAGCTCGGCACGATAACTCCATGAGGCAGGAAAGCGGCTGCGCATTCTATGGCGATGCGCTACCTAGAGGCCATCCGTTTACCTTTAGTTACTCACCCCGCAGTCGATATCGTTTATAGATGAAGCAGTTTGCCATCGCGACGAAATGACGCGTGCGAATCCGCATGGCAAGCCCTATATAAAAATAAGAAGGGGGTTCCCTCATGAAGGCGCTGCTGTATCCCGCCATGCGGCTGATGGACCGGCTTGGCTTCGGCATGAAGTTCGGGTTGATCAGTGTCGTGTTCTTTCTGCCGATCCTCATTACCAGTTTCTACCTGTTGCGTGATGCCTATGATCAGTACGGGCGTACCGCGCTGGCGCGCGACAGTCTGGTGCTGCTCGATGCCGGACTCGACGCTCGACGCGGCCTGGAGGACTACCAGGCACTGCTGGCGATTCGGGTCACCGAGCCCCAGCAGGATAAGACGCTGCTCGATAGTCGCCTCGCCGAGCTGCAGCAGCGGCTGCGTCAGCAGTTGCAGGCGTTGCCGACCGGTATGTTTCCGCCTGCGCCGCGCGGCATGCTGGATCAGGAGCGCGGCGCGCTGCTCAGCCAGTTGCAGGCGGTGGTGGACGAATCCTCCCAGCACAGCAAGGTGCTGCATGCCGAGCGCCTGTATGCCGCCGCCCTGGTCTTTATCAATCGCATCGTCAGTGACAGTGGCCTGGGGCTGGACGCCGAGGCCGAAGTGCGCCAGCGCGTCGAACTGATCAATCACGGTACCGCCGACGTCACCGCGCTGCTCGGCCAATTGCGCGCCATCGGCACGGCGGCGCTGGGGCAGGGCGTGTTGAACTCCGGCGACTCGACGCGCCTGGACGAACTGCTGAGCGCCCTGGAAAAACTCCGGGGCGCCTATGCGTTGCAGCTGGAGCCGGTGCGCCGTGGCGCGCTGGCGGCGCAGGCCGAAGCCAGCCTGAACAGCCTGACGGAGCTGGCTGGTCGGGTGGAGGATGAGGTGATCATGTCCGACAGCCTGAGCACGCCCTGGCCGATGTTCTTCGATCAGATGGGCGGCCTGCTGGCGCATACCCATGCGCTGGAAGACGCCAGCCTGCAGCGGCTGGAACAGCGCCTGGCGGAGCGGCTGTCCGCCCAGCAGGCGAGCATGTTCGGCCTGCTCGCCGCCATGCTCGGCGTCATGCTGTTGATCGCCTACCTGTACGGCGCCTTCTACCTGTCCATCCGCCAGACCCTGCAGGCCCTGCGCGGCGTCATGCGACAAGTCGCGGCGGGCGACATGACGGTGAGCTTCCAGGCGGCCAGCCGCGATGAACTGGCCGAGCTCGGGCAGGACTTCAGTGCCAGCGTCGCTCAGGTGCGGGAGCTCATCGAACGGGTGGGGCAAACTGCAGCCGAAGTGGAAGGGCAGGCGCAACAGGTCGAACGAATTTCCAGCCAGAGCAGCCAGGCGGTGCGCGAGCAACGCGAACGCATCGATCTGGTGGCCACGGCGATGAACGAAATGTCCGCCACCGCCCAGGAAGTCGCACGCAGCGCCGCCACGGCGGTGAACAATGCCCAGGGCGTGAACCGTGAAAGCAGCGCCGGCCGCGAGCTGGTGGACACGCAGGTACAGGAAATCCGTCACCTGGCCGAAGGCCTCGATCGCGCGGTGGCCACCGTCAATCGCCTGGCCGCCGACAGCCAGGCCATTGGCCAGGTGCTGGACGTGATCAAGGGTGTCGCCGAACAGACCAACCTGCTGGCGCTCAACGCCGCCATCGAGGCGGCGCGCGCCGGCGAGCAGGGCCGCGGCTTCGCGGTGGTTGCCGACGAGGTGCGCAGCCTGGCGCAGCGCACTCAGCAGTCCACGGCGGAAATCGAGCAGATGATCGCGCGCCTGCGCGAAGGCGTGAGCGCGGCCGTAGAGGGCATGCATGCCAGCCACGGTCAGGCGGATGCCACAGCCGGTCACTCCGATGCGGTGCAGCAGGCGCTGGAAAATATTCTCGCCGCGGTGGGCGCCATCGTCGATCAGAACCAGCAGATTGCCGCCGCCGTTGAGCAGCAGACCGCCGTGGCCCACGACATCGATCAGAACATCGTGCAGATCAGCCAGACCGGTGAGCGTACCTCCGAAGGCGCCGCCCAGGCCGAACAGGCCAGCCGCGAGCTGTCCGGGTCGGTGGCGCGGCTGCGGCAGCTGATCGGCACCTTCAAGGTGTAACCGCTCCGGGGCGGCGTGCTCAGAGCACGCTGCGCAAGGGTTGCTCGCCCAGTGCGAGCAGGAGCCCATCGGGGCGTGAGTTCCGCTGCCGGGCCTGGCGATTCACTACCAGCCGAACAGCCGGCAACTGTTGCGATAGCCGGCCTCGGCCAGCGCCTCGGCATCGATGCCCATGATTCGCGCCAGCTCCGTGCAGATGGTCGGCAGGAACTCCGGGCTGTTGCGCTGGCCCGGGTAACCGGCCGGCGCCATGTCCGGCGCATCGGTCTCCAGCACCACATCGTCCAGCGATAGCCGGGAAAGCATCTTGTGCATGCGCGTGGCTTGCGGCCAGGTGCCGGCGCCGCCGAGACCGAGATAGAAACCCCGGCGCCGGTATTCGCACGCCTCTTCGTAGCTGCCGCTGAACGCATGCACGATGCCGCCGCGTGGCGGGCGCAGGCGCTTGAGGGTGGCGATCACGTCGGCGTGGGCGCGGCGCACATGCAGCAGCGCGGGCAGCTCGAATTCCCGCGCCAGCTGCAGCTGGGCTTCGAACAGCGCCTGCTGGGCCGGTTTGTCCGGTTTTTCCAGGTAGTAGTCGAAGCCGATCTCACCAATTGCGCAGAGTTTTTCGTGACCGGCCAACTGCTCCAGGCGCTCGCGCAACCGCGCCAGGTGTTCGGTGCGATGTCGATCGAGAAAGCAGGGATGCAGGCCGAAGCTGGCGTACAGGCCATCCTCGGCGCAGGCCAGCGACCACAGCCGCTCCCAGTGCTCCTCGCTGACGCCGATCAGCACCTGGCGCTCGACGCCCTGCGCCCGGCTACGGGCCAGCACGGCGGCGCGGTCGGCGTCGAAGTCGGGGAAATCCAGATGGTTGTGGGTGTCGATATAGCGCATGGCGCACAGGATAGCGCGGGCCTCCCTCCGCTTCGAGACGCCGCTCTGCCTCGCGCCTTGCCGTGGCCCGGACGGGGCGCCAGAATGCCGCCAACCGTCGCGGCCGCCGCCGCTCCTGCAAGGATTCCCGATGTCTGATTTCGCCGCCCTGTTGCGTCTGTCTCCCGAAACCCTGACCCGTGCCTGCGATCCGACGCAATTCCGCTTCGCCAGTACCGACGAGCTGGAGCCGTTTCTCGGCGTGCTGGGTCAGGAACGGGCGGTGGAGGCGCTGCAGTTCGGCGTGGCCATGCCGCGGCCGGGTTACAACCTGTTCGTCATGGGCGAGCCGGGCACCGGGCGCTTCTCCTTTGTGCAGCGTTACCTGAAGGCCGAAGCCAAGCGCCTGCTGGCACCGGCCGACTGGGTGTATGTGAACAACTTCGACGAGCCGCGCGAGCCGCGCGTGCTGGAACTGCCGGCCGGTAGCGCCGCGGTGTTCATCGCCGACATCGAAGCGCTGATCGACAACCTGCTGGCGACCTTCCCGGCGGTGTTCGAGCAGCCCAGCTATCAGCAGAAGAAGAGCGCCATCGACCGCGCCTTCAACCAGCGTTACGACCAGGCGCTGGACATCATCGAGAAGCTGGCGCTGGAACGCGGCATCGCCCTGTACCGTGACAGCACCAACATCGCCTTCACGCCGATGAAGGACGGCAAGGCGCTGGACGAGGCGGAGTTCGCCCAACTGCCGGAAGCCGAGCGTGAGCGTTTCCACAACGACATCAGCCATCTGGAGGAGCGCCTCAACGAGGAGCTCTCCGGACTGCCGCAATGGAAGCGCGAAAGCAGCAACCGGCTGCGCCAGCTCAACGAGGAAACCATCACCCTGTCCCTGCAGCCGCTGCTGGCGCCGCTGGCGCAGAAGTACGCGGAGAACGCCGGGGTCGACGCCTATCTGCAGGCCGTGCAGGTCAACCTGCTGCGCACCGTGCTGGAAACCCTGGTGGATGAAAGCCGCACCGACGTGCAGAAACGCAACGACCTGCAGGAGCTATACGCCCCCGGCCTGGTGGTCGCCCAGCCGCTGGACGGCGGCGCGCCGGTGGTGTTCGAGCCGCACCCCACCTACGACAACCTGTTCGGGCGCATCGAGTACGGCACCGACCAGGGCGCGCTCTATACCAGCTACCGGCAGTTGCGCCCCGGCGCGCTGCATCGCGCCAACGGCGGCTACCTGATCGTCGAGGCCGAGAAGCTGCTCGGCGAGCCGTTCGTCTGGGACGCCCTCAAGCGCGCCCTGCAGTCGCGCAAGCTGAAAATGGAATCGCCGCTGGCAGAGCTGGGTCGGCTGGCCACCGTGACCCTCACCCCGGAGGTCATTCCGTTGCAGGTCAAGGTGGTGATCATCGGCTCGCGCCAGGTGTATTACGCCCTGCAGGATCTGGATCCGGATTTCCAGGAACTGTTCCGCGTGCTGGTGGACTTCGACGAAGAAATCCCGCTGGCCGACGACAGCCTCGAACAGTTCGCCCAGCTGATCAAGACGCGCACCTCGGAAGAGGGGCTGGCGCCGCTCACCGCCGCCGCCGTGGCCCGTCTGGCCACCTACAGCGCGCGTCTGGCCGAACACCAGGGGCGTCTCAGCGCGCGCATCGGCGACCTGTTCCAGTTGCTCAGTGAGGCGGATTTCCTGCGCCTGCTGGCCGGCGACACCCTGACCGATGCCGCGCATCTGGAACGCGCACTGCAGGCCAAGGAACGCCGCACCGGACGGGTGTCTGCGCGCCTGCTGGACGACATGCTCGCCGGCATCATCCTGATCGACAGCGAAGGCGCGGCCATCGGCCGCTGCAACGGCCTGACCGTGCTGGAAGTGGGCGACTCGGCGTTCGGCCTGCCGGCGCGCATCTCCGCCACCGTCTACCCGGGCGGCTCGGGCATCGTCGACATCGAGCGCGAGGTCAATCTCGGTCAGCCGATCCATTCCAAGGGCGTGATGATCCTCACCGGTTACCTGGGCAGCCGCTATGCGCAGGAATTTCCGCTGGAAATTTCCGCCAGCATCGCCCTGGAGCAGAACTACGGCTACGTGGATGGCGACAGTGCCTCGCTGGGCGAGGTGTGCGCGCTGATCTCCGCGCTGTCGCGCACGCCGTTGAAGCAGGGCTTCGCCATCACCGGCTCGATCAACCAGTTTGGCGAAGTGCAGGCGGTGGGCGGCGTCAATGAGAAGATCGAAGGCTTCTTCCGTCTCTGCGAAGCGCGCGGGCTGAGTGGCGAACAGGGAGCTATCATTCCCTACGCCAACATCAGCAACCTGATGCTGGATGAGCGAGTGCTCCAGGCGGTGCGCGAAGGCCGCTTCCATGTCTACGCGGTACGCCATGTGGACGAGGCGCTGAGCCTGCTGGTCGGAGAATCCGTTGGTGCGCCCGACGCCCAGGGCGAATTTCCCGCCGGCAGCGTCAATGCCCGCGTCGTGGAACGGCTGCGCGAGATCGCCGAAGTGGAGCTGGAGGAAGAGGAATCCAAGACCGCCCAGACGGCGGCCGAAGTACCGGTATCCAGCTGAAACTGGTCAGTCACTGAGCGATATGCGCATCCGGCAGGCATGACGGTGGCTGAAGCGGCGTTTTCAGCGCTCGCCCACAGACTTATCCACAGGTTTTGAGGATAACTCCCCGCTGTGCCCGGATCGCTCCGGGCTGGGAACAGCCCCCCCGGGAGAAGAGTCATGTCGCATCACGTCTGCCTGGTCCGGGACTACCTGGGCATGAGCATGCGCATCGAGGCCCGCATCCATGCCCTGGCCGGCGGCAATGGCCGCTGGGCGCTGTTGTGTGCAGCCGGGCTGAGCGGATCGCAGCCCACCGAAATCAAGGTGCAAGGCCCATTCCTGGGCGCCGGAGAGGCCGGTCGGGTCTTGACGGCCATCCTTGAAAACCTGCGCGAGCAGGGCTATCAGGAGGTGCTCGACGAGCCCATCTGGCGGTTGCACATGCAGGCTCGACTGCGCCAGTTGAACGGTCAGCCGCAACGTCGCGCCTGGCCCTGATCCGGCGGGTGGGGGTTTTCTGCGCAATCTGTCCGCAGGCACCGCAGGACGGGTGTCGGCGTGCATTGTGAACGGGCTTTCCACCGACTTATCAACAGATTGCGTGGATAACCGATGCGTTTTCCACCGCCCGGTCGCTGGGCATACTGCGCGCCCTCTTCTGGTTGCCTGTGCGAGAACCCATCGTGAAATCCGAGGAATCCTTCCTCGAAACCATGGGCATGATGGAGAAGGGCAAGGGCGGCGCGCAGACGCTCTGAGCGCGGCGGGCATACGTCCGAAAGCGGGCACAGCGCCTGGCGCTCCACGCCGACTGGGCGAGACTTAGCCTCATCCCGCTGCGTGAGGTATGCCTGATGACTCTGCACGAACTCACCGCCCGCGCCCGCGCCGGGCAAATCGACGGCGCCAACCTGGTCTGTCTCGAAGGCGGCGCCTACCTGATCGAGGCGCGAGTCGGCTCTCGGCTGATGCCCTTGCTGGACGCGGATGGGCAACTGATCAAGGTGCTGTCCCTGGAGCAGGCCCGCGAGCTGCTCAAGGGCGTGCCAATGACCCTGGAACTCGAGCAGGCCGACGCCAGCGAGGAAATGTGCGGCATGGGTGAAACGCCGCTGCGCAGTCAGCCGGCCGGCTGAACGAACACGCATCCGGAGGCGCGTTCGCGGCGACCGGGCATCCGCCACGCGCGCTTCGCTGTGATAGTCTGGCCGCCCTTTTTTACCTGGCGGGAGCCCGACCATGTCCCAACTCGATCTTTCCACCGACGAAGCCCGTGTTAGCTACGGCATTGGCCGTCAGATCGGTGAACAGCTGCATGACAACCCGCCGCCCGGCGCCAGCCTGGATGCCATCGTCGCCGGCCTGCGTGATGCCTTTGGCGGCAACGCCAGCCAGGTCAGCCCCGAAGATCTCAACGCCAGCTTCCAGGTGATCCGTGATCGCATGCAGGCCGCCGCCGAATCTCAGGCCGCTGTCGCCGCCGAAGCCGGCAAGACCTACCTGAGCGAAAACGCCAAGCGTGAAGGCGTGACCGTGCTGGAATCCGGCCTGCAGTACGAAGTACTGGTTGCCGGCGAGGGCGCCAAGCCGTCCCGCGATGATCAGGTACGTACCCACTACCACGGCACCCTGATTGACGGCACCGTGTTCGACAGCTCCTACGAGCGCGGCCAGCCGGCCGAATTTCCGGTTGGCGGCGTGATCGCCGGCTGGATCGAGGCCCTGCAACTGATGAACACCGGCAGCAAGTGGCGCCTGCACGTGCCCAGCGAACTGGCCTACGGCGGTCAGGCCGTCGGCAGCATCCCGCCGCACAGCGTGCTGGTATTCGACGTCGAGCTGCTGGACATTCTGTAAGCCGAAGCGGGATCGGCGGGGCCGGCCCCGCCGTTCGTAGGGTGGTCAACGCTTGCGTTGGCCGCCGTAGCTTCCGCGCGGTGGCCTACGGCGGTTCGAGTTCCGCGCCTCGGTGTCGTTGCCGCCGCCGGCAAATCTTCGGTGGCCTGATAAACTCCGCTTCCCACTCGACATTCAGGGGGCGCGGTCATGCCGACCTTCGGGACCCTGCGCGAAATCGTTGCATCGGACCACGCCGCGCTGCTGGCGCTGTGGCGGCGCACCCCCGGCATTCAGGTGCGCGACGACGACGCTTACGCACCGTTCTGCGCCTATCTGGCACGCAATCCCGGGTTGAGCCTGCTGATCGAGGCCGGCGGCCAGCCGGTGGCCTGCGTGCTGGTCGGTCACGACGGCCGGCGCGGTTATCTGCAGCATCTGCTGGTGGACGAAGCCTGGTGCGGGCGCGGCCTGGCCACCCGGCTGCTGGACGAGGCGCTGCGCCGCCTGGACGGTCTCGACATTCCCAAATCCCATGTGTTCGTGCTGCGCGACGCGCCCGAGACGCTGGCCTTCTGGCACGGGCGGCATGGCTGGGGCGAGCGGCAGGATATCGCAGTGTTTTCCACCCGGACGGTCGACGCATGATCGCCGCCGAGCTGCTGGATTCCACCACCCTGCTGCTGGGCTGGCTGCTCTACCTGCCGGTGCTGCTCTGGGCCGCCGCTCGTGCGCCCTGGATCGAACTGTTCAGCGACCTGCGCCGCCAGCACCTGCTGTTCGGCACCGTGGTGGTGCTGTTTCTGCTCTGGTTGGTGCGCCGCGACTTTGCGTCCGGCCTGTCCATGCATTTCATTGGCATGACCGCCGTGACCCTGCTGCTGGACTGGCCGTTGGCGATTCTCGCCGGGCTGCTGGCGCAACTGGGATTGATCGCGGTGGGCCGGCCGGACCTGGCCTCGCTGGGCATCAATGGCCTGCTGCTGGTGCTGATTCCCGTCGCCATCACCGAGGCCTGCGCCCATCTGGTGGAGCGCTTCCAGCCGGACAACCTGTTCGTTTACATCTTCTGCTCGGGCTTCTTCCCGGCCGCGCTCACGGCGATTGCCTGCGTGTTCGCCGGGCTGGGGCTGCTGCTGTTCGATGGCCGTTACGAGATGCCGCCCTGGCTGGAGGATTTCGCCGGCTACCTGTGGCTGCTGGCGTTTCCCGAGGCGTTCATCAACGGCATGGTGATCGCCGGGCTGGTGGTGTTCTGCCCCGACTGGCTGGAAACCTTCAATCGCAGCCGCTACCTCTCGGCGCCCTGGCGGGACGAAGACTCGTAGCGGCAAGGCGAGGGCGGGGGAAGTTCTGTGGGGCCGGGTTATGCCGGCCAGCGGAGTTCAATCCAACGCCCTGGTGTCGTTCAAACCTCCGTCAGCCGGCATAAAGCCGGCCCCACAAGTTCACGGCGCAGCGGCGTAAGGGCGGCCCAGCTGGACAAGAAAAGTCCCCGCCCTACGAATGCTTGTCCAGATCCTCGGAAAACAACTCATCGTTCAGCGGGTCGCCGGGGATGGCGTGTTCCTCCGCGGCCCAGGCGCCGAGGTCGATCAGCTTGCAGCGTTCCGAACAGAACGGGCGAGTCGGGGTGGCGGCGGTCCATTCCACCGGGGCGCCGCAGGTCGGGCATTTGACGATCAGGGGTGTGCTCATGGGCGCTGGCCTCCAGGCAAGGTCAGATAGAAGTGATGCAGGCGTTCGACTTCCTGCCGCAGCCAGGCCAGATCGCGGTCATTGGTGATCACGTCGTCGGCCTTGGCCAGACGTTCATTGCGTGGGGCCTGGGCGGCCATGATGGCGCGTACCTGTTCTTCGTTGTTGCCGTCGCGCGAGACGGTGCGGCTGATTTGCAGCGCCTCGGGCACATCGATGACCAGCACGCGCCGGCACAGCCGGTATTGGCCGGATTCGATCAGCAGTGGCGATTCGAGAATCGCATAGGGCGAGGTGGCGCGGGCCAGTACCTCGGCGATTTCCTGACGAATCAGCGGATGCAGCAGTTGTTCCAGCCAGCGGCGCTGCTCGGCGTTCTGGAAGATCCGCGCGCGCAGTGCGGCGCGGTCCAGGCTACCGTCGGTCTGCAGCATGTCGGCGCCGAAATGCTCGGCGATGCGGGCCAGCGCCGGACGGCCGGGCTCCACCACCCAGCGCGCGGCCTGGTCGGCATTCACCAGGTCGATGCCGAGTCGCACAAAATGGGCGCCAGCGGCGCTCTTGCCGCTGCCGATACCGCCGGTCAAACCGAGAATCCAGGGTTTCATGAGGGACTCCGGGTCAGTCTTCGGGCTGGTCACGCAGGAACACCAGGCGGTCGGGGCCGGACTGCTCTTGGCTGAAACGGTAGCCCTGATCGTCGAAGTCCTTGAGGCGTTCGGGATCGACGATGCGCTCCTTGATGACGTAGCGCGCCATCAGGCCCCGGGCCTTCTTGGCGTAGAAACTGATGATCTTGTACTGGCCGTTCTTCAGGTCCTTGAACTCGGTGTCGATCACCCGGGCCTTGAGCGCCTTGCGCTGCACGGCGCCGAAATATTCATTGGAAGCCAGGTTGAGCAGGATGTCGTCGCCCTGGGCGGCCAGCGCCGCGTTCAGCCAGCCGCTGATGCGCTCGCCCCAGAAGGCGTAGAGATCCTTGCCGCGCGGGTTGGCCAGCTTGGTGCCCATTTCCAGGCGATAGGGCTGCATCAGGTCCAGCGGGCGCAGCACGCCGTACAGGCCGGAGAGCATGCGCAGGTGATCCTGGGCGAAGCTGAAGTCGTCCTCGCTGAACTCTTCGGCGTTCAGGCCGGTGTACACATCGCCCTTGAAGGCCAGCAGCGCCTGCTTGGCGTTCGCCGGGGTGAAGTCCGGCTGCCAGCTGCCGAAGCGCGCGACGTTCAGTGCGGCCAGCTTGTCGGAGAGCTTCATCAGCTCGGCGATCTGCTGCGATGAAAACTCGCGCAATTGCTGGATCAGCACCTGGCTGTGGTCCAGATGCTCCGGCAGGGTGAAACGCTCGGTCACCGGCGGGGTGCCGTAATCGAGGGTCTTGGCGGGGGATATCACCAGCAGCATGGGCAGTCTCCGGAAACGTTGCCGGCGATTGTAGGGAGCTTCGGGTCACGACTCCACCTATCACCGTCATTGACGGTCCGGGCGGACACGGAACTGTCATCCACGCTGGTGACTATCGACAGCGGCCCGCCTCTTGCTTGACCAACGGGCAGGTCCGGCGGGAACGAGCAGGACGCGGGACTATCCTTTCCCTGGGCAAGCAGGACGGCGGCTGCCGCCTGTCCCCGTCAGCAAAGGTGATTGCCAATGGATGACCACGCAAAGCCGATTCTCTATGTCCTGGACACCAACGTGCTGATCCACGACCCCAACGCGCTGCTGAATTTCCAGGAGCACCAGGTCGCCATTCCCATGACCGTGCTGGAGGAGCTGGATCGCCTGAAAGCCGGCAAGCACAGCGCGGCGGCCGAATGCCGGCAGGCGATCCGGCTGATCGACAAGACCCTCGGTGAAGCCACGCCGCAGCAGGTGGAGCAGGGCGTGCCGATCCTGCGCGGCAAGAGCGGCCCGAGCGGCAGCCTGTCGATCCTGATGAACCGGCCCGGCGCGCAGCAGAGCCTGTTGCCGGAGACCATCAACGACAACCGCATCATCAACCAGTTGCTCGACTTGGGTCAGCGCCGGCCGGAGCGGGACGTGGTGCTGGTCAGCAAGGACATCAACATGCGCCTCAAGGCGCGTGCCTGCGGCATCGCCGCCGAGGACTACCAGACCGACCAGCTGGTGGACGATGTCAGCCTGCTGTCGCGGGGTTATCACAGCCTTTCCGGCTCCTTCTGGGAGCGGGTCGACAAGGTGGAGACCCGCCAGGAACTCGGCCGTACCTGGCATCGTGTACAGCTCACCGACAACCTGCCGGCCGTGAACCTCAATGAATTCATCCTCGACGGGCAGGGTTTCGTCGGCTGGATCAAGCGCATCGATGATGACGAGCTGCTGATCCTCGATCTGCATCAGGAGCAACTGCTCAGCCTGGAGGCCTGGGGTCTGCAGCCGCGCGATATCCATCAGGCCCTGGCGCTCTACGCGCTGCTCGACCCGGACATTCATCTGGTCAACCTGTCCGGCGCCGCCGGCTCCGGCAAGACCATCCTGGCGCTGGCCGCCGCCATCGAACAGACCCTGGTCAGCAAGCGCTACCAGCGCATCATCGTCACCCGCAGCGTACAGGGACTGGACGAGGACATCGGCTTCCTGCCTGGTACCGAGGCGGAGAAGATGGAGCCCTGGCTGGGCGCCATCACCGATAACCTCGAAGCCTTGCACATGGATGACGAGAGCACGCCGGGCAGCATCGACTACCTGCTGCAGCGCGTGCCGCTGCAATTCAAGTCGCTCAACTACATTCGGGGCCGCAGTTTTCAGCAAAGCCTGCTGCTGATCGACGAATGCCAGAACCTCACGCCGCACCAGATGAAGACCATCATCACCCGCGCCGGCAGCGGCACCAAGGTGGTTTGCCTGGGCAACCTGGCGCAGATCGACACGCCGTACCTGTCGGCCACCAGCTCGGGGCTGACCTACCTCACCGAACGCTTCAAGGACTTCGCCCACGGCGTGCATATCACCCTGCAGGGCGTGCCGCGCTCGGTGCTGGCCGAGTACGCCGAGGCCAATATGTAGTCCTGTGGGAGCGAATTCATTCGCGAGCTTTTGGTGCGAATTGCAGGAAGAGCTCGCGGACCAGTCCGCTCCCACAGCCTGGCTTGATCAGGCGCATACCCGTCGGCGGGGTGGCGGGTAGAATGGCGCCTCATTCCGAGGAGAATGCGATGAGCCTGACCCATCTCGACAATCAGGGCCATGCCCGCATGGTGGATGTCACCGACAAGGCGGTGACCTTCCGCGAAGCGGTGGCCGAGGCACGGGTGCGCATGCGGCCCGAGACCCTGGTGCTGATTCAGCAGGGCGGCCATCCCAAGGGCGACGTGTTCGCCGTGGCGCGCATCGCCGGCATCCAGGCGGCGAAGAAGACCCATGAATTGATCCCGCTGTGCCACCCGCTGCTGCTGACGGGCGTGAAGGTGGAGGTGCGGGCCGACGGCGAGGACTGCGTGCGCATCGAAGCGCGCTGCAAGTTGTCCGGGCAGACCGGTGTGGAAATGGAGGCGCTGACGGCCGCCAGCATTGCTGCCCTGACCATCTACGACATGTGCAAGGCGGTGGACAAGGACATGACCATCGAACAGGTGCGCCTGCTGGAAAAGGCCGGCGGCAAGAGCGGCCATTACCTGCGAAACGCGGAGAGCAAGGCATGATTCGACTGCAGTATTTCGCCCGTTACCGCGAAGCGCTTGGCACCGATGGCGAGCAACTGGACTGGCAGGCTGGCTTCGCCAACCTGGGCGCCCTGCGCGATCATCTGGTGGCGCGTGGCGACGTCTGGCAGGTGCTGGCCGAGCGCAACCTGATGTGCGCGCGCAATCAGGAGCTGTGCGGGCTCGACGAGCCGCTGGAGGATGGCGACGAAGTGGCCTTCTTCCCCACGGTCACCGGAGGCTGAGATGAGTGTTCGCGTCCAGAGCGCGCCGTTCGATGCGGGCGCCGAGCTCAATGCACTGCACGCCGCCCAGCTGGGCATCGGCGCGGTGGTCGGCTTTGTCGGCTATGTGCGCGACTACAACGACGGTCAGGATGTGGCCGGCATGTTTCTCGAGCACTATCCGGGCATGACCGAGAAGGCGCTGGAGAAGATCGTTGCTGAGGCCGAGACGCGCTGGCCGCTGCTGAGGGTGGAAGTGCTGCACCGGGTCGGCGCGCTGGCGCCGGGCGAGCCGATCGTCTTCGTCGGCACGGCCAGTGCCCATCGTCAGGCGGCCTTCGCGGCCTGCGATTTCATCATGGATTACCTGAAGACGCGCGCGCCGTTCTGGAAGCGTGAAGACACGGCGGACGGCGAACGCTGGGTCGAAGGACGCGACAGCGACCAGCAGGCCGCTGCGCGCTGGGATCAGTAGAGGATGGTGTAGAGCTTGAGCAGTACGGTGGACAGAGTGACCATGATGCCCAGGCTCATCAGGCAGACACCCACCAGGCTGTCACGAAAGTTGAAGCCGAAGCCCAGCAGCAGAAAGCCGGAAACGATCAGCAACAACATCCAATGAAGGTTTTCCACGAGTATTCTCCGGCAATCGATAGCAAGGTAATGGTATCTCAATCGCCGACCGGCGGTCTGACCTGTATCAACGCCGCAGTGCCGGCAGCAGGGCCAGCAGGAGTGCCGGCAGCCGGCGCCGCAGCCGGGCAGTGAGCTGGTCACGACGTTTCTGATACAGCAGGCCCAGGGCGATGACGCCGAGGCCGATCAGGCTGAGGACGACGGGAAACAGCAGGGAATTCTCGAACACATCATGGGCCAGCCAGCCCAGGTAGCCGGCCACCCCGAGGCCGCCGAACAGCATGAACATCGGTCGGCGCAGCAGGATCGCGCAGGCCATCAGCCCCAGGTTGATCAGGCAGTACAGCGCCTTGCCCCAATGGGAATCGCTGTCCATCAGGCTCAGGCCGCCCCAGAAGGCCAATAGCCCGGCCAGGTAGCCCCAGACGGCGAAATCGCGCTGGAAGCGGCCATCCATCAGCAGGCTGGCCAGCAGCGTGGCAAGGCCGAACCAGAACGAGACATCACGGCGCTCTTCCCAGGTGAACGGGCTGCCATGCACCAGAGCGGTCAGGTCCATCGACAGGAACCAGAGCGCCAGGGCGATGGGCATGACGATGAAGGGGAAGGGCAGCAGGCGCAGCATCAGCAGGCCGGCCAGCACTGTGGCCACTTCCATGGCCAGCCAGCCGCCGCGGATGTAGCGGTAGTAATCGTCGTAATCGGTCTGGTTGTCGTCCAGCGGCCACAGGCCGGTCAACCGCTGCACGGCAAAGACCGCCAGCGGCGTCAGGCTGACCGCCACGGCGCCCAGCAGGCCGCCGGGAATGGGCTGGCCGTGGCGCCATAACCGATGGCCGCCGGCGGTGAGCAGTGTCATATAGAGCAGCGCGACGCCGAGCAGCGCCGCATCGCCGACGCGCATCCAGGCTTCGGTGAGCAGCCAGCCGAGGGCGGCGATGATCAGCAGGGCACCGAAGTAGAAGGCGACGTGAGTCAGTTGCAGCGAGGGACGCTGGGCGTCCCGGGCTTGCAGGAAAGCGAAGAGCGATCGGGCCTGTTCGTCTCCGAGGATGCCCGCCTCCACGGCGCGGTGCAGATCTTCAGGATCGATCCTGACGGGCATGCGCGACCTCCGTGTCGGCGGGAACTCAGTGCTTGCGCGGTACCGGCGTGAGCAGCTCGTCCGGCGGCATCTCGCACTGGATCTTGCGGCCGATCAGCGTCTCGATGGGCGGTAGGGCGAAGGCGTCGTCCTCGCCGGCGAAGCTGATCGAGGTGCCGGTGGCGCCGGCGCGGCCGGTGCGGCCGATGCGGTGCACGTAGTCGTCCGGGTCTTCCGGCAGGGTGAAGTTGATCACGTGGCTGATGCCGTCGACGTGAATGCCGCGACCGGCCACGTCGGTGGCGACCATGACGCGAATCTCGCCTTCACGAAAGCCTTCCAGCGCCTTGATGCGCTTGTGCTGCGGCACGTCACCAGACATCTGCACGGCGCTGACGCCGTCGCGGGTCAGGCGTTCCTCGATGCGGCGTACTTCATCCTTGCGGTTGGCGAACACCATCACCCGCGACCAGTCGTTCTGGGTGATCAGGTTGTAGAGCAGCGTGTACTTGTCCTTGCCGGCCACGGCGTAGACGTGCTGCTCGACGGTGTCGCTGGCGACGTTTTCGCGCTCGATCTCGACGATCGCCGGATCGACGGTCCACTGCCCGGCCAGGTTCATCACGTCATCGGTGAAGGTGGCGGAGAACAGCTGGGTCTGGCGTTCACCCTTGTGCGGCGTCTGGCGGATGATCTGCCGCACCTGTGGGATGAAGCCCATGTCGAGCATGCGGTCGGCCTCGTCGAGCACCATCACCTCGACCATGTCCAGGTGCACCTCGCCGCGCTGGTTGAAGTCCAGCAGGCGGCCCGGTGTGGCCACGAGGATGTCGCAGAAGCGCTTTTCCAGACCCTTGAGCTGCTTGTCGAAGTCCATGCCGCCGACGAAGCTCATCACGTTCAGACCGGTGTACTTGGTCAGGTCCTCGGCGTCCTTGGCGATCTGCACCACCAGTTCGCGGGTCGGCGCGATGATCAGCGCGCGCGGCTCACCCATGTAACGCTCGCGGGGCGGCGGAGTCTGCAGCAACTGGGTGATGATCGACACCAGGAACGCGGCGGTCTTGCCGGTGCCGGTCTGGGCGCGGCCAATGGCGTCCTTGCCCTTGAGGGTATGGCCCAGCACCTGCGCCTGGATCGGCGTGCAATAGGTGAAGCCCAGGTCCTGGATGGCGTGCATCAGTTCCGGGGCCAGTGCGAAGTCGTGGAAGCGGGTCTTGCCTTCGAGCGGCTCGACCTTGAAATCTTCCGGGTTCCAGGGCACGGCGGGCGCCTTGGGCTTGCGCGGCGGGCGTTCGCGGCGCGGCTTTTCGGCTTCCGGCGCGGCCGGCTGCGGCTGTTCGCTCTTGGCGGCGCGCGGCGCGCGGCTGGCGCGGGCATCGTCGCGGGGCGGGCGGGGCGTCTTGTCACGCGGCGCCTGGCCCTCGGTGGCGCGCTGCGGCTGGGGAGCGGCAGGCGTTACGGCGGGTACTTCACCCTTCTTGAACATGTTCTTGAGTGCTTTGAGCACGGTGATCTCGATCGCTGATTAAGGAATGAACGCCGGCAGTGTAAAGCAAGACGCCCTTTGGGCGAAGGGCCATGCCTGGGTTGGCTTGACGGGCGTCTCGGTCGAGGCGGGGGCAGGCGGGACCTGCTCGGCCGCAGCGCTGCGTTACGGCGATCGACCGCGTTGGCGGCCCACGGAACAATCGCCGGTTTGCCCCCTGTGGTCAGGACAACCGTTCCTGCAGCCACTGGCCGATCGCTTCGATCTCCGCCAGACAGACCTCATGGCCCATCGGGTATTCGTGCCATTGCACCGGCACGCCGCGCTCGGCCAGGTAATCGTGAGCGGCGCGGCCGAGGAAATAGGGCACCACCTCGTCGCGATTGCCATGCAGGCAAAGCACCGGCAGGCGGGCGTCCAGCTGTAGCGATGCTTCAAAGGTCGGCGCGTAGGTGGACAGCGCCATGACGCCGCCGAGCAGCCCCTGCCAGCGCAGGAACGCGGTATGCAGCACCACCGCGCCGCCCTGGGAAAAGCCGGCCAGGAAGATGCGCGCCGGATCGATGCCGCTGTCGCGTTGCGTCTCGATCAGCTGGATCACCCTCTGCGCGGAGGCTTCCAGCTGGGCCTTGTCGATGGTGCGGCCATCGGCACCCATGCTGAGGATGTCGTACCAGCTGGGCATCGACCAGCCACCGTTGATGGTTACTGGCTGGCTCGGCGCTTGGGGCAGTACGAAACGGGTGGTGTGCAGGGATTCCTGCAGCTGTTCGGCCACCGGCTGGAAATCGAAACGGTCGGCGCCCAGGCCGTGCAGCCAGATCACGCAGGCATCGGCCGGCTGGCGGGGGTTGA
Organism: Pseudomonas sp.; assembly: GCA_035497635.1. Lineage (GTDB taxonomy): Bacteria > Pseudomonadota > Gammaproteobacteria > Pseudomonadales > Pseudomonadaceae > Serpens. The sequence continues at coordinate 4,715 of DATJDB010000036.1, read as the reverse complement.
GAATCAGCGGTTCGGTCATGGTGGCTCCAGATCGGTGCGAGCGCCCCGTTCGGGGGCGGGCCGGGCGGTGATGTTCGGGGGAGAAAGGATACCCGCTGGCGCGTTTGCGGGTAACCGCCGTACTGGTATGGACCTTGCTCCACAGGCAGGGCGAGATCCTGGTCGGGCGTGGTTTGCCAACTAGACTGCCTGAGCGGGCCGCTGTCGCCGCCATTCGTTCGAACAACCAGGGAATGGTGAGTGCCGAAACCAAACGACAAAAGCAACCGGAGGTTCGAATGAAAAGGCTCAACTCCCTGTTGACCGTGCTGAGTGCCGTCACGCTGCTGGGCGCGGCGGGCGCGGTCCAGGCCGGCGCCACCCTGGATGCGGTAAAGAAGAAGGGCTTCGTGCAGTGCGGCGTCAGCGACGGGCTGCCCGGCTTCTCCTATGTGGATGCCCAGGGGCGTTACCTGGGTATCGATGTCGATGTGTGCCGGGCGGTGGCGGCGGCAGTGTTCGGCGATGCGGGCAAAGTCAGGTACAGCCCGCTGACCGCCAAGGAACGCTTCACCGCCCTGCAGTCCGGGGAAATCGATGTGCTGTCGCGCAACACCACCTGGACCAGTTCGCGCGACTCGGCCATGGGGCTGAATTTCACCGGCGTCACCTATTACGACGGCCAGGGCTTTCTGGTGAACAAGTCGCTCGGCGTGTCCAGCGCCAAGGAGCTGGATGGTGCCACCGTGTGCATCCAGGCCGGCACCACCACCGAGCTGAACCTTGCCGACTACTTCCGTGCCAATGGCCTGAAATACACGCCGATCACCTACGACACCTCCGATGAAAGCGCCAAGTCACTGGAATCCGGCCGTTGCGATGTGCTGACCTCCGACCAGTCGCAGCTGTATGCGCAGCGTATCAAGCTGGCCAAGCCGGACGAGTATGTGGTGCTGCCCGAAGTCATCTCCAAGGAGCCGCTCGGCCCGCTGGTGCGCCAGGGCGACGAGGAGTGGTTCGACATCGTGCGCTGGACGCTGTTCTCCATGCTCAACGCCGAGGAACTGGGTATCGACTCAAAGAATGTCGAGCAGATGGCCAAGAACACCAAGAGCCCGGACGTGGCGCGCCTGCTCGGCGTCGAAGGGGAATACGGCAAGGACCTCAAGCTGCCCCGCGACTGGGCGGTGCAGATCGTCAAACAGGTGGGCAACTATGCTGAAATCTTCGAGCGCAACATCGGCAGCGGCAGCGAGCTGAAGATCGAGCGTGGCCTCAACGCCCTGTGGAATCAGGGCGGCGTTCAGTACGCACCGCCGGTGCGCTGATCGCCGGGCCGTCCGCCGCCCGCTGCGGGCGGCGGTTTCCTGCGTACCCGAGCCGCGCCGGTCGCGGTGAGTGGCCTTCGAGAGGCTTCCCATGCCAGTAGCAACCCCCTCCGGACGACGCGGCTCGCTGCTGACCGATCCGCAGGCGCGCGCCTGGATCTTCCAGCTCGTCGCCGTGGCCGCTGTGGTCGCCTTCGGCTGGTTCCTGTTCCACAACACCCAGACCAACCTGCAGCACCGGGGCATCACCTCCGGCTTCGGCTTCCTCGACAACACCGCCGGCTTCGGCATCACCCAGCACCTGATTGATTACCAGGAGAGCGACAGCTACGGGCGGGTGTTCTGGGTCGGCCTGCTCAATACCCTGCTGGTCAGCGTGATCGGCATCATCCTGGCCACTCTGCTGGGCTTCATCCTCGGCGTCGCCCGGCTGTCGTCCAACTGGCTGATCCGTCAGCTGGCCACTGTTTATATCGAGATCTTCCGCAACATCCCGCCGTTGCTGCAGATCTTCTTCTGGTACTTCGCGGTCATCGGCCCGCTGCCAGGACCGCGTGACAGCCTGAGCCTGGGCGACCTCGTCTTCCTCAACAATCGCGGGGTGCAGATGCCGGCACCCAGTGCCAGCGAGGCGTATGGACCGTTCATGCTGGCGTTGCTGGTCGCCCTAGCCCTGGTGGTGGTGCTCAGCCGCTGGGCCCGGGCCAGGCGTCTGGCCACCGGCCAGCGATTTCCGGTGTTCTGGGTCAGCCTGGCGCTGATCGTGGCTATTCCCGGCGCCTGCACGCTGCTGTTCGGCTCGCCGGTCAACTGGTCGGTACCGGAGCTGCAGCGCTTCAATATTCGCGGCGGCTGGGTGGTGATTCCCGAGCTGGTGTCGATCGTCATGGCGCTGAGCATCTACACCGCCGCCTTCATCGGCGAAACGGTGCGCTCGGGCATCCAGGCGGTGAGCGGCGGGCAGACCGAGGCGGCGGCGTCGCTGGGCCTGCGCCCCGGGCAAGTGCTGCGCCTGGTGATCATCCCGCAGGCCCTGCGGGTGATCGTGCCGCCGCTGACCAGCCAGTATCTGAACCTGACCAAGAACTCCTCGCTGGCGGCGGCCATCGGCTACCCGGACATGGTGTCGTTGTTCGCCGGCACGGTGCTCAACCAGACCGGGCAGGCCATCGAGGCCATGGCCATCACCATGAGCGTTTACCTGGCGATCAGCCTGAGCATCTCGATGCTGATGAACGCCTACAACGCGCGCATCGCGCTGGTGGAGCGCTAGTGGTTGCGACGAGTCATGGCGCCGCTCTGGCGCGAAGTAACAACGCAGTATCGGCCGCTGCGCCGAAAGGGACCCACTGAACCCGCCAGACAGGCCGCTCACCATGGATACGCACGTGTTCAAACCCGATCTGCCCGCACCGGCCCTGAGCGTGGGGCCGCTCGGCTGGCTGCGCGCCAACCTGTTCTCCGGCGGGTTCAACACGCTGCTGACCCTGCTGGGCCTGTACCTGCTCTGGCTGATCGTGCCGCCCCTGCTCGACTGGGCAATCATCAAGGCCGACTGGGTGGGCGACAGCCGCGCCGACTGCAGCCGCGAAGGGGCCTGCTGGGTGTTCGTCAAGGAACGCTTCGGGCAGTTCATGTACGGCTTCTATCCGCGGCCGCTGCGCTGGCGGGTGGATCTCACCGTGCTGCTGGCCATCATCGGCGCGGCACCGCTGTTCATCGGTGTGTTTCGTCATAAGGTGCGCTACGGGCTGGCGTTCCTGTTCGCCTACCCGTTGCTGGCCTACTGGCTGCTGCACGGCGGTTTCCTCGGCCTGTCCGGCGTGCCGACCAGTCAGTGGGGCGGGCTGATGCTGACCCTGGTGATCGCCGCAGTCGGCATCGCCGGCGCCTTGCCGCTGGGCATCCTGCTGGCGCTGGGGCGTCGCTCCGAGCTGCCGGCCATCAAGGTGCTGTGCGTCACCTTCATCGAGTTCTGGCGCGGCGTGCCGCTGATCACCGTACTGTTCATGTCTTCGGTGATGCTGCCGCTGTTCCTGCCCGAGGGCATGAACCTGGACAAGCTCCTGCGCGCCATGCTCATGGTGATTCTCTTCGAGGCCGCCTATATCGCCGAGGTGGTGCGCGGTGGATTGCAGGCGATTCCCAAGGGCCAGTACGAAGCGGCCCAGGCATTGGGACTCGGCTATTGGCGCATGACCGGCCTGGTGATCATGCCGCAGGCCCTCACCCTGGTGATCCCGGGCATCGTCAATACCTTCATCGCGCTGTTCAAGGACACCAGCCTGGTAATCATCATCGGCCTGTTCGACTTCCTCAACAGCATCAAGCGCGCCACTGCGGACCCGGCCTGGCTGGGCATGTCCACCGAGGGCTATGTATTCGCGGCGGCGGTCTACTGGATTTTCTGTTTCGGCATTTCCCGTTATTCGCAACATCTGGAGCGAAGACTGGAAACCGGGCACCGGCATTGATTAAAGGGAGCGCAACATGAGCGAAGCGAACCGGCAGGCGGCCCCCGGCGAACAGCTGATGATCGAAATGATCGGAGTGAACAAGTGGTACGGCCAGTTTCATGTGCTCAAGGACATCAACCTTCAGGTGCATAAAGGCGAGCGCATCGTGATCTGCGGACCTTCCGGCTCGGGCAAGTCCACCGCCATCCGCTGCCTCAATCGGCTGGAGGAACATCAGGCCGGAAAAATATTCGTCGAAGGCGTGGAACTCACCCGCGACCTGAAACAGATAGAAGCGATCCGCAGCGACGTGGGCATGGTATTCCAGCACTTCAATCTGTTCCCGCACCTGACCGTATTGCAGAACTGCACGCTGGCGCCCATGTGGGTGCGCAAGTTGCCGCGCCGCGAAGCCGAGGAAGTCGCCATGTATTACCTGGAAAAGGTGCGTATTCCCGAACAGGCCGACAAGTATCCCGGCCAATTGTCCGGTGGGCAGCAGCAGCGGGTGGCAATTGCCCGGGCGTTGTGCATGAAGCCGAAGATCATGCTGTTCGACGAGCCGACTTCGGCCCTCGATCCGGAAATGGTCAAGGAGGTACTGGATACCATGATCGCGCTGGCGGAAAGCGGCATGACCATGTTGTGCGTGACCCATGAAATGGGCTTTGCGCGCACCGTGGCCAATCGGGTGATATTCATGGACCGTGGCGAGGTCGTCGAACAGGCCGATCCGGAAACCTTCTTCCATCATCCGCGCAATGAGCGGACCCGCTTGTTCCTCAGTCAAATCCTGTATTAATGCAACGGGTAATGTGCAGAAACAAAAAACGCCAGCAATGCTGGCGTTTTGTTATACGCGGCGGATAAATCAGCCGAGTACGGTTGCCCAGCTTTCCACTTCGTCAGAGCCCCACTTGGCCTTCCACTCTTTCAGGGTCTTGTGGTTGCC
>DATJDB010000035.1:0-23048 GCA_035497635.1 Pseudomonas sp. | reverse complement strand
CGCATGAAGATCTCGCCGATGGTCTCGCCGTCGCGCGGCACCGGTTCCAGGGTCTTCGGATCGCCGACCATCACGCCTTCCAGGGTCGGGTAGCGCACGCCCTGGCGCGCCTTGATGCGTGCGCGTTCGTCGAGGCTCAGCGCGTCCCACTCGCCGTGCCAGGCGCACACGGTGACCGGGCCGTACACCTCGGTGAGGCCGTACACGTGGGTGACCTTGATGCCCATTTCCTCCACGGCGCCGATCACCTTGGCCGGCGGCGCGGCGCCGGCGACCATGGCGTGCACCGGGTGGTCGATGGCGGCCTTGGCTTCCGGTGGCATGTTGACCAGCGCGTTGAGCACGATAGGCGCGCCGCACAGGTGGGTAACCTGCTCATCGCGGATCAGGGTGAGGATCTTCTGCGGGTCGACGCGGCGCAGGAACACATGCACACCGGCCAATGCGGTCACGGTCCAGGGGTAGCACCAGCCGTTGCAGTGGAACATCGGCAGGGTCCACAGGTAGACCGGCTGCATGCCCATCGACCAGGTCATCTGGTTGCCCAGCGCATTCAGATAGGCGCCGCGGTGGTGGTAGACCACGCCCTTGGGGTTGCCGGTGGTGCCGGAGGTGTAGTTGAGGCTGATCGCCTGCCATTCATCGTCCGGCCACTGCCAGGCGAACTCCGGGTCGCCCTCGGTGAGGAAGGCTTCGTAGTCCAGTTCGCTGACCGCCTCGCCTTCGCCGTATTCGGGGTCGTCGACGTCGATCACCAGGATCGGCCGGCCGAGCATGCCCACGGCGGCGTGGATCACTTCGTGGAATTCGCGGTCGGTGATCAGCGCCTTGGCCTCGCCATGCTGCAGCATGAAGGCGATGGCCTCGGCGTCCAGGCGCACGTTAAGGGTGTTGAGCACCGCGCCGATCATCGGCACGCCGAAATGCGCTTCGAGCATGGCCGGAATGTTCGGCAGCATCACCGCCACCGTGTCGCCCTTCTTGATGCCGCGCCCGGCCAGCGCCGAGGCCAGACGGCGGCAGCGGCTGTAGGTTTCCGCCCAGTTACGCCGAATGGAGCCGTGGACAACCGCCGGGTAATGCGGATAGATGGCGGCGGTGCGCTCGATAAAGCTCAGCGGGGAGAGGGCGATGTGGTTGACGGGGGAGCGGGCCAGGCCCTGTTCGAAGATCGACATGCACGTTACCTGCGGCTGATTGTTGGCTCTGGTTATGAGGTGATTGCCGGGGGCGCACCGTTGCAACTGTGACAACGGAGGCCGCGCCTTTCTGCAAGCTGGGTTTACTTATAGAGAGCGCGAAGATGGATTGGTATATGAACCATGGTTTTATAGTGTTTCTACTAGATCTGGCTGTGGATAGATGAAGACGCTGGAGTTGCAATCACAGCTGCTGGTGCGCCGGGTGCGCGAACAGCGCCCGCTGGCCGAATGCGCGGCGGCCTTGTGCGAGCTGCTGCGCGGCTGCTCGCCGGTGCAGGCGGCCTGGTATCTGACCTGGCAAGCGGACAGTGGCAGTTACCTTCCCATGTGCGGAGGGCGCCTGCCGCCGGCGGCGGACGATCCGCTGACCCTCAACGATGAGCCGCTTCGGGCGCAGTTGCAGCAGCAGGCGCGGCTGTCGCTGGCCGAGTTGCGCGGCGTGCCCTGCTGGCTGGCCGGTCGTTTGCGTCGCGCCGGCATCGAGCTGGGGCTGGCGCAGCCGCTGGTCCTGCAGCCGGGACAGCCGGGTCTGCTGTTGCTGCAACTGGAGGAGGGCGGCAACCAGCAGGCGCTGGAGCTGGCGCTGGTCCTGCTGCGCAATCTGCTGGCCACGGCCGGCGGTCAGCCGTCGAACACACCCTGGCTGGACGCCGATCCGCAGCCGGCCCTGCTGCTGGATGGCAACGCCGAGCTGCTGGGGCATAACAGTGCCTGGCAGCAACTACTCGCGGGTCAGCCTGCCGAGCGTTTCTGGCCGGTCAACCATGCGCAGCTGGTGCGTGCCTGCCTGGCGCAGCGACGGACCATCGAAAGCGTCGAAGCCAACGTCGGTGAGCGCATCCTGCTGTGGAGCTATGTGCCGGATCCCGCCGAGGCGCGCGTGCTGGCGCGCTGTCGCGATGCCAGCGCCGAGGTGCGCGCCGGCCGTGAAGGGGCGCGGGCGCGGCGCCTGTACCGGCTGATCACCGAAAACACCACTGACCTGATCTCCCGCCACACCCTGGACGGCCGCTTCCTCGACGCCTCGCCGGCCAGTTGGACGCTGCTCGGCTACTGGCCGGAAATGCTGCGTGGCTCGCCGGCGCGTGCGCTGTTCCATCCCCAGGATCTGGCCCAGCTGGTCGGGCGCGCCCGCAGTGCGCTGGAGCAGGACGGCTACCACACCATGACCTTCCGCGCTCGCCACCGCGACGGCTACTTCCTGTGGTTCGAGACCGCCTGCCGGGCAATTCGCGAGACCTATACCGGTCAGGTGGTGGAGGTGGTTGCCGTGTCCCGCGACATCACCGCCCGCGTGCAGGCCGAGGAAAATCGCCGGCGCCTGGCCGAGGTGGTGGAGGTGAACACCGACCTGGTGATGTTCGTCGACGCCAAGGGGCGGCTGACCTACCTCAATCCGGCGGCGCGCCGCGCCCTGGGCGTGGTGGGCGAACAGCTGCCCGCGCTGGAGGCGCTGCTCGGCGCCGAGGACCTGCAGCGCTTGCGTGGCGAAGGCCGCGAATGCGCCGAACAACGCGGCGTATGGAGCGGCGAAGTGCGTCTGCAGCCGTGTGAGGCGGGTGCCTCGCTGCCGGTGTCGCTGGTGCTGCTGGCCCATCGACCGGCCACCGGCGAGCGTTACTACTCGCTGGTGGCCCGCGACATGACCGAGCGTGAACTGCGCGAGGCACAGCAACGTCGCCATCAGGACGAGCTGGCGCACACCGCGCGGCTGATCACCCTGGGCGAGCTGGCCTCGGGCATTGCCCACGAGATCAACCAGCCGCTGGCTGCGGTGGTCAACTACGCCGGCGCCAGCCAGCGCTATCTGCAATCACTGGGCAGCAATCCGCAGGCCGCCGAGCGTATCGCCCAAGGGCTGGCACGTATCACCGAACAGGCCAACCACGCCTCCGAAGTCATCCGCCGCCTGCGCGCCTTTCTACGCAAGGGTCAGCGGCGCATGCAGGCGCTCAACGTGGCGCAGGTCGCTCGCGAGGCCGTGCGCCTCTGCGCCTGGGAGGCGGCGCAGGCGCAGGTGACGGTGGACGAGCGAATGGATGACAATCTGCCACCGGCCTACGCCGATCCGGTGTTGCTCGAACAGGTACTGCTCAACCTGTTGCGCAACGCCATCGACGCCAACCGCGAACGACACGCCGGCGCCGCCTCGCACATCATGCTTAGCACGGCCTTGCAACACGGCGAGCTCTGCGTGCGCGTCGAGGACCAGGGGCCGGGTGCGGATGCCGAGCGACTGGCACAGATGTTCACGCCGTTCTTCACCAGCAAGCCGGACGGGCTGGGGCTGGGGCTGTCGATGAGCCGCAGCATCATCGAAGGCTTTGGCGGGGCGCTGGAGGCACGGCCCGGCGAGCAGGGCGGCTTGTGTCTGGAATGCCGTCTGCCGCTGCGCGACAACCACAACGAGACAGGGAACCGGCCATGAAGCCACAGGAACAACGGGTGTATGTGGTGGACGACGACCAAGGCATGCTGGATTCGACCGTCTGGCTGCTGGAGTCGGTGGGCATCCAGGCGCTGCCATTCACCAGCGGCCAGGCGTTTCTCGACGCCTGCACATCCTCGCCCCACGCCTGCGTGCTGCTCGACGTGCGCATGCCGGGCATGGGCGGGCTGCATGTGCAGGACGCCCTGCGCCAGCGCGGCATCGACCTGCCGGTGATCTTCGTCAGCGGCCACGCCGACGTGCCCATCGTGGTGCGCGCCTTCCGCGCCGGCGCGGTGGATTTCATCGAGAAGCCCTACAACGAACAGCTGCTGCTCGACAGCGTGCAGCAGGCCCTCAGCCGCACCACGCCGGGCAACGGACTCGACGCGGTGCGCGAACGCCTGGCCAGCCTGACGCCGCGCGAGCGCGATGTGCTGCTGCCGCTGGTGCAGGGTTACACCAATCGCGAGATCGCCGAGCAGCTGGGGGTGAGCATCAAGACCGTCGACCTGTACCGCTCGCGGGTCATGAAACGCATGCAGGCCGAGCATTTGCCGGCACTGGTCGGCATGGCCATCGCTGCCGGGCTGGTGGATGCGCTGGATGTGCGCGGGGGTAATCGTGGCTGAAGCCGCTTTTACAAGAGCGGGCCGGATCTGCCCGGTTCTTCGAGGATTCTGGCGCAGGACGGTCAGAACAATACTGACCGCCCTGCGTTTTGCTCAGGCCCGATTAAAACCGGTAGGCGAGAGAAAGGGCGCCGGAGCCAGCTGACACGGTGCCCGAGTAGGGGTAACCCAACTCTTCAAGCATGTCCGCATAGGGTTGGGCCTGGCGGGCATGGAGCGAGAAATCCAAGGCCACACGTTCCCAGTTGTATCCCAGGCCGAAGCCGATCATCGTGCCGCTCAGGGAGCGTGAATAGCCAGGCTCTTCCAGTTCTTCCGAAAAGAGACCGAGTGACAGGTAGTATTTAAAACCTTCCCGAGCGAGATTCGAGCCCAGCAGAAGCTGCAGGTCGAATCCAGACAGCTCGGTGCTGGAGGCGTCTTCCCACTCCTGGGAATACAGGTGTCCGCGCAGGGCCAGGTTATTGTTGAGACTCAGAGTCGCATTGATGGCAGCGCCGCCAAAACGAAACTCGTCACTTCCCTTGTAAGTGTCAACGGAGAAAACGGTAGCGTAACTGCTGAGACCCAGTGCAAAAGAGCTTTCGGAAGGCTCCTGGGCCTCGGTCATGGTCGCACTGCTCAGAACCATCAAGCCGAGCATAACTGCCTTGCTTCTATGCATCGCTGCTGTCCTTAGACGATATGAGGGTCGAGCAGTTTACTGCATCAGAATTTTCTTTCAACTCGGCGGGATGCTTTTTTGGAAAGCCGCTTGGGTTGATGCGTGTTATTGAAGCAATAATTAATTGCTTTTTCTTTGGTGGCCAGAGTATCCGGATGCACAGATTGACTGCGAAAAAAGTCAGCACATAGTTCTCTATCGCGCAAGATGCGTCATAACGGCGCACCCAGTGTTCGGCGACGTAGTTTGGTAAATCAGCTTTCTTATCTAACTGCTCCCCCGATAACTGTCTCCGGGCCTTCGCCCCCATTGATCCCGTCTTGTCCACCAGCGCGCAGCGCGGCCGGCTTTCAGCCGGCCTCGGCCCAGCCCCGATACACATAGGTCATCGGCCGTGGCCCCTTCAGGTAGCCGCTGTCCAGCTCGCGGATGGCGAAGCCGGCGCCCTTGAGCAGGCGCGGAATGTCGCGATCCAGGTGGCAGCCGCCGGCCAGCGGTTTCCAGCAGGGCGTCAGGCGCCCCTGCCAGCGCGCCACCCCGGCATCCGGCGCCAGGCCATGCTCGGCGAACAGCAGCCGCCCGCCGGGCTTGAGCACCCGGCGCATCTCTTCCAGCGCCGCCGCCACGTCGGGAATGCTGCACAGGGTGAAGGTGCAGACGATGCTGTCGAAGCGATCGTCCTGCGCCTGGATTTGCCCCAGTTCCAGGGCCAGCATCTCCACCGGAATGGCGATCCCGGCCGCCCGCCGTTGCGCCATCGCCTGCATCTGCGCGGCCGGATCGACGCCGACCACGCGGCTGACCCGCGCCGGATCGTAGAAGCCCAGGTTCAGCCCGGTGCCGATGCCGATCTCCAGCACCTCGCCCTGCGCCTGTGGCACCAGCTGGCTGCGCAGTTTCATTACTTCGCCCATGCCGCAGGCGTAGTCGATCAGATGCGGCAGCAGGTAGCGGTCGTACAGGTTCATGGCAATTTCCTGGGGCGGGTTGGCGGTGGCTGAGCATGGACCCGGCGACTATCGCGTCACAAGTTGCCCGTGCGCATTGGCCAGTCATGGCGTTTGGCTTTTAAATGGCAACCCATCGGTTGTTTCGGCAGGGATCATCATCCAGGAGGCGCCATGCGCAAAGCAGCAATCATCGGTCTGGCCGGTTCACTCATGCTGGCCAGCGGTCTGGCCCAGGCGGTCGAGGGCGACCGCATGTTCACTCTCGGCGGATCGCTGTACTGGATCGATGTGGACGCTAAGAACGTGGGCACCATGGATTTCACTGGCGGCGCCTTCATCGGCAGCGCCGCCTTCAACAACCACGTGGCGCTGCGCGGCAGCATCTACGGCGCGACCTGGGATGTCGACGACGAGCTGGAAGTGACGGGCTCGGACATCCAGATGCTGCTGGGCAACAACCTGGTCCGCGAAGGCTTCAAATACTACGTGGCGCTGGGCGTTTTCAACGAACGCATCGGCCCGGCAAGCGTCGACGCCGATGACCGGGAGGAATTCAGCGGCGCGCAGCTGGGGGTGGGCTTTGGCTACAACTGGTCGCACATCGCCCTCGACTACACCCTCAATTTCCGCGCCGCGGATGACTACGCCGATTACGTCGAAAAAATGCCGGCCGCCGGGGCGCGACGCTCGGACGTAACTGCCACCTCGACGGCCCTGACGCTGTCGCTGCGCTTCTGAACCTCGCACTCATCCAGCTTGGCGCAAAAGCGGCCAAAAAAGCTGGCCGCTTTTGCGTTTGGCTTAGACCCAATTAAAACCGGTAGGCGAGCGAAAAGGCACCTGAGGCTGCCGCTACGGTCCCACCGCTCCAATAGAGATTCAGCTCTTCAAAAGTATCAGCGTATGGCTGGGCGTCGCGAATGCTTACTGTAAAGTCCAGAGCTACACGGCTCCAATTGTATCCCAGGCCAAATCCCAGCATGAGGCCTGTCATGGATCGGCTGTAATTTTCAGTGTAGCTGTAATAAGTGCAATAAGGGTAAGATCTGTATCCGGTACGATATATGTCTACGTTCAGTTCTTCGGAGTAGAGGCCTAGGGCGAGATAGTACTTGAGCCCTTCGTTTGTAAGGTTTGATCCAAACAAGGCCTGAATGTCGTATCCGGAAACCTCTATGTTTTCATTGTCGGCTTCTGATTATGAATATAGATGACCTCGCAGCGCAATGTTGTTGTTGAAAGCTAGAGTGGCGTTAATGGCTGCGCCACCAAAGCTCCAATCGTCTCTGCCTGATGGGGTGTCTACTATTACGGCTGTAGCGTAGCTGCTAATTCCTAGGGCGAAAGAGGGCTCGCTGCGCTCTTGTGCCTGTACGATTGAGCTACTGCTTAGAATCATTGCGCTTAGAAGTATGAACTTAAAAGGAGACATCTTAACTTCCTTGTGGTGTGAGTATTTTTTAAGCGGGTAAGCAGAATTTTTCAACCATACGAAATTCGTAATGGGATGGTTTGTCGCAGATCAATTGTCTGGTGGGTCGCCTTCTGAAGTTTATGGCCTCAGGCGTCGTCGCCTTCCGCACCGACGGCGTCATAACAGCGCACCCAATATTCCTTGCCATCCTGGGTGACTACCCACAAGTCCTGTTCTTCGTCATAGCGGGCGGTGAGGAGTTCGGCGTGGTTGAAGGCCCAGCACAACTGCTGCTTGCCTTCCTGGGCGCGGATTTCCAGTTCGATATCGTCGTCGGCCTCGACTTCGTAGAGGTCGAACTCGAAGGCGTGCATGCCCTCGACTTCCAGCATGTCGGCCTGTTCCAGGGCGTCGATCAGGGTACGGCTCATGGGTGCTCTCGCGGCGTAAGGGAAGGCCGACATGATGCGCCCGGCGCAGTGGCCGGGCAATTCCAGGGCTATAGCGTGTCGACTTCCAGGTTTTCTTCGTCCGGCTCGCCACGCAGCTGGCGCAGGTAGCTGCGCCAGTGGTCGAGCACGGCCGAGGCCGGGCCGAGCTGCGGCTCGGACGGCTCGTGACCCTCGGCCTGCTCGCGCGCCGCCACTGTTTCGTAGGCCAAGGTGAAGGCGGCCTCCAGGTCGTCGGTCTGCTGTAGCGCCTCTGCGTACAGGGCCTGGCCAAAGTAGGTGTAGTCGTTTTCCTCGGCGCAGCCGAACGAGGCGCGGTCGGCGCGGGCGGCAGTCATCAACAGGGTGCGCTCGTCCAGCAGCGGTTCGATGAAACCGCCGGCATAACAGGCGGAGATCACCAGCACCTTGTAGCGGTCGGCCAGCGGCAGGAGCAGTTCGTTGAGCTCGCCGGGGGTCAGGTCGAACAGTTCCAGGCGCGGCAGCTCCAGCTGTAGAGCATGCTCGGGCGAGCCGTGGCTGGTCAGGTGGATGAACAGCAGATCCTCCGGGCCGCTACGCTCGGCCAGCGCCTGCAGGGCGCGGCGCAGGTTCTCGCGGGTCGCCAGCACGCGGTCGGCAAGATGATCGCGATGGTTGGCCAGCACCAGTTGACCATGAGCGCCGAAACGTTCGCGCAGCAGTTGCGAGACCTGTTCGGCCTCGCGCAGGAACACGCTCTGCCGACCATCGCCGGCCAGCGTCAGGCTGTACAGCTCCATCGCCGGCGTGGAGGCGGGCAGAGCGTCAAGGGCCTCGTGCAGCAGGCGGCCCTGATCGAGCAGCGCATGCTCCAGCGGGTCCGGCAGTGGCTGACCATCTTCCTCGAAGAGACGCGTGCCACGCGCCCAGGTGCCGCTCTGGCGCTGGCCGCCGGCGAGGGTGAGCACGCCCTGGCCCTCGAAGCGGCCGTTGATCACCGCGCCCTGGTACTGGTCGCCCTGGGCGTTCTTATAGGCGGTCTTGCCGTGAGGTTGGCCGTCGCGGAACTGACCGCTCCAGGTCTCGCCCGAGGCCAGGGTGAGCATGCCTTCGCCATGGAACTGATCGTCTTGAAACTCACCGATGTACAGGGTGCCGTCGGCGCCCCGGTACTGGCCCTTGCCCTGCAGCCGGCCCTGCTCGAACTGGCCGCTGAAGCGACCGCCATCGGCATCGTGGCGCACGCCCTGGCCGTGGATCTCGCCGTCACGGAACTGCCCCTGGTAGCGGCTGCGGTCATTCCACTCCAGTTGGCCGAGGCCGTGATAGAGGTCGTTGCGAAATTCGCCGCGATAATGGCCGTCCGGCATTTTCAGCTGGCCCTGGCCATGCAGGCGCCCACCGACGAACTCGCCGTGATAGCGGCCGCCATCGGCATAGCTGAACACCCCCACGCCGTGGAACAGGCCGTTGGCGAAGCCACCGTTGTATTCGTCGCCCGAGGCGCCGCGCCAGTGGCCCTGGCCATGGAACAGGCCCTCCTGGAACTCGCCCTCGTAGCGAGCGCCACTGGGGTATTCGATGCGGCCCTGGCCGTGCAGCAGACCGTCCAGCAGTTCGCCGTGGTAACGGCCGCCATCGGGCAGCAGCGCATCGGCCGCCGGCGTCGGCGTGCGGTTGTCGCAGGCGGCCAGCAGGAGCAAAAACAGCAAAGGAAGGGACAGACGCATGTAGATTCCACTTTGCCATCATTAATGGGGAGCGGGGAGTATGCCGTATGAAAGCAGGCCACGCCTATAATGCGCGGTCCGGATAATGAGGTGCCTCGATGTTGGTGTTGCGCGGACTGACCTGGCTGATCCTGTTTCAGCTGCTGGGTACGGTGTTGAATGTGCTGTTGTTGCCAATCCTGCCCGGCCCGATTCTCGGCCTGTTGCTGCTGCTGGGCTTCCTGATCATGCGCGGCGAGGTGAGCGAATCGCTCGCCCAGGGCTCGTCCCAGCTGCTGCGTTTCCTGCCGTTGTTCCTGATCCCGCCGGCGGTGGGGGTGATCGTGCATGGCGAGGCGCTGGCCGCCGATTTCTGGGCCATCGCCGTGACCCTGGTGGTGTCGCTGGCAGTGTCGATGGCTTTCGCCGGCTGGCTGATGCAGAAACTCATCGACCGCCAGCAGCGCAAGGACGGTGACGCATGAGCCTGGATTTTTCCGCCGCCTGGCAGGCGCTGATCCATCATCCGCTGTTCGGCCTGGGCATCACCCTGGGCGCCTATCAGCTGGCGGTGGTGGCCTACGAGCGCACCCGCTGGATGCTGCTGCAGCCGGTGCTGTTCGCCATGCTCGTGCTGGTGGTCACGCTGCTGGCCACCGGCCTGGATTACGCCGAGTACCGCGCCAGCGTGTCGCCGCTGTTCCTGCTGCTCGGCCCGGCCACCGTGGCGCTGGCCGTGCCGCTGTACCTCAACTTGCGGCGCATCCGCCAACTGCTGGTGCCGATCCTGGTGACCCTGCTGGTCGCCGGGGTGTTCGCCACGGTGTTTGGCGTGCTGCTGGCCTGGCTGCTCGGCGCCGATCGGCTGGTGCTGATGACCCTGGCGCCCAAGTCGGTGACCACGCCGATCGCCATGCTGGTGGCCGACGAGATCGGTGGCGTGGCGGCGCTGGCGGCAGTGTTCGTGATGATCACCGGCGTGCTCGGCGCGATGTTCGGCCCGGCGCTGCTCGATCTGTGCCGGGTGCGCCATCCGGCGGCGCGCGGCATGGCCATGGGCATGACCGCGCACGCCGTGGGCACCTCGCGCGCCCTGCAGGAAAGCGAGGAATGCGGCGCCTTCTCGGCGCTGGCCATGAGCCTGATGGGCGTGGCCACCGCCGTGCTGCTGCCACTCCTGGTGGCGTTGATTGTCTGACCTGGGACAGGAGGGCGCGCCGATGACTCTGCCGCTGTTTCCGCTGGACACCGTGCTGTTCCCCGGCTGCAACCTGGATCTGCAGCTGTTCGAGCCGCGCTATCTGGACATGCTCAGCGCCTGCCTGAAGCGCGGCGAGGGGTTCGGCGTGGTGACGCTGCTCAAGGGATCGGAGGTCGGGCCGGCGCCGCGGGCCTATTCCGAGTTCGGCTGCGAGGCGCTGATCCGCGACTGGCGCCAGCAGAGCAACGGCCTGCTGGGCATCCGCGTGGAAGGCGGGCGGCGCCTGCGGGTGGACAGCGCCCGCGTGCAGCCCGACCAGTTGACGCTGGGCGAGGTGCGCTGGCTGGAGGACGGCGTCGACGCGCCGCTGGGCGAGAAGCATGCGGATCTGCGCCAGCTATTGCAGGCCCTGGTGGAGCATCCGCTGGTGGCGGCCCTCGATATGACGGCCGCGGTGCACAGCTGTGGCGTGCTGGCCGACTACTTGGCTTATCTGCTGCCATTCGAGAACGAACGCAAGCTGCAGTTGCTGGAATGCACCCATCCGCAGCGGCGCCTTGAGCTGCTGGATGCCTGGCTGGAGGCATTGCAGCAGGTGTAAGTGGCTGGCTGCGGGGGCTGTGGGGTACCCGTTCCGGCGGCCAGAAAAGCGCTGGCCGCCCTACGCCGGTCAGCGGAGTCGAAATCCACGCCGTAGGCGTTCTCCTCAACTCTGTCGGCCGGGATAAACCCGGCCCCACAACAGGCTGTGTGGAAACGTTTTCAGAAATGAGATCTGGTCAGAAAACGCACAAATTCCGCGTTTTCGTGAATTCCAGGCAGGCCAAGCCGGAAAAGTTCCGCACATTTCGCGTAGCAACGCGAACCTTGGAATTGACCGCGAGTTTCCACACAGCCTGCACAAGGGTCCCGGGCCATACAGGTTCCGAAACACTAGTACCGATACAACTCGAACGCCGTTGGCAGCTCCCAGGTCGCGATGCCGCCGAGCAGCGCCAGGCAGGCCGGCAGAATCAGCCACCAGGCCTTGGCCGGCAGGGCCGGCAGTGGCGCGCGCCATTGCAGCGCTGCCAGGCTGGCGCCACACAGGGTGGCCGCCAGTAGCGCGCCGGCAATCACGTCGCTCGGCCAGTGCACGCCCAGATAGATCCGCGACAGGGCGATCAGCGTGGCCGGAATGCATGCCAGCAACAGCCAGGTCAGGCGCAGGCGTGGCGGCTGACCGCGACCGGCCAGCACGCCCAGGCAAAGGAACAGGGCGAAGGCCGCCGAGCTGTGGCCGCTGGGAAAGCTGTAGCTGCTCAGCGGGTCGAGCAGCACTTCCGGGCGCACGCGGGCGAACAGTGCCTTGAGCAGGGCGTTGGTCAGGGCCGTGCCGAGCAGCGTGCCGACGGCCAGAGCCAGGGCCCGCCACTGGCGCAGCAGCGCCAGCAGCCCGCACAGCAGCAGGCCGCAATACAGCTGGGTAGTGAAATCCCCGAGCCGGGTGAAGAGCACCATGGCGTGGTCCAGGCCCACGCTGCGCCCGCTCTGCACCAGTGCCAGCAGGCCCTGATCGAATGCCGCCAGCCATGGCCAGCCGAGCATCAGCGCGGCCAGACACAGCGCGCTGCCCCAGGCGGCCAGCGGCGTGGCCAGACGCTGGCGCCGCAGGCTCAGCTGCACGCTGAAGGCCAACAGCAGCCCCAGCCCGGCGGCGACCACTCCGCTGGACAGCCAGAAGCCCTGCGGAAGCGGCAAGCGCAAGGCGGCGCCGGTGGCCCAGCCCGGCAGCAGATAGGCAATCGACCAGCCGGCGGCGGCCACCAGGCTGATCAGCCCGAAACGCATGAAAGGCATGTCCAGCATGCCGGCGATCATCGGCAGCATCGGTCGCAGCGGGCCGATAAAACGCCCAAGTAGCAGGCTGGCGGTGCCGTAGCGCTGGAAGTACAGCTCGGCGGCCACCAGCCATTCAGGATGCTGGCGCAGGCCGGGCAGGCGGCGGATGTTCTGGTGGAAGCGCCGGCCCAGTCCGTAGGACAGCAGGTCGCCCAGCAGCCCGCCGGCATAGCCGAGCAGCAGCACCTGCCAGAGTTCCAGCGCGCCGCCGCCGGCCAGCATGGCGATGGCGAACAGCAGCACCGTACCGGGGATGAGAATGCCGGCCACCGCCAGGCATTCCAGGCAGGCGGCGAGGAAAACCGCCATGCCCAGCCAGTGTGGATTCAGGCTGAGCCAGTGATTGAGGCTGTCGATCCAGGCGCCCATCGGGGATTCTCGGCGTGGCGGGGGCGCGAATGATAGCAGCCGTCAGTCCACCCGAAACGCCCGGGCGGCGCCTTGCAGCTGTTGCGAAAGCAGCAGCAGCGCCTCGCTCTGTGCATGAGCGCTGGCGATGCGTTCCAGGTTGGCATGGCCGAGCTGGTGCAGTTCGGCGCTGTGGCGGTGGATATGACCGATCCCGGCCGACTGCTCGGCAGTGGCTGCGGCGATGCGTCGAGCCATCTGCACGCTGGCGCGAATGCCATCGACCACCGTCTGCAGGGCGCCGTCCGCGCTTTCGGCCTGGGCGGCGCTGTGCTCGGCCTGCGTCACCTGACTGTGCATGGCCTGACGCGCTTGCTCGGCGGCCTGCTGCAGCCGACCGATGCGTTCGCGAATCTGTTCGGTGGCCTCGGCGCTGCGCCGCGCCAGCGCGCGCACTTCGTCGGCGACCACGGCGAAGCCGCGACCGCTGTCGCCGGCCCGGGCCGCCTCGATGGCGGCATTCAGCGCCAGCAGGTTGGTCTGCTCGGCGAGTGCGCCGATCACGTCCAGCACCTGCTCGATGGCGGCGCTCTCTTCGGCCAGCCGGGCGATGTCCTCGGCATTGCCGCGCACCGCCCGCACCAGACTGTGCAATTCCTCCAGGCTGCGCTCGATCACCCGCTGGCTCTGCTGGGTGGCTTCGCCGGCCAGGCGGCTGGCCTCGGCGGCCTGATCGGCATCGCCGGCCACCTGCTGAATGCTCTGTTCCAGCGTGCCGAGAGCCTCGTGCATCTGGCCGTCGCCTGCGGCCTGGCGCTCCGCGCTGGCGTGCAGCGCCTGGCTGAGTTCGGCCAGGCTGCGGCTGCTGGCATCCACCTGGCCGGCCTGCCGGCGCAGCGTGTCGACCAGTCCGGACAGGTAGTCGCGCAGGCGGTTGAGGGACTGGCCGATGCGCTGCACCTCGCCCAGCCAGGAATGCAGGCTCACCGGGCGGGTGAAATCCCCCTGAGCCCATTGCTCCAGGGCACGCTCCAGGTCCGCCAGCATGGTGGTGAGATGCCGCTGCAAGGCGTAGGTGAGCAGCGCGGCGAAGAGGATCAGGGCGATGGCGATCACCTGCAGCATGCCGACTTCGGCCTGGATGCGCCGCTGCTCGCCGCGCACCAGCGGCTCCAGCGCGGCCAGCGCCGTGTGCAGCGCGGCGATGCGGCTCGCGCTGGCCTCGCGCAATTGCTGGCGCTGCAGGATCAATGCGCGGGTACGCGCGAACTCGGCCGGGTAGCGCTGTACCAGGCTGGCCAGCTCGCGCTTGAGGGCGATGCCGCGATCTTCCTGGGCCGCATGGTCGTCGCCGGCCTCCAGACCGAGCAGCGCGGCGAAGGTGTCGTCGGTGGAGGCATGCGCCTCGCTCACGCCCAGCAGCGGCAATCCCTGTACGGCTTCGATGGCCCGTTGCAGATCAACCAGCGGCGCAGGCGTGTCGTTCGCCAGGCCCTCTCGCCCGCCGGCCAGCAGCTGTGCGCGGGTCAGGCCCAGGCGCTGCAGGTGCAGGGCGGCGTCCAGCAGACGGGGCGGGTAGGCGCGCGCCAGACGCGCATCGCCCTGGCTGGCGTAGTGGGCCAGCTGTTCCAGTCCGGCGCTCATCTCGCGCTCGGCCTGGCTCAGCAAGCCCAGGGGGTCGCCGGCCAGCTTGCCGGCCGCCAGCAGATCGCCGCCGGTGAATTGCCGCAGGGCCTGCAGACTGGGCCGCAGATCATCACCCAAGGCGGCGGGCAAGCCGGCCAGCTGGCTGTCGAAATGCGCCAGCGCCTCCTGCACCGCTCGATGGCGCAGCGCATCGCCGCCGTCCAGGTAAGCGCCGATCTCGCCGGTCAGACGCTGCAACTGCTGGGACAGCGCCAGATACTGCCCCATCAGTTGCTGGGGACGTTCCAAGGCGCGCTGCGACCACCAGAGCGTGGCGCCGAGCACCAGGCAGACGACCAGCATCAGCAGGGTTATGGATGGAGTGAGCAGCTTGAGACGCATCGTGGCCTCGGCGGGCATCGGGCGGGATGCCGGCAACATATGGCACTTTGATTACATTCTCGTGAAGCCGACGCAGCTCGCAAAAAGTTCGGCCGGCAGGTCGGAACGGTTCCCGATATAGTGACTCGCAACTGCTTCACCCCCGTTTCGAAACCCTGGAAGGACATCGCCATGCTGGACTGGAAAAACCGCAACAGCGGTTCGACTCCCCCGGAAACGCCGCCCCGTACCCGCCGCCTGCCCGGTGGCTGGCTGGCGCGCAGCCTGGCCATACTGCTCGGCGTGGCGCTGCTGGTCAGCTGGGTGGTCGGCTGGTACTGGAGTCGCGAGCCGGCAGCCTTCCCGGTACAACAGCATGCCCAGGCCTCGGCCGAGGGCGCGCAGCGTCAGCTGGCGCTCGGCTACACCACGGTGGAAACCCTGCGCCGCATAGCCACTACCCTGCTGGACAAGCCCGGCGGCTACCTGAGCAACGACGTCGCCCCGCCCGGCCTGTGGCTGGACAACATGCCCAGCTGGGAATACGGCGTGCTGGTGCAGGTGCGCGACCTGTCGCGCGCGCTGCGCAAGGACTTCGCCCGTTCGCAATCGCAGTCCACCGAGGACCCGGACCTGGCCAAGGCCGAGCCGCTGTTCCACTTCGACAACAAGAGCTGGGCGTTGCCGGCTACCGAGGGTGAATACCGTGTGGCCATCCGCCATCTGGACAGCTATCTGGTGCGCCTGGCCGACCCGAACCAGCAGAATGCGCGCTTTTTCACCCGCGCCGACAACCTGAATGCCTGGCTGGGCGACGTGGCCACGCGCCTGGGCTCGCTGTCGCAGCGACTGTCGGCGAGCATCGGTCGGGTACGTCTGAACCCCAAGGAAGGCACCCCGCAGCTGCGCGAGGAGCGGGTGGAAACGCCCTGGCTGCAGATCGACAACGTGTTTTACGAGGCCCGTGGCCAGGCCTGGGCGCTGGCCCACATGCTGCGCGCCATCGAGGTGGACTTTGCCGACGTGCTGGCCAAGAAGAACGCGCTGATCAGCGTGCGGCAGATCATCCGCGAGCTGGAGGCCGCCCAGGAACCGCTGTGGAGTCCGATGATTCTGAATGGCAGTGGCTATGGCGTGCTGGCCAACCACTCGCTGGTGATCGCCAACTACATCTCGCGTGCCAACGCGGCGATCATCGACCTGCGCAACCTGCTGAGCCAGGGCTGATGAGCATCTCCCCCGAGGAGCGCGCCCATCGCCAGGCCTCCGATCTGGAGCGGGTGGCCTGGGTCGACGAGGAAGACCGCCTGCTCGGTGCGCTGCCGCGTGCCGAGCTGCGCGAGAACGGGCGCATCGGGCGCGGCACCTTCGTCCTGCTGTTCAATGGCGCCGGCGAGCTGTGCGTGCACCGCCGTACCCTGAGCAAGGCGCTGTACCCCGGCTTCTGGGACGTGGCCGCCGGCGGGATGGTCGGCCCCGACGAGGAATACGCCGAGGCCGCCGCCCGCGAGCTGCACGAAGAACTGGGCATCAGCGGCGTCGCGCTGCACGAGCATGGGCGTTTCTTCTTCGACGAGCCGGGCAACCGCCTGTGGGGCGCGGTGTTCTCGGCGGTCTCCGACCAGCCGCTGGTATTGCAGGCGGAGGAGGTGCTGGAGGCGCGCTTCATGGCGCCCCAGGACGCCCTGGCGCATAGCCGCCACGAATCCTACTGTCCGGACTCGCTGCAAGCGCTGCGCCTGTTCCTGCGCTAGGTCGGGTCGCGGCTTTCTCGCTAAACTGCCGCCCCCGCGCTTTACCGAGGAGTCGTCGTGGCCAAGAAACTCACTTCCCTGTCCGCCCTGGGCGGGCTGGTCTATTCCACCGATGGCGGTCGTCACTGCCCGGACTGCAACCGGCCGCGAGAGGCCTGCGTCTGCAAGCAGACGATCGTCCCCGAGGGTGACGGCATTGCCCGCGTGCGCCGGGAAACCAAGGGGCGCGGCGGCAAGACGGTGACCACCGTCAGCGGCGTGCCGCTGGCCGGCGAGGAACTCAAGGACCTGGCCAGCGCGCTGAAGAAGCGCTGCGGCTGCGGCGGCGCGCTGAAGGACGGCATCATCGAAATCCAGGGCGAGCATGTCGAGCTGCTGCTGGACGAACTGCTCAAGCGCGGCTTCAAGGCGAAGAAGTCCGGCGGGTAGCCAGGCGGCTGTGAACCCCGTGGGAGCGGACTCGTCCGCGAGCTTGTGGATACGGCCTGCACGAAAGCAAAAGCATCGTGGACAAGTCCGCTCCCACGAAACGTGGCGGAGACCGGCGCCATTCGCAACCTTCCCAACCCGCCACCAAACTGGCAGGCTCGGGTCCGGTTCACAGTATCGAGAGGCAGCCCATGGCACGACGCACACGCAAGGACGACGGCAGTCACTGGACCGTGGCCGACAGCCGGGGTGTCTACGGCATCCGCCACTGGGGCGCCGGCTACTTCGCCCTCAACGACGCCGGCCGTGTCGAAGTCCGCCCCCGGCGCCTGGAGGCCAATGGCATCGATCTCTACGAGCAGGTGCAGCAACTGCGCGAAGGCGGCCTGCAACTGCCGCTGCTGCTGCGCTTCCCGGACATCCTGCAGGACCGGGTGCGCCAGCTCACCGGCGCCTTCGACGCCAGCATCGCGCGGCTCGACTATCAGAACCGCTACACCGCGCTGTACCCGATCAAGGTCAACCAGCAGGAAGCGGTGGTGGAAAGCATCATCGCCACCGACCACGTCGCCATCGGCCTGGAGGCCGGCTCCAAGCCGGAGCTGCTGGCGGTGTTGGCGCTGGCGCCCCGCGGCGGCACCATCGTCTGCAACGGCTACAAGGACCGCGAATTCATTCGCCTGGCGCTGATCGGCCAGAAGCTCGGCCACAACGTGTTCATCGTCATCGAGAAGGAATCCGAGGTGACATTGCTCATCGAGGAAGCCGCCGAGCTCAAGGTGCAGCCGCAGATCGGCCTGCGCGTGCGCCTGTCCTCGCTGGCCTCCTCGAAATGGGCGGACACCGGTGGCGAGAAGTCCAAGTTCGGCCTGTCCGCCGCGCAGCTGTTCTCGGTGATCGAACGCTTCCGCGCGGCCGGCCTCGACCAGGGCGTGCGCCTGCTGCATTTCCACATGGGCTCGCAGATCGCCAACATCGCCGACTACCGCCGCGGCTTTCGCGAGGCCATCCGCTACTACGGCGAGCTGCGCCAGCTCGGTCTGCCGGTCGATTACGTCGATGTGGGCGGCGGCCTGGGCGTCGACTACGACGGCACCCATTCGCGCAACGCCAGCTCGATCAACTACGACATCGAGGATTACGCCGGCGCGGTGGTCGGCATGCTCAAGGAATTCTGCGACGAGCAGGGCATTCCGCACCCGCACATCTTCTCCGAGAGCGGCCGCGCGCTGACCGCGCACCACGCAGTGCTGGTGGTGCAGGTGACCGACGTGGAGCGCCACAACGACGCGGAGCCGCAACTCGACCCGCAGGCGGAATACCCGGAGTCGCTGCGCGAGCTGATCGACATGCTCGGGCACGGCGATCCTGAGACCGTGGCCGAAACCTACTGGCGCGCCACCCACTTCATCAGCGAGGTTGCCGCGCAGTACTCGGCCGGCAAGCTCAACCTGCTGCAGAAGGCGCTCGCCGAGCAGTGCTACTACGCCATCTGCCGGCGTCTGCACGAGCAGCTCAAGGTTCGCCAGCGCTCGCACCGCGCGCTGCTCGACGAGCTCAACGACAAGCTGGCGGACAAGTACATCTGCAACTTCTCGGTGTTCCAGAGCCTGCCGGACACCTGGGCGATCGACCAGATCCTGCCGATCATGCCGCTGCACCGCAACGACGAGGAACCGCTGCGCCGCGCCGTGCTGCAGGACCTGACCTGCGACTCGGACGGCAAGATCCGCCATTACGTGGACGAGCAGAGCATCGAAACCAGCCTGCCGGTGCACGAGGTGCGGCCCGGCGAGGAATATCTGCTGGGTATCTTCCTGGTCGGCGCCTATCAGGAAATCCTCGGCGATATGCACAACCTGTTCGGCGATACCGACTCGGTGAACATCTACCAGCGTGCCGACGGCAGCGTGTACCACGCCGGCATCGAGACCCACGACACCATCGAGGACCTGCTGCGCTACGTGCACCTGTCGGCGGATGAGCTGATGAGCTTCTACCGCGACAAGGTCTCCGGGTCCGGACTCGGCGCCGCCGAACGCAACCGCTACCTGGACGCCCTGCGCCTGGGGCTGACGCGCTCGTCGTACCTGACTTCGCCATAACGGGTGAAGCCACTCTTACGAAACCGGTGCCTCAATCGTGGCCCGGCGTAGGGCGGTCAGCGTTGTTCTGGCCGCTAACAGGCCCGGTGCAGTGGCGACGATAAACAAGAAAAGTCACGCATCTGCTGCTCCCAATCGCGGCCATAGTCGCCACGCCAGCACTGCCATACCCAGGCTGCGCAGCAGCATGAACAGGCAGAAGGCCAGCCACAGGCCGTGGTTGCCCCAGTCCTGCAGCAGCCAGCCCGCCGGGAGCGCCAGCAGCGCGGCCAGCAGCATGGCATCGCGCATTTCCCGCGCCCGGGTGGCGCCGATGAACAGGCCATCCAGCAGGTAGCTCCACACCGTGAGCAGCGGCAGCAGCGCCAGCCATGGCAGATACTCACGGGCCGCAGCCAGCACCTCCGGCATGTCGCTCTGCAGGCGCAGGAAGTGCTCGCCGCCGAGCAGAAATAGCAGGGCGAAGCCCAGGCTGCCGAGCAGCGACCAGCCGCCGGCCACCACCAGGCTGCGACGCAAGGCGACCCGATCCCGGGCGCCGATGGCGTGACCGCACAGCGCTTCGAGCGCATGGGCCAACCCGTCCAGGGCGTGGGCGGTAAGCAGCAGGCCATTGAGTAGCAGAGCGTTGGCGGCGACGGTGACATCGCCCAGTCGCGCGCCCTGCACAGTGACCAGAAAGAACACGCCCTGCAGCACCAGCGAGCGGATCAGGATGTCGCGGTTCACGGCCAGCAAGGGCCGCCACTGGCGCCAATGGCGCAACGGCTCCAGGCGCAACGCGCCGGCGTGCCGCGCCAGCTCGCCGCGACACAGCAGCAGGCCGAGCAGCGCGCCGCTCCATTCGGCGGTCACCGACGCCCGCGCGGCGCCGGCCACGCCCCACTCCAGACCGAGCACGAACCACAGGTCCAACAGCAGGTTGAGCAGGTTGATGGTCAGCAGAATGGCCAGCGCCGCGCGGGCGTTCTGCGCACCGAGGAACCAGCCGATCAACGCCTGGCTGGCCAGCATCGCTGGCAGGCCGAACAGGCGGATATGGAAATAGTCGCGGGCCAGCTCATCGAGGGCCGCCGAGGGTTCCATCAGCGCCAGAGCCGCGCCGCTCAGAGGCAGCGCCAGCAGACCGAGCAGCACGGCCAGCGCCAGGCTGAGCAATCCGGCCTGCAGCAACAGCTGGCGCAGCGCCGCACCGTCGCCCCGGCCGCTGGCCTGGGCGGCGAAACCGGTGGTGCCCATGCGCAGGAAGCCGCAGCACCAGATCAGCAGGGTGTACAGGCTGCCGCCCACTGCCACCGCACCCAGTTGATGGGCATGGCTGAGGTGGCCGATCACGGCCGTGTCCACCAGCGCCACCAGCGGCACGCTGAGGCTGGAAAGCAGCATGGGAACGGTCAGCGCCCAGACGCGGCGCCGGGTCGGCGCGTGGCGCCAGTCATTGAAAAGGAGTCGAAACATGCCGGCCATGATACGCGCGGCGCCGACGGCAGGTGCGATGGCCCGCTGCTAGTCTGTGTACCGACGCAGGTGCGGCGCGATGTCGCGCGCCTCTCGGCTAAAAGGAGAGGGTGAGTGAAGAAACGCCCCCAAAGATTGCAACTCGGAGCGCTGCTGCTGATGGTCATCCTCGACGGCCAGGCGGCTGCGCAAGCGGAGCCGGCGATCAGCGTGCAACGCCAGTTCGATGGCTTCGGGCGTGTGCTGCGCGACCAGCAGGTGGACGAGCAGGGCCGTCCGCACGGCCTGTTGCGGGAGTTCTACGCCAATGGCGTGGTGCGCTATCAGGTGCAGTTCGTGGAGGGTCGGCGCGAAGGGCTGGAGCGGCATTTTCGCGAGGACGCCAGCCTCAGCCGGCTGGCCTACGTCGACGACCAGGGGCGCGAGCTGGCCAGCGTGGCGCTGCTGGCCGACGGGCGCCTGAGCAGCCTGCGCTGCGCCGACCGGCCGTTGCTGGAGTCGCGCGACCTGGCCTGGTGCGGCTTTTCCGGCGAGCCCGCCGAGCTGACCCTGCACGACGAGAGCGGCCGCATCACTGCGCGGGAGGTCTGGTTGCGGGGCGAGCTGCTGCATCGCGAGGAGTACGACCGCAACGGTCGGCTGGCCAGCCTGCAACGGCGCAACGGCGACCACGACGTGCGCGTGCGCTATTTCAGCAATGGCCAGCAGCGCAGCGAATCCTCGATCCGCATCGGTCAGCCGGAGGACCGGCGCGACGGCTTCGAGCGCGAATGGGCGCAGACCGGCCAGTTGCTGCGCGAGGTTTACTGGGAACGCGGCCGATTGCTCAGCGACAGCCAGTGGTACCTGAACGGCCGGCTGAAGGAGCGGCGCATGCTGCAGGAGGCGGATCACGGTCCGGCGCTGATGAAGATCGAGCAGTACTGGAACAGTGGCCGGCTGCGCTACCGGGGCTCGCAGGTCGGCGGCATCAGCGTGGGCAGCCACGAGCGCTTCGACGAGGAGGGCCGGCTGCTGCAGGAGGTGCGTGTGGACGGCAACGGCATGCCGGTGCTGCGTCTGGAATACGACCCGCAGACCGGCCAGGTGCGCAAGGCCGAGCGCATCGGTCCGAACGGTTTGACGCCGCTGCCACTGCGTTCGGAGCGCGAGGTGTTTTAGCCCCCCCCTGCCGGCGGCCGGAAAGGCGCCGATCGCCCTCCAGCCGTCGAGTGATCAACGCAACGCGTTGGCCACTCTCAGCGTCACGAACGGCGTTCGACGATGAAATTGGCCAGCTGACGCAGCGGTTCAGCAGCCTCGCCGAAGCTCGCCAGCGCGGCATGCGCTTGATCGCGCAGCTCAAGCGCATAGGCCTTGGCGGCGGGCAGACCGAGCAGGGCGGGATAGGTCGGCTTGTCGTGGGCCTGGTCCTTGCCCTGGGTCTTGCCCAGCGTGGTGGTGTCGCTTTCCACGTCGAGAATGTCGTCCTGTACCTGGAAGGCCAGGCCGATGGCGCGGGCATAGCTCTGCAGGGCGACGAGGCGCTGCGCATCGGCCTTGCCGCTGGCCAGGGCGCCGAGGCGCACGCTGGCTTCGATCAGCGCACCGGTCTTGTGCCGGTGCATGGTTTCCAGGGCCTGCTGATCCAGACGCTGGCCCACGGATTCCAGATCGATGGCCTGGCCTCCGACCATGCCGGCCGCGCCGCCGGCGCGGGCCAGATCGGTGAGCAGCTCTAGGCGCAAGGCCGGGTCGGCGGGGTTGCCGAAGGGCTGACTGAGCGCCTCGAAGGCCAGCGCCTGCAGGGCATCACCGGCAAGGATGGCGCAGGCTTCGTCGAAAGCCTTGTGGGTGGTGGGCTGACCACGGCGCAGATCGTCGTCGTCCATTGCCGGCAGATCGTCATGCACCAGCGAGTACGCGTGGATCAATTCCACGGCGCAGGCGGCGCCATCGGCCTGCTGCAGATCGCCATCCAGCGCCTGGCAGCCGGCGTAGACCAGCAGCGGGCGCACGCGCTTGCCGCCATTCATCACGCTGTAGCGCATGGCGGCGTAAAGGCGCTCCAGTTCCGCGCGGGGCGGTACGAACAGGCTTTCCAGCGCGTTATCGACGCGGCGCTGGCAGTCCTTCTGGTAGCGCTCGATCATTCCTGGTCGTCCGCCTCGAACGGCTCGGTGCGGGTTTCACCGTCACGCTCGAGCAGCATCTGCACCTTCTGCTCGGCCTGACCCAGGGCGCCCTGGCAGTCGCGCGTCAGACGGATGCCCTGCTCGAAGGCGCTCAGCGATTCTTCCAGCGACAGCTCGCCGCCTTCCAGCCGCTCGACCAGTTGCTGCAGCTCGGCGAGGGATTGTTCGAAATCCAGGGGGGCTTTCTTGCGGATGGCCATGACGCAGTTCTCGGAACGACAAAACGGGCGCGACACTAGCAGAGCCGGGCCCTAGCGGCAAATGGGCGCCAGGCCGACCGAT